>CAZNVM010000351.1:0-5091 GCA_964576215.1 uncultured Planctomycetaceae bacterium
TGCATGTTTCAAAATGAATTACTCAATCGGGTTGCTCAAAATGCTCCCGTTACCGTCATGGCCAGAGTCCTGCTTGAAAATGTCCTTTGCCCGGAATTTTTGGATGACATTTTCCAGCGGCACGTCCGAACTCAACGCAAAGGCTGCGTTTCATCAGAAACTGTCAAAATTTAAAATACCCATTGTACGATTATAACGCCCACAATTCCTTGAAATCCCGGTCGAAAAAACGCTTACCCCATAATTTGGGGCATATTATTTTTTGACAGTTACTCACCCCTGGCACCGTAAACGTACGTTTACTGACCCTTACGAAAATTTTGGACCATGCTAGCAAACTCTCGCTTTTTGACGCGGATGCCTAAATTCTGGTTATCATTTATTGTTTCCTCATTTATTTTTTGCGGATGTTATTATATATTGCTGAAAATGCACAAGCATACGTTGACGTATCAATCTCTTTTCGTTGACGGCCCATATCTTGATTCAATGGAAGGGAGGAAAAACAGCGATTCCGTTCCGCCTACGGACGCCAAACGGACTACCTACCAGTATGCAACGGATTTCAACGTTTGCAAGTGGGATTTTCAAAATGGGGGACTCCTCCGTCTGTTTTTCGGTTTAGACGCCCTGTATCTGGAAAGTTGACCATTTTGTTGACGTCGGCAAAATGGTCCCACCGGCAATCGCCCGATCCCGCCGCCGTGGCGGGGTTTTTCTGTTTGGAATCTTTGATTTCTGTTTCTTGAAGGGACAAAATCCCGCCACGTGGCGGGATTTTCACCTTTCACAGACCTGCTTAGCGCGATCCGCTCGCCGTTGGTCCGCCCGCTCGCCGGCTTGTCGAAAGTATTCAATGAGTTCCCCGGTAGTCAAATCCTTTGTTTCTTCATAAATCCGAGTTTGGACCTCATTTTTCCACTTCATAAGATCAAAACCGTGGATCGGTTCCGACCAAGTAAAAGTTGTTTCATGTTTCAACATGGACCACCTCCTCTGGAGTTCTGATTTCAATTTGGGCGTATCCCATTTTCATATCGCGCTCCGCTCGCCGTTGCGCTACATACGCATCGAAACGAGCGGCCCCACGTCGAAAATACTCCAAGACTTCTTCATTTGTCATTCCCTCAGTTTCACGCCGAATTCTGGCGTGAGCCTCCCGTTTACATTGCACGGGATCATAGCCGGGAATTGGGTCTGGCCATTCATATTTCTGCATGGATCACCTCCTCTGGAGTTCGGATTTCAATTTGAGCGTATCCCATTTTCAGATTGACACCGTTGTAACCCTGAATTCGAGACAAATTGACGATATGTTTAAAATTCCAACTAACAAGCACGTCGGCATTAGCAATTGTCGCAAGAGCAATATGCCTGCAATCATCAAGGCTTGTAGGCCCGACAACGTTTTCGGCAACGTACCTTTCGGCCAATGAGTTGGATTCTCCAGTTGAAACGACCCACTCTACCAGGGAATCCTGCAAAGTGGTAAAAAAGTCACGAACGCACTGCGGAGCCGGATCGACTTCGTTTTTCAGTACATCCGATAAAATGACGATGATCTCGCCTCTGTGGACAGCTTCCCAAAATGGCCTCGTCTGCTCGGCAGTCCTGTCATTGAACGCACCGCCGACGGCGGAAGCATCCACGTAAATCCGTCGAATTTTTTTGTTCATTGCTTTGGGTTCCTTTCTCTTTCCTATTTTCGGCAATTTCCATTCAAAAGTAAAGCCCCCTGATTTTATCCTTGTTTTTCCGATCAAACCGGCTCTTTTCAAGCGACAGGGAATACCCGCTACGCAGCGCGTTCCGTGTAATAGCCCAACAACACCTGCCAAACACTCTCGGCATGATCGTATTGCTCTGTGTCGGAATAGGCCATATTGAACTCGTTGAAAATCGATTCCCGGACTTCACAAGCCGGTAATTCCGCCACCTTTTTGCAATACGCGATCACCTTCGAGTTTGAAGCAAACGAAACGATCTCCATCCCGTTTTGCTTGCATAAATCACGTAACTCGTCGCGGCTATGAAACTTTTGAAAGAACCATTTTCCGTGACTCCCCATCGTCCCGGTAATACCATCCTTGTCCGGCATCGCCGTCGTAAATCCGACATGCTTGCCGCTAAACGCATCACCGGCCGACAAAACCCGCAGTATTCAATACTTTCGGCAAGTGTTAGTATCTTTTTTTTTTCGATCTCGCGCGGGTTGTAATCCGCCCCGGCAATGGTGTCTATATCGACGTTTTCCACAAACGTCCCATATTCGACGCTGTTTTCCGTTCCAAACAACCGGGAAATGACGCCAAGATAGCTTCGATGTTTGGTATTATACTCATGCAAGTAATCCACTACCTGTTGCCGCTCTTGGTGCGAACATGGTATCTTATGTCCGAAAATATTGATAACTTCACGCTTTTCCGTCGTCGATGGTTCAAAGATAAATGACGATTTCGCCAGATCAAGCAGTTGGAACTTTGAAAAATCAATATCGAAGTTACCGATAAAACTTTCGAGTGCGTCGGGATCGATTCGCCCATACTGCGAATTGATCTGGAGCAACTTGATTCGCGCCTCCCGCTCATCGTCCGCATCAACATAGACGACCGGTAAATCGGGGATCGTTTCGCCGCGAGTACGCATTTCATTCAATGCACCGAGCCGACCGTGTCCGTCTAAACAGAAATTCGTGTCCTCTTTTTTCCAGATAAAGAACGGAAATGAAAACCCATTATCATAAATGGATTCGATGATTTTCTCCGTATCCTTCGAGGTCCGTTTCTTCAGATCGCCCTGAAATTCCGTGATTTCATCAAGCGGGAGTTTATCGGCAGTGTGACAGGTTATTTCAATCATTGTTTTGATCTTGATTCAAGTACATCTGCGCTCCAAACTGGAAATTCCGACAACTCCAGTAATTGTAGCCGAGATGATAATACCGTTCTTTGGCAACCGCGTCACTGATCGGGATTCGCTCGGCGTTTTCGATGGTGAAAACAAAACCGTTGTACGTTTCCGCCCGAACCGTCTCCCCCTCCTTCCAACGGACCGGCAAGTGAAAGTTGCGTATCATATATTCCTGGTGTGTAAATACTTTAAAATCGACAACACCACAAATATAGAAAAAGTTCCCGGTCAATGTGATTTTGTAGGGCATGGTGCAGACGACAGACGGCAGGCGGCAGGCGTCAGGAATAATCTGTAGTCTGCTATCTGTAGTCTGCGTAGCGGCTACTGCGTCCCTGTCGTCTGTCGTCTGCCGCCTGTCGTCTGTCGTCTGCCGCCTCCGTAAGCATTTGCCGGTTGATCAAACGCTCCCGTGAACCGATCAGGCATTTTTGGCAATGGTGTTCGTCATTGAACCCGTTGACGTGATACCCCCAAAACTGTAAAAAACCGGATAGCGTTTTTTCGCTCTCATGGGTTATCGTCAAGGAGATTTCCTTGTACGGTTTACCGACGTTTTCACCAAAAAACTTCATTGTGCCCCCCTTAATTCAATGCGGTCAATTTCAAATAGTATATGCCGAAAAAGTCAATGATTTCCACAATGAAATCGACTCATTTTTCAGACTTCAATTGGTCGATTTCCTCAAGGGAAAGACCCGTCATTCTAGCGATTACGTCCGAATCAAAACCTTCATTTTTCATATTACGGGCAACTTTGGCTATCCCTCCGGCTTCACCTTTTGCTTCCGCCGTTTTCAATGCGGAGAAGTTATCCCGAATCGTTTTGAGACTCGCTTCATACGCGAAAACTTCGTCCTTGCTCATGGCCGCAATCTCCGCTGTCTCGAAAGCCCGCTCAAAGACCGGTTCACGGAGAATCTCCGGGATTTTCTCAAGACTCGGCAAGTGCTTCAAAAAATAGTACCATTTGTCCTTTTGGGTTTCCAACTCCGATTCCGTCTTGGTGAAAAGAGGCATCTGGAGAAAACGAAACTCCAATTTATCGTAAAACACGTCCCCATCCTGATCTTTGAGTTTTACGATCCGTTCCAATTTCCGACGTTCCTCATTTTCATCATACTCAAAACCGAGAATCGCAATGAGATAAACCGGTTGCAATCGATAGTCCCAAACCACACCATCGACCATCCCTTTTGGTGCCTGGTCCCGGATCGGAAAAGAGGCATAAAACAACGCCCGATCTTTGAACCATAGCTGGGCTGCTTTTTGCATTTCAACAATGAAATGTTCCCCGCTCTCCGCTGTACAATAGACATCGTAAACCGCGCTCCGATCCGCAGTAACGACACCAAGTTGCTCCGTGTTGCGAAAGTCCAACGTCGCAATCCGATGGTGTTCCGGTAAAAACGCATTCAAAAAGTCGATTAAAAGGTCTTTGTTCGCTTCTTCACCGAAAAGACGCTTAAAACCAAAATCAGTATAAGGATTGATATAGCGGGACATGATAAATGATTAGTGATTTTAATTACGAATTACGAATTACAACTCTATGCTCTCTGCCGTCTGACCCCATGATTCTAGCAAACGAAAAATGGAAAAACAAGACCACCGGTACACGGTACTACGGGAAAGACGGCAGACGGCAGACGGCTGTTTTCAATAGTTCCGGTTCGCGCCGGCCGCCAGCCCGGTCGGGCGATTATAATTGTTGGTTACGTACTCGTTACGGCCCTGCGGCATCATCGCCCGCTGTTGCGTAGCCTGGATCAGTTGCGGCATAGAGGTAGTTAGGAACGTCATTAGATTCGCGTGTTGCAATTGCATATTACGGTCCATTGTAATCGTTGCATCGGCGGCGGGGTCCGTAACATGCCCGAACGCGGCGGCCTGTATCCGTTCCCAAGTACCCTTCAGCGAATCCTTACCGCCCACGTTCTCGCTAATCAGACCTCGGTAGGTACCGCTTTCGGCCATACGGTCGGAGATCGCCTCGGCAATCTGCTTACTGTTATCGATCTCCGCCCTTTGGTTGGCGTATTTCTCGTATCTGCTCCACGAACCACGTTGTTGTGTAAATTCGTGGTCATAGGATAATGGGCGGGTTGTCGGTTCGAGCGTCGAGCCGCTTTCGTTTCAATCGCCCATTGCTCCTTATGCCGCCCATTCGCTATTCCGATA
>CAZNVM010000352.1:0-3454 GCA_964576215.1 uncultured Planctomycetaceae bacterium
CGAAACTGTGATTCTATGGGAAATTACGACGAGGGCAACCAACCCCCTGCGAGTTCGCATTCCGGGAATGAGGAGGATTGTCAAGTCGCTTTTTTCCTGGGAACGCAGGCTTCCAGCCTGCCAGTGAGTTCGTAGGCATCCTACCTGCGCAGAGCGGAGACTCCATTCCGCAACCTTCGCGCAGGCTGGAAGCCTGCGTTCCCAAGAACTTTGCAATCCTCCTGTTCCGGGAATGAGGAGGATTGTCAAGTTGCTTTTTTCGAGTAAAATTCGCCGAAACGTTGGTCTATTTTTTCCGCCTTCATCCACACCGAGGAGATTGTCATGCCGCTACCCCTTTCAAGTCCAAAACTTCCCAAAACCGACCTCAAGCGCGTCGCTATTCTTTTTTCCGGTGGACCTGCCCCATCCGCCAACGCCGTGATCGGCAGTGCCGCGATTTGCTTTGCCCGTGCAGGAATCGAAGTTTACGGTATGAAACATGGTTACTCTTCGCTCGTTTCCTACACCGAAGGCAAGAAATTCCAGGAAGGAGTGGACTACATCCGGCTCGACAAAAATCTCGACGAAGGACTCCGGACCCGGCAGGGAATCTGCATCGGAACCGCTCGTGCCAATCCCGGCAAAATGCTCAAAGTGCCCGCCGATTTGGACAATCCGGAAAAGACCGCTCCGTTGAAAACCGTTTACGACGCGCTTTGCTCGCTTGGAATTGACGCTTTAATCTCCATTGGCGGCGACGATACGCTGACCACCGCGGCGAAGTTCAAACTCTACCAGGACACGTTGCCGGAAGAAATGAAGCGGATTCGGGTCGTTCACCTGCCGAAAACGATTGACAACGACTACCAGGGGATTGATTTCACGTTCGGTTACTTTACCGCCGTCGAAACGCTTGCGATGCAAGTACGCAATCTGTTGGCGGACTCGGAAGCGTCCGGAACCGGTTATATTGCCCAGGTGATGGGTCGCAAAGCGGCTTGGCTCGCTTATGGGGCTGCCGTTGCCGGGGAAGCGAGTGCCGTTGTCGGTTTGGAAGACATTCCCGAACAGTGGTTGAGTACCGAAGAAACCGTCGATCCCGAAACCGGCAAAGTCGTTAGCGGCGACGACGGCAAACCGCTTATGCGGAAAATCGTGGACCTGCAAAAACTCGTGGACCGCTGCGTGGACCTGGTTTTGGCCCGTGAAAAAGAGGGGAAAGCGAGCTTTGTTGCGGTCGTCTCGGAAGGGCTGGCCGAGTTTTTGCCGCTTTCGGAGATGAAGATGTGCCTTTCCGACGACGAGTACCGGACGCTGAAACCGGATTCTTTCGGGCATTTCCCGGTGTCGCAGTTGAAATACAGCAGTCGGCTTGGTCGCTTGATTTCCGAGGAGTACAAAAAGCGGACCGGCAAGTCGAAAAAGATGAACGGCTTGCAGTTCGGGTACGAGGTCCGCTGTGGAATTCCGACGGCGTTTGACGTGATTTTGGGCAGTCAGATCGGCGTCGGAGCGTACCGTGCTCTTGCCGAGCAGGGGCTGAACGGCGTGATGATTTCCGTCGGCGGAACGCTTGATCTTTCGTATCCGGCGTTCGAAGACCTGATCGACTTCAGCAAACTCCGGGCTTACGAACGCCCGATCAAAGTCGGAAGCGACGTACACCAACTCGCCCGGTACCTCGAAGCGTGGGTAAAGTGAGAAATTTTGAAAAAACCTCTTGGCAAAAAGGGCAAAATTTTTCGTTTTTGCTTATTGACTTTTTTCTCGAAATAAACGATAATGGAGTAGCTTGGTGTTCTTTCTGTTTTCCACAGGAAGAGTACCGAAAACCCCCGGCGTGTTGCCGGGTTTGACAATAAGAACGTCCGAACAACGTGTTCGGTAACAATTTAGGGTTCGTCAGCAATTCAAAAGCCGTCGCAAGACGGATAGGTTGGCTTCACGGTCGAAACTGCTTTTGCAGAGTGAAGATGACCTTTAGGCTATGAATGTGGCGTGCTTCCGTAAGGGAGCGTCTGCGCATAGCCTATAGGCAATCTTCGGCAACGTTGTTTTCATTTCAAAACCGCGTTACACCGCATTCGACCGCGGGAAGGAACCTATCTTTTGAACGCACCGCTCCTGTTTCTTGCAATCTTGAGCGATTCTTGCTTGCGCACTCAACATTTTTCGGAAAAGCGAACGGAGACGCAATCGTAAGATTGCGCGAAATAAAAAAAAGGGCCGGGGATGTAGCGCAGCGCAATCCCCGGGCGACAGCGGAGAGCGGGTCCATCCGGGGATTGCGCTGCGCTACATCCCCGGCTCTTTGGATCGTTTTGAATCGCAATCTCACGATTGCAGCTCCGTGAACCTTTCGCCGGTGCAACCCTAACCCACGTAAATTAATGCGTACAAAAAACAAAATGATGAGAAGATTTTTATGCCTCCTCGCTCTTGCCGCCTTATTGGCGATTTTGCCGACGATTGCTTCGGCGCAAAATACTACAGAAATCTGGATTGACGGGACTTTGTTTTTTGAGGCGATCGTCTCCAACATGCCAATCACCAATGCAACGGTCAATGGCAGTGGGCCTGACTTTTACAACCCCAACAATCGCTATGACCGTTACTTTCCATCCGAATCCCTCCTCGGTCTCTACAACGATAGACGAGGCACGATTATCAACGCTGCGGTCAATGGCGGGGTTCTCCAAAATTTCGGCGCGATCACTAGCGCAACGGTCAATGGCGGATTTCTCACCAATGGATGTACCGGCAGCGGGGGGCCTACAGGTCCTGTGATAATCTCTAGCATAGGTACAATCGCCAGTGTAACAGTCAATGGCGGGCTGTTCGAAAACTACGCCATTGTCACCAATGCAACGGTCAATTTTGGAGGATGCGTCGAAAACGTGCGTTCAGTTCGATGGGGATACGGTACTTTCAACAACGTAACACTCAATGGCGGTATTGTTGGTAATTCGGGTCGGATTGATGAATTAACCTACATTAGCGGCACGTACTTTGGACAATCACCACCACGCAGTGCCCCCGGTAACGAGGACTTCGGAGTCATCTATTACGGCACCATCGGCACGCTCAACCTCCTCGACGTGAAGACGAACTTTGACAGTAACGAGTTAATGTATGCAATAACTCAGGGAAAAGTTGGAACACTGGGGACTGTAATCGTTAACTATGGCGGGACGTTCAACAACATAGGTGGCATGACCATCGCCAACGCAACGGTCAATGGCGGAAGGCTCGATAATTACGGCGGCATCATCGATGCAACGGTCAATGGCGGACAGCTCTGGAGCCAGGACGGCAGCACCATCAACGATGCCACGCTACGCCGTTAAGTAACTTGGCAGTCTGACTTGACTGTCAAGCGAAGTAACCCATTGTTGTAAAAGGATTTGCGTGATTTTTAATTGCCAAGTGTTTTGCGTTTGTTTTTTTACCAGATTGCTGAAAAACCTTGCAT
>CAZNVM010000353.1:0-4520 GCA_964576215.1 uncultured Planctomycetaceae bacterium
AACACATATGCATTTGCCCTATACCCCCCCCCCCCCCCAGTTTAACAGGGTTTGAGTCTTTCATGGTCATAAAAAAAGTCCTTTCTTCCGGTCGCCGGAGAAAAATGTGTAATGGTTTCTCGATGCGCCGCACAGGGTGCGGCGGCCAAACGTTCATCCCCCGGAAACGCTCCGAGGACGCACCACCATCAGCTCCATTATAATCAGAACCGAAAAAAAAACAAGGGAAAAATCGGAAAAATTTCGCTAATCGGCAAAGTAAGAAGGGAGTCCGGCTATTTGGTAGTGGTGAATTCGGCTTGGTACTGCCCTCATTCGTCCCTTGTCTTCAGGGTAAACGGGTGCTCGCTCGCGCCCTTAGCCGTGTGAGTCAACAAAGCTCGTTGCGTTACGTTCTATCCCGGTTTTTGTCCGAGAATCATACACTTTCCTCCTGTTCCGGCGTTTCCGTACTTTGCTCCTGCTTTACTTCGGCCCGTCTGGCTTTTTGCTCCTCTTTTTTCTTCCGCTTTTCTTCCGCGGGATCGACGACCTGAACCCGGCCAAACAATTGAGCAAGATCGCCGAAACTACGCAACGGTTCCTTGCCTTTCTTCATGTTCTCTGAAATCGGAGCAAGCACCTTTTCCTGCGGAGCGGAAACGTAAGATTTTGGTTTTCCGTCGTATCGTCCTCCCCCTCCCCGGCCCCGACCGCCGTCCCGGCCTTTGTCCCGATCCCGCTTGTCGCCGGAAAATTCGCGGCGACCGCCTTCTTTCGGCTTGTCCCGTGAGTCTTTGGACCGGTTTTCGTGCGGTTTTTGCTCGCCGCCCCCCTCCCGATCCCGACGCGGCCTGTGTCCGCCTCCGCCCCGGTCTTGTCGCGTCTCGAAACTTTTTTGCGTTCCCGGCGGGATCATCGTCAGAGAAATCCGGCCACGCTCCCGGTCCGCCGAAACGACCCAAACTCGAACAACGTCGCCAGCGGAAACGTGATCGTGTGCGTCTTTGACGTAACGGTCGGCCAAGTGACTGATGTGGATCAAACCGGATTCATGCAATCCGATATCAACAAACGCTCCGAAATCGACGACGTTGAGAATCGTTCCGCTCAGCTCCATGTCCGGTTGGATATCCTCCATTTTAAGGATACCTTTCTTGAAGATCGGCGGCGGCAACTCTTCACGTGGGTCGCGGCCCGGCTTGGCCAATTGACCGAGAATATCGTAAATCGTATGCGGACCGATCCCAAGTTTTTCGGACTGTGCGGCACAATCGACCGTTTTGGATTTGGCGGCGATTTCCTTCACTTTTTCCGGAACCCGCAAATCCTCGACGGTAAAACCGAGAAATTCGAGGATTTTCGTTGCGGCGTCGTACATTTCCGGGTGAATCCATGTGGCGTCCAGCGGATTGGAACCGTCGGAAATTCGTAAAAAACCGGCGCAGTGAGTGAAAGCAACTTCACCGAGGCCCGGGACTTTTTTCAAATCTTCCCGAGTCTTGAACGGGCCGTTTTCCACACGATATTCGTAAACCCGTTTGGCGGTCAACTGGTTCAAGCCGGAAACGTATCTCAAAATTGCCGGCGTTGCGGTATTCAAATCCACTCCGACGTAATTGACGCACGATTCGACGACGTCGTTCAGCGCATCCCGGAGATGCTTGGCTTTCAGATCATGCTGGTACATTCCGACGCCGAGACTGACCGGTTCGACTTTGACGAGTTCGTTGAGCGGGTCCTGGAGCCGTCGCCCGATGGAAATCGCACCGCGAAGCAGAATGTCGTAATCCGGAAATTCCTCTTTCGCAAGCGGACTGGCCGAATAAACGCTTGCTCCGGCTTCGTTGGTGATAACGTAAGCGATGTCGGTAAACGGTGGCTGTTCCTCCGCGCCCTCTTTCGCCGTGAAATGGTCCGCAATGATTTTTGAGACAAACTCCTCCGTTTCCCGACAACCGGTTCCGTTGCCAATTGCGATGACGTGAATCTGGAATTTCTGGATCAGTTCAACGGTTTTCGCTTCGGCGGCACTCCGTTTTTCCGAACCGCTGGTCAGATGAATGATCGCGTGATCGAGAACATTTCCGAACTCGTCCAGAGCGACGATTTTACACCCTTGTTTGAAACCGGGATCCATCGCAAGAACCTTTTTGCGGCGAAGCGGCGGCTGCAACAGCAGGTTCCGGAGATTTCTCGCAAAGACTCTGACGGCGTGTTTCTCGGCGTTGTCGGTCAGGTCGTTGTGAACTTCCCGTTCGAGCGTCGGCATGATGAGACGTTCGACGGCGTCCCGGGCACAACCGGCCAGATAGTCCGCCTGGGGATGCTCTTTCGGTACACAAATTTCTTTCGTCGCCGAATCGACGGCGGCAAAATCGGTGTCAAGGCGAACCCGAAGAACCCTGGCTCTTTCCCCACGATTGATTGCCAAAACCCGGTGCGGCTGGAGTTTTTTAACCTCCTGCGAAAAATTGAAATAGTCCTGAAACAGTCTTTCAAAATTGTCCTGTCTCTTCGGTCGGCCTCCTTCTTTTTCCTTTTTCTTCTCGGTCTGTTTTTTCTTTTTGACTTGGTTCTGCGATTTGACGACCGGTTTTTCCTGCTCTTTTTGCCGATCTTTCCATTGTTGAAACTCCTGGCTTACCACATCGGAGTCCGGTTCGGCAGACGGCAGATGGCAGACGGCAGATGGCAGATCACCAGCTTCTGCCACGCTTTCCACGTTTTCCGGTGCTTCGGGAGAATGATTTTCACTCGCAACTTCTTCCCTGCCGTCTGCCGTCTGCTGACTGCCGTCTTCCTCCGGTTCTCCGCCGCCTGCGCCGCTGTGGTCGGGAAACTCCGACTCGGCAAGTGTTTCGACAACCGGTTCCACAATCACAGTTTCCACCGTCTGCTCTGCCGTCTGCTGACTGCCGTCTGCCGTCTGCTCTGCCGTCTGTTCTTTAGGCTTTCTTTCTCTTCGTCGGCGAGGTTTTTTCGTTTTTTCCGTTGCGGAGGTTGATTCTGCTTCCTCCTTTTTCGTGGAAATTTTTTGAGTCGCCAAAACGCCGGTCCGTTGCACGATTTCCCGAATCTGGGAGCGGAGTTCGATTTTTTCGCTGAAAATTTCGCTGATGATATGCCCGGCCCCAAGCAGTGCGTCGGCAGCCGTTTTCACCTCTTTGTCTTCGTTGATAAATTCGGAAACCCGTTGGTCGAAGTCGGCAATGTTCGGACTCGCGTCGAGAATTTCCAGTGCAAGTGGTTCCAGTCCCCGGGACTTTGCAAGAGACGCAAGCGTTTGCCGTTTCGGTTTGTACGGAAGATAGAGGTCCTCGAGCCGTTTCGTACTTTTCACATCACGAATTTTCTGTTCGAGTTCCGGCGTCAGCTTGCCGAGTGATTCGATGGTACGCAAAATCGTCTGTTTTCGCTCGGCCAGGGAACGTTGCGTTTGAAGTTCCGACTGGATGGCCCGGATTTCCTCCTCTTCGAGATTGCCGGTTTGATCTTTGCGATACCGGGCAATGAACGGAACAGGATGTCCTTCGTCGAGCAGATTGACGACCGGTTGGACTTTTTCGAAGGGGAGACTCAGATCGCGAGCGATCAACCGCAGGTTAAGAACGACAGGTTCTGGCATGACACTACAGCCTCAACGGCATGGGGGACAACAAAAATCAAGGAGACATTTTTTAGCCGGTACTCCGTGCCTCGAACTCCTTAAAAAAAACGACATTTCAGCGAGCGGGTAATCCGACCGCGATGCCTCAGTCTATGCAAACCCTCGCGAGTTGTCAAGGTCTTCAATCCGTCGACAAGTTTCAGGCGGGTGTAAACCCAATCAGAGCCGCGCACAATCAGAGCCGCGCACGCAGTAAGCGGTGCTGCCGGTGGTAACGTGAAAACCGCTTACTTCGTGCGCGGCTCTGATTGGGTGTGGCCAATTCCACCGCTATCGTTCATCGCTACGGGCTGTTTCCCAGTATCCAAAACAGCAGAAATCCCAGCAGGACGATCATACCGGTCAAAACGATCAGGATCACCGTATTCCGGGAAATTTTCTCCCTTTTTTTGAGCTTTTCCCGAATGTGTGGTGTCAGGGAAACGGCGGAAATCTCCAGCGGCGAAGATTCGTTTCTCGCCGACGCCGGGAGATCGAGACTTGAGGAATTGGAAAACAGCCGTGCAAGTTCGGGAAAGGCGTTTTCCGCTTCGACCCACTGGCTCCATCCTTCTTTCCAGACGAGCATTTTCGGAGAAATACGGCGTTCTTTAATCCAATTTTCAACGACAGCCCCGGTCGCCGGTCCGTACTGCGGCCCGTTCGGAACCTGAATATACCAGACCGCGTTCGGGTCCGACAACAATGTTGACTCCGGTTTCATAACCAATTCGTTTACGGTCTATTGTGGCACGCTACGCCGTTAAGTAACTTGGCAGTCTGACTTGACTGTCAAGCGAAGTAACCCATTGTTGTAAAAGGATTTGCGTGATTTTTAATTGCCAAGTGTTTTGCGTTTGTTTTTTTACCAGATTGCTGAAAAACCTTGCAT
>CAZNVM010000354.1:0-10976 GCA_964576215.1 uncultured Planctomycetaceae bacterium
AGTCGCTTTTTTCCTGGGAACGCAGGCTTCCAGCCTGCCAGTGAGTTCGTAGGCATCCTACCTGCGCAGGGCAGAGACTCCATTCCGCAACCTTCGCGCAGGCTTGAAGCCTGCGTTCCCAGGGACTTTGCAATCCTCCTGATTTTCCGGGGCTAAGCAGCAGGCAGGCCGCTAACAAGTTTGTATGAAAACCGGTGACTCCTTGTCAAATGTGAGTTAAACTGTGATTGGAAATTGGAAATTGGAGGAAGTTTTTCACTTATCACCTATGCCCGATTCCCGATTCCCGATGCCCTTGGCTGTTTTGAGTCACCATTTGTTTACGGTTTGAGAAAATAAGTTACTGCTCATTCAAGAGGAGAACAACCATGATGCCCGATTTTTTATTGCGTTCGACCTTGCTCCTTTCGGTCGGAGCGATTCTCCTGCTTGGACAGACTTGCAACCTTGGGGGGAAATTCGTGAAGGCTGGTCGGAAGAACAATTGGCGTTATCGAGTAAGTTGGCACCTCTTCAAATTGAGGCACGGTGTGCTTAAAAGCCCTCTTCCTTAAAATCCGGCAACGTTCCCGGCATAAGGTAATACGGTTGCGGCGTTGTCAGGAGATTGAGGATTCTTGCCTGTACGGACGCTTCTTCCGACCGACTTTCGAGGAGCGCGTCGAACAAGTTCTGTCTGCTGGAATATTTGACGACTTTGCAATTGTTCGCATTGAGACCAACAGTAGACATCGCGGCCTCTATCGCGTCGTCGAGGAATCCGATCTTGTCGATTAACCCATTGTCGAGTGCTTGATTGGCAGTGTAAACCTGACCGGTTGCGATTTCGTCAAGTTCTTCCGGTTTCGCCGCAAATTGAGGACGCCCTTCCCGAACAATCTGTTTAAATCGCTCAAAACTATCGTCGATCAACGCTTGCCAGATTTTCTTTTCTTCCTCACTCATCGGCTTGGTGATGTTTCCCATTCCTTTCATCGGACCGCTGACGATAGGATCGGCACTGATACCGATTTTTTGACAAAGCCCGGACAAATTGTACATCGGGGCGATGACGCCGATGGAACCGGTGATCGTCGTGTGCTCGGCAAAGAGAATATCGCCGGCCATTGCGACGTAATAACCGCCGCTGGTGGCGAGAGACCCCATGCTGACGATCACAGGGATACCGCGTTCGTTTTTCATCCGTTTAAGATGCTCCAAGTAATAATCGCTTCCTGAAATCGTTCCACCGGGAGAAACGATCCTTAGCACGACCACTTTGACTTGCTGGTCTTTGGAAATCGAGTCGATTTGCTTTTTGATGAAGCTGTTTTCACCACCGAGAATCGTTCCGGAAATTGTGAGGATGGCGACCTTATCGGGAGCGTTTTTGTTGCCGGAGACGTATTTTTCCGGGAGCCGTCCTTCGTTGAGCGAGAACGAATCCGGGTGCATGACGGCGATGATCGGGGAAAGCAGGATGCTCAGGAGCACGAATGCGAAAAACGCGACGGCGATCAGACCGCAACAAAAGAGAAAGAGCGACATGAAAAACGACTGCCGCCGCGGCGCAATGGCAACCGGATAATACACGAAATTGCCCGGCCCACCTGATGACCCTCCCCCGCTTGGTCCACCTGGCGGGGTTCCTGTTGGTCCGGAAGCCGGATAACCACCGGCAAACTGATAAACGTCTTGCGGATTTGTACTCACGGAAATTTCAAAGGCTAAAGGGTAAAACAGAAATGGGGAACGCTCCCAGTTTACTCTTGTTTGTCCATTGGAAAAGAGATTGCCGGGGAAAAAGTCTTATGACCTCAGAACAGTAGAGGGCATAGGGAATCGGGCATCGGGCATCGGGCATAGGGCATAGGTGATAAGTGAAAAACTTCCTCCGATTCCCGATGCCCGATACCCGATGCCCTTAAATTTCAACACTTTTTCCCGTTTCAATACCATTTCGTTTACACTTTGAGTTAGAAACTGTCAAAATTTAAAATACCCATTGTACGATTATAACGCCCACAATTCCTTGAAATCCCGGTCGAAAAAACGCTTACCCCATAATTTTGGGCATATTATTTTTTGACAGTTACTTAACGTAAAAACAGGCAATAATACCCCGCCGCCACTACAAGCCCTGGCAGGAGGTTGGCGACCCGGAGTTTGGCTTTGAGGGTCATGTTGAGGCCGATGCCGAGAATCATGACGCTTCCGGTCGCCGAAACCTGGGTAATCAAGGGTTCCGTTAAGACATCCTTCAGGTATCCGGCGAAAAATTCGAGACCGCCCTGGTACACGAGAATCACGCCTGCCGAGAACAAGACACCGAAGCCCAGGGTGGACGATAAGAACATGGACGACACCCCGTCAAGAACCGATTTGGTCTTAATAATGGTCTGGTCATTGTTCAAACCGCTTTCAATGGAGCCGATAATCGTCATGGTGCCAACGCAAAACAGCAGCGTCGCCGTAACGAACCCTTCAGCGAAAGTGGAATTGTCGTCGCGGCTGAGTTTTTCCTGCAACCAGAGGCCGAACCGGTTCAAGCCGTCCTCGATATGGAGCAGTTCGCCGACGAAAGTCCCCAACGCCATCGACGTGACCAAAAGCATGATGTCTCCTTTGGCCGCTCCCGTAACACCGATCACGCAGACGGCAAGCCCGATGGCCCGGATCACGTTTTCCGAGATGTTTTTCGGTATTTTTCCTCTGAATAGCAAACCGATTACGCCCCCCAATAGTACGGTGGCAACGTTGATTAAAGTGGCGATGATCATTTTTTACCCAAATTGGTTACTCAAAGTGTAAACGAAATGCTAATGAAACGGGAAAAAGTGTTGAAATTTAAGGGCATCGGGCATAGGAAATACCATCACACATCACTAACCACTTATCCCGCCATTTGTTTATGGTTTGAGTTGATTATACCATTTTTCTGACAAAGTACCCCTTACGCCCCGTATTTTCCAAGGCGGTTGGCGTGGGCCAGGGCGAGCGGCATGAGGTACATCGCTTCGAAATGTCCGAGTCCGCCGCTGTTGGCCGCCGTTTCTCCGAATTGTTGGCAAGCGTCAGTCCGCGCCAGTTCGGAAACGATCAGCGTCGGAACCGGATGGAAGCTGTGCGACGCCATCTTGGCCGGGGTGCTGTGGTCGCCGGTAACGACCAAACAGGCCGGCTTCAGTTCCATGATTCGCAGGATCATCGAGTCAAATTCCTCGATCATCTTGACCTTGGCGTCAAAATTGCCGTCTTCGCCGCGTGAATCGGTGTATTTGAAGTGGACAAAGAAGAAATCGTAATCCTCCCAAATGCTCTTTAGCACGTCAATTTCTTCGGACAAAGTGTGAGGATGACCGACGACCTCCATTCCGACGAGACTGGCAAGTCCCTTGTACATTGGGTAAACGGCAATTGCTACGGCTTTTACTCCGAACAACTCCGGGAAAAGCGGCAACGATGGTTTCGTTGCGAATCCCCGCATCGTATGGTTGTTCGCTTTCGGCTGACCGGCCAGGATTTTGACCGCTTGCGTGTGAAATTCCTTCGCAATTTGGGCGGTTTTCTTGCTCGCTTCGTCGAGAGCGACCGGATCGAGCACCGGAACGCCGGTTTTTTGCGGATCGGTGTCGGCCACGTTTCCGCCGAGTCCTTCGCCCCGGAACACAACGCAAAAACGGTGTTCCTGGACCGGTTCGACGAAAACTTCAATGCCGGGAATCTTGATTGCCTTCAAGGATTCGACGACTTTTGCGCTTTCTTCGGACGGAATTCGCCCGGCCCGGCGGTCGGTGATGTTTCCGGCAGCGTCGGTCGTACAGAAATTGCAACGGATCGCCACGTCGTTTGGTCCAACGGCGAACCCGATCCCGGACGCTTCCAAAACACCGCGTCCTATCGGGTATTGGAGCGGATCGTAACCGAATAAGCCAAGGTGTCCCGGTCCGCTTCCCGGAGTGATTCCCGGCTTGATCGGATAAGACATGCCGGAGACGCCGATTTTGGCCAGGGCGTCGAGGTTCGGTGTTTTCGCCACTTCCAACTCGGTCGGTCCGCCGGGCGACAAAGCCAGTCCGCCGATTCCGTCGGCAACAAACATCACGATTTTTCCGCCGCTTGTTTCCCGTAAACTTTGCACCAATTTATGAAAATCCATCGGTTATTTCCTTTCGTAAACGTGTAACCACTGTTAATTCGCACCCTGCAAAGGTGTAACTTCGCAAAATTCTACCTGATGCGTTGTTTTTTGCAATTGTCGCAGTGAAAGAATCTTGGCTTCTTGGCTTCGGGTCAGTCCGTCAGTCCGTGATTGTTTTCACAAAACGCTTGATTTTTTTTCCGAATCGTCTATCATTGCGTGGGAGTGGGCGTTTCGTCGCACAGGGTGCGGCGGCTCAACATGTATTCACAGCGATTAAAACAATGAGTGAACTTACAGAAATCCAATCAGAAGAAGAATTTACGGATGCAACGAAAGGCGGTGTGGCTCTGGTCGACTTTTTCGCTCCGTGGTGCGGACCGTGCCGAATCCAACTGCCGATTTTGCAAAAACTCGCAGCCGAACTCGGCGAAAAAGTGAAAATCCTCAAGGTCAACGTGGACAACCTCCCAAGGCTTGCTCTCAAGTTCGACGTCTCCAACATTCCGACCCTGATTTTGCTCAAGGACGGTAATCTCGCAAACCGCTTTGTCGGGGTACAACAAGAAACAACTCTCAAAAACGCGATCAATGGGTAGACAACTGACGACAGACGACAGACGACAGACGGCAGACAGCAGACGGCAGGATTCTGCTACCGGTCGTCCGCCGTCTGCTGTCTTTGACGATGTTCAAGAGGCTAACGTCGTTCTCCAATCCAGTTTCGTACCGCGAATCGTGGTTGGGGTGGTTGTCGTTGGCTTCCTGTTGACGATTCTTGCTCTCACGGTTCCTGTTGCAGATCAACCTTCGGAAAAGAAATCGCAAGAATCGGATGTTGTTTATCTGAACGAACAAACCTTCAAGGAGCAAACCACCTCGGGAATCGTGTTGGTCGATTTTTACGCCGATTGGTGCGGCCCGTGCCAAGCGATGAGTCCGGCCATCGAAAGCGTTGCAACCCGGTTCAAGGGGAAAGCGGTCGTCGCAAAAGTCAACTGCGACATGAGTCCGCGGCTCACCCAAAATTTTAAGGTCCAGTCTCTCCCAACGTTGGTTCTCCTGAAAGACGGCCAGGAAGTTTTCCGGACGGCCGGTCAACAAACCGAACCGGAACTCGCTGCATTACTCGAAACGGTACTCGACCAGCAATTGTAAAACATGGGAAAATGGGATTTTCTCATTTCTCATTTCTCATTTCTCATTTCTCATTTCTCATTTCTCATTTGAAATGTTTTCCATTCGACTTAATTTGCCCAGTTTAAAGTTTACTGCTTTGCACGGGATTCGATACGGAACCGGCGAATACGAGCCGCTCCATGAGCATACGTTCCGGGTCGTTGCCGGGATTTCCGGGCCGCTAAACGCTGCCGGGTACATTGTCGATTTTCACGTTGTCGAAAAATCTTTACGGGAAATCCTCGATTTGCTCGAAAAGAAGACGCTTCTTTCCGAACATGAGCTTTCTTTTCGAAACAATTGTGAAAATCCTCTTATTTTGCCGATAAAGAATACGACTACGGAGTTGTTGGCCGGTTTTATTGCCGAAGGACTCCGCCAAAAAACCAACTTGAATCCCGACCAATACCAAATCACTCTCGAACTGGAGGAATCCCCAGGATGCTGGGGGGCAAATTCCCCGTAAAATTCGACAAGGTAGCGAACGGCCCTCTTAAAGTGCAAAAACTCGGCTCTGTCCAGTCGAGGTTCAACATAACTCAAAAAACCAGCGGCAAGCTCCGAAACAAGAACCTCCCCGGCTCCATCAACCTGCAGGAGCAGACTGGGATTCTCTAGTAATTTGGTAATAAATCGGTCAAAGTTCTTCTTGGCTTCGGGTGAACCCCAAACACCGTGATAATAACGTTTCCCTTTGTACCAAGAAAGTGCCTGATTTCGGTCCTTGCACATTCGAGGTAATCCATTCTTCAGTTTTGGCATAAGTCACCTTCCCTTTCCAAACATCGTAATTACGATGTTTGGAAAGTTTCAATAACCCATGCAACTGATTTTCAAAAGTGCTGCAAACACTTGATATTATTGACTTTACGTCAATAGGTCAGGTAGGACTTGAACCCACGACCTAGGGATTATGAGACTGCGCAAGCATTTTTGTACAGTCTTCCGTAACCCATTTATTTTCAATAGGTTACACGCAACTCTCGAACACGTCGTCGCTTACGCAAAAAGGGAAAATCATGGAAAATCGCGGAATATTTGCGATCACCAATTCAAACACCTCGCCTTTTCGAAGGGAGATCACCACTGTGATCACCCAAAGATGGCGAAGTCCCTTCAAAATCAACCAATCCGTCGGCGGTTCCGACAACCACAAACCATGATGCAATTATACCAAAACTTCCCGAAAAGCAAGAGGAGGTGCAAATGTCAAACAAACGCAAATTTACGAGTGTTCGCGCAAATTCATGAATACTTGTGAATTTGCCTGTTGGTCGATTGCCATTTTTCAAGCGACAGCCTCTGTCCTGTTGGGATGAAGACTCTCGGCTTGCGATGGTTTAAGCCTTGTTTTAAAGGGTTCAAGGGAGTTGAAGTCTCTGTCCTGCTGGGACGGGTATACCCATTCTCGCTACTTTAATGCTTCTGCAAACTCATCCAACGACTTACAACTTTCGGCGTGGGCAAGCAAAGATTCCAAAGCGACCAAGTCCGTCATGGATTGAACCGCTTCCTTGATCTCTTGGGGAACCCCGCCAAATCGTTGTTTGAGAGTGGCCCGTATTTCACCCATCACAACACCTTCGGCTTTTCCCTCGGCTTTTCCTTCGGCTTTCCACAATTCGACCAGTGTTGACATGACTTTTTCTCCTACAACTTCTTCAAATGTGCCCAGTAAAGTATCAAAATTTCGTCTTAAATGCCTGGCGTTGTTCGCCAGGTAAACCCAAGTTGCCCGGATCAGCCGTCTCATCGCCGGGTCGTCCGAGTACGGCTTCAATTCCTGAAGCACCTCTTTGATCTTCGGCACAATGTCGCGCCGAAAAACCATTTTCAATACCATCAGAACAACCCGCAACTCCGGCACTTCCGGGTCATTCATAAGCGGATCATCATCGTCGATGGTACTCAAATCGACCAAAATCGCCTGTAACTTTGGCAAGTACCCTTCCAAACCCGGTAGCGGGAAAAAGAGTTCCGAGAGTTCCGTTTTACCTCGGAATTTCGACTTGCCGTGATACAAAATAATCGCAATCACTGGCGGCAAACGATAATCCGCCTTCGTTTCGCCACGCTTTTTGGCCGCCAGAAACACTTGACGGCAAATGTGGTAAACGTAACACCAAAGTTGGAAAATCGTCAGAAAATCCTGGCGGGATTTATGCTCAACCACGATGAAAAAGTTTACGCACTCTTTTGTTCCTTTGATCGGGACACGGTAGGTCACATCGGCAACCACACCCTTGAACAACTCATCGGTCGTATCCCGCCTTTCGGCAGTCAACTCTTTCAAATCAAGGCAAGCGAGCGTTTCTTTCGGCAACTTCTTCTTCAAAAACGCTATGGCAAAACGTTTTATTTGGAAGGCTTCCCGAAAATAACCATCATGTGTGAGCTTCAGGTCTTCCGGGATGATTGAGGACGGTTTTACTTTGGACATTTGTGTATTTTAGCCCAAAATTGACCGAAAAACAAGAGGCTATTTCTTGAATTTTCGCGATTTTTCGGCGATAATTCGGGGCAGGATTTCACCTTCTGGACGGAACCGCCAATGCTATGCTCGCCACTCTGTGTGTTTCACGTTAAAAAAAGTCGGTGGCCGGTTTTCAGCCGTTTTTATGCTACAGTTCCAAAAATGAGGAGTTTAACGATTATCTGTTTTATCGCGTTTGCGACGTGTTAAGATTTTTACAAAGTAAGGATTTTTAGAGGCATTCTGTTGACGGGTATCTCATTTTAAAGTATTCTTAAGTACCCGGTAGTGTGCTTTTACAGGTGTTGCTCTTTTGCCCATTCGCGTTTTTTCTTGCGAAGGAAACAGTTCGCACCCGTTTTTGTACATTGTAATATCAACAGTAACGACGATTTTTAGGCCATTCAAACATGCAGACTCGATCTTTTCCGTTTTTTATTCCGACCATCGCGGTATCGGCATCGGTAGTTATTCTTCTTGGCATTTTTTTACTTCCCGCCACGCAAGCACAAAATAATACCCGCGCACAAGCACCTGCACCATCGAAAGCCCCAGTGCAGACACCTAGTGAAAATCGTCCTGCTCAAGTGGAAACGGAAAAAAAAATAGAGCCGTCGGCGGATTTGACGGACCCAGAGTTACAGAAAGAACTTGAAAAAGCAGTCGAGGCCTTCAATGCATCACAATTCGCCGAAGCACTGAATATTCTCAAGTCGCTTTACGAAAAGCATCCAAATATTGTTCCTCCGCGTATCATTATGGCGCAATGGTATGCCCGATCTAATCTGGGAAATGCCGTTCGAGCCAGTCTTGAAATGGGGACAGAGGAAACGCCGAATGATCCCGAAGCCTTTCTTTTACTTGCGGAGATTTCACTTCGGCAAGGTTCTTTGACAGCGGCAGAATTACTGTTGCGTCAGGCAGCAACCAAAGTTAATGCTTATACCGCTAATCCGGAAAGAAAAAAGAATTTGTCCAGTTCGGTCCACCGGGTTATGACCGACATACAAGAAGCCAGGCAGCGTTGGTCGCAAATGGAAACAAGTATCAATCGGCAAATCGAGGCCGATGGTCGTACCCCGGAATTGTTGCGGAAAAAAGGAATCGCTGTTTTCCAGCAGAAAAAAGATGATGAGGCGAAGAGTATTTTCGTTGAAGCCGATCAAATGGAGAAGGGGGCGGAGACAAAAGGACTCCCCGCTGATGCAGCTATGTCGCAACTTTATCTCCTGCGAGGTGACAAAGATAACGCCAGAAAATCGCTTGAAACGGCCTTGGCATCTTATCCCGGTTCGAAAGAGGTACTTGCCCTTTCGATTCAGATGAAGATTAATGACGACAAACTTGAGGAAGCGAAACCACTTGCCGAAAAACTTCTGGCGGAAGACCCGAATTCGTCTTCGGCGAAGAGATTGTGTGCGACTGTTGCATTATACTTGAATGATTACGCAACTGCGGAAAAACTCTTCGAAGAACTCTTGCTGGCTTCTCCATTGGAGTCGCAAAATGCCAATGGGCTGGCTTTGGCACTCTGTGAACAAGATTCGCCGGAAAAACTGCGACGCGCCTTGGCGTATGCGGTTGAAAATGTCCAAAAAGACCAAAACAACAGCGAATACTTGGGAACTTTGGGCTGGGTTCTCTACAAGGCGGATCAACTCGAACAATCCGCCAATGCACTAAAACAGTCTGCGGCGTCCGGCCAGATCAATGCCGCAACAGCTTATTATTTTGCGAAACTCGCCGTTAAAACAGGTAAAATTGAAGAAGCCAAGCAATTTTTGGAAGCCGCCCTTCAAGGAGAAAGCCCATTTTTCAAACGACGTGACGCAGCCCAACTCCTCAAAACGTTGACAAATTGAATTGCCACGTTTTTCACCTCAATTCCAAGTTCGACAGTCGAAATGATTAACACGTCATGGTTGTCGAACTCGGTAAGTATTTATGACATAATGGGTTAGAGTATTTATACCGGAGCTTTGACCGCTCAATTGGCAGTGTTTGCAGTTTTTTTCACCCACAAAATTGTAAAAAAACACAAAATTGAATTTTTGCAAACTTTCCCTATCTTTCCAAAACCTACTGGTTTGGTAAAATAGGGGAAGTTTTTGGTTTTATATGAACAAAAGTCTTCCAAATATTTCATTAATTTGACTTTTGAGACACTGTACCAGAGAATTAGCATAAAATGATTTAGCGGCCACTAAGCCGCAATCTACAAATACCGGTATGAATCCACGATTCGACGCTCCAGACGTAATTTTAGCCTATTTGTTTTGTCAAAATTTGATCGTAACATATTGTGGATCAAAAGGTTACGTCATTTTTTGCTCATTTGTTGGTACAGTATCACTTTTGACAACAATTTTTATGACAATGAGACTTTCTTATCGCAAATTCATTCAGCAGGCTTTTCAAAAAGTTGTCGTTTTCTTAACCTGTGCGGCCATGCTTGTTCCAGCACCGGTTTTAATGGCCCAATCGCCGCCAATCGTTGCGGATGGTCGGACGCAAACGACAGTCACTTCTAATCCTGCCGGAACCATGACGGATGTTCGGACGGATACGATTAAGGGAATCAATGCGTATAACTCTTTTGAAAGGTTCAACGTACCGGGCGGAAACACGACCAATCTTTTCGTGCCGGACTCCGCGAAAAATCTTATCAACCTCGTCCACGGCGAGCGTTCGCAGATCGATGGTGTCCTGAATTCTTACAAAGATGGTCAGATCGGCGGAAACGTGTTCTTCATGAATCCACACGGTATCGTCATTGGGCCTGGCGGTGTTGTAAATGTCGGTTCATTGCACTTGCAAACGCCGACATCGGACTACCTGAATAAATTGGTAAATGAACACGGTGAAATCAGTATGGTCCATGAGCAAATGCTCTTCGATGGCACTGTTCCGATCAGTCCAAGTGGGCTCATTAGTGTCAAAGGCAAAGTCAATGCGGTCTCGGAAATTCAACTCAAAGCGGGCAATATCGACTTGGCCGCCGGTTCCCAAGTTCGGGCAGGGCGACAGGTTTTGGTCGAATTCGGCGACCTCGTCAATATACAAAAAATGGTTCCCCACCAGAATCTGTGGGCAAAAAAATAGGTTTTTTGAGGTATGTGGAACAGAAAAGTAGATAATGGACCTTGAAAGTAAAGTATTTCAGTCACGTTGTATCGAAATAGTACATCTGGAAATATCTGTCAA
>CAZNVM010000355.1:0-3622 GCA_964576215.1 uncultured Planctomycetaceae bacterium
ATGGGCAATTGGGGATAAATACTTGAAATTCCAACGTTTTAATGGTGAAGCAAATGAATTCAACTCAATACACTTGAAAATCAGGAATATCCATAACTCCTTTGATAATAATAGGTTAGCTCACTATACAGTCAAAGTAAAAAGCTGTATTGAAAAAGCCGTAAAACCCGGTGCGTAAGAGGTGCGCGCCGGTCAAAGATCGATGGTAGGGTTAGCAGACGACAGACGGCAGATGGCAGATGGCAGATGGCAGGGAGAAAAAGGGGGATTGGTGTTAGATTCCGTTCTGCTATGCTGGGTGCCTTCTTGACCGCACCCAGCGTCGCTATTACGGTATGCCGATCTTGGTTGTAAAAACAAGAATGTTGTGATTGATCGGCGTATGGTGACAAACCACTATTTGGCGTTGTGAACGCGACGTGGGGCAATTGTGGGTCTTTTTGGGTGTTAAAATGGTGTGCATAGGATACCGCATAGGCTTTGGGAAAAAAAGCGAAAATTGCCGGGAAAATGGGGTTAGTTCGAGTCCTTGCCGGTTTTTGGTGTTTCTTGACACCATCGCAAAATCTCGCAAATTTTCGCAAAGGCTTGTAAATCCAGTGTTTACGAGCCTTTTTCTTTGGACTCGAAAATCCCGTTTGCGACTGTTTGCGAGGTAATTCCGTGCTGTGCTGCAGGGAATTGGCTTGGTCACAGCGTCCAAGTGATGCTGAAGCATTGCGCCCGGATACAGAAAGCCGATTATGATAAAATTGCCCTGGTAAGTCAGGAAATCAAGGATAAGAAAAATCAGGCAACACAAACGATGGGAACCAAGGAGGTCCATCACGTCCCTTTTCCACGGCGGCACAGGGGGAAATAGAGCAGAATGGAGCAGAAAGCACCCTTTTGACCTGTTTGACGCAACCCCTTGAATCTACGGCACTTAGCGGCAAGAAAAAGCAAAAGGGGGAACCTTCCGGAACCCCCGAAAATGCGTCCAGCGGATGGAGTAGGATTTGAACCCACGGTACGTTGCCGTACGCCGGTTTTCAAGACCGGTCCCTTAAACCACTCGGGCATCCATCCATTCCTCCCGGAAAGTTTAATCGCGGCTTCTCTTTTGTCAAGATTCAGGAGGATTGCAAAGTCCCTGGGAACGCAGGCTTCCAGCCTGCGCGAAGGTTGTCCGCCCTGCGCAGGTAGGATGCCTACGAACTCACTGGCAGGCTGGAAGCCTGCGTTCCCAAGAAAAAAGCGACTTTGCAATCCTCCTGTGTCAAGATTGAAATTTCTTTTCGGACGTCTGGAATTCTTCCGAATTTTAAGGCATAATGCGCAGTAGCGTTGGAATTCTTCCGTCAATTCACCTTTTACCATCAGAAAAATCATGAATCGTCGCACCCTCTTAAAAACGGCAGGCACAGGCGTTTTTGCAGTTCCACTCGTTGGACAAATTTCGTCAAATTCGGCCTCGGCCCAGGAAAACATCGCGGAATACAAAACCAAAGGAAATATCAAACAATCGGTCTCGAAATGGTGCTTCGGCAGGATTCCGTTGGAAGAATTTATTCCCGTCTGCAAAAAATTCGGAATGGTCGGAATTGATTTGCTCGATCCGGACGTTTGGGACACGATGCTGAAACACGACATGATTGTCACCATGGGGAACGTTCCCGGAAACGGAGGGATTCCGAGCGGTTTTAACCGGGAGAAAAACCACGACAAACTCGTTGAGGTCTACGAAAAGTGGATTCCTGTTGCGGCCGAGAAAAAAGTGCCGAATCTGATCTGCTTTTCCGGCAATCGGGAAGGACTCGCCGACGAAGAAGGTTTGGAAGTTTGCGTCAAAGGACTCAAACGAATCGCCCCGATTGCGGAAAAACACAACGTGAATGTCTGCATGGAACTGCTTAACAGCAAGGACCATAAGGATTATCAATGCGACCACACCCCTTGGGGCGGCGAAGTCTGTCGCCGGGTCGGCAGCGAACGGATCAAGGTGCTGTACGACATTTATCACATGCAGCGCATGGAAGGGGATCTCATCAACATGATCCGGGAATACAAGGACATTATCGGACACATCCACACCGGCGGCAATCCCGGTCGAAAGGATATTGATGAATCCCAGGAAATCAATTACCCGCCGATCATGAAAGCACTCGTCGAAACCGGTTTCAAAGGTTTCGTCGCACACGAATTTCTCCCGAAAAACGGCTTGCAATCGCTCCGCCGCGGCGTCGAAATTTGTGACGTGTAAACCCACCGGCACAATTCACTGGAAGAGTCGCTCCAAAGACCGGCGTGATTGGTCGCGTCGGTTTTATCCTTTGAGAAACGCTTCATTGCAAGCCGGGTCGGAATGTCGGACCGAGGGACCGTCGTGGGCGTTGGCAACCTCGGTAAGGATCACACCCTGTTTTCCGGCAAGCTGCCAGTGCCGGGACCCGAGTTCCGCAAGCGGTACAAAATCGCCAGGGTCTGCTACGGTGCAGTGCTCCACGGTAACGGTTCCGTCCATGTGGCACTTTGGCACCACGACTTCCGGCAGAAGATTCGGTTCGCCGACACCAACGACGTACGATCTGCCGTAGCGAATAAGCCAACCTTCATTCTTCTGGGCGCAGTTCGGTTTATTTTCCGGCTTGATGTGCCAGTGTTCCGGGAGCATCTGGTTCGGCAAAAGAAAAATGTCGAGCATCATGTAGCTGAACTCACCGTCAACGTTATTGTGGTGGATCACGCAGGCCAGGCCGAGTTCCGTGAACTTGCCAAGCCCGTAATCGGAGACCCAAATCCGTTCGCGGAATTTCGGGTAAACCTGATAGCCGTGATACTTGCAAAGCGTGACAATTGCGTCTTTTGCTTTTTCGACATCGAATTTGCCGTCTTTGTCGTAAAAAGAGGCGTTGTTAAACTGCAAGGCCCGTCGCCGCTGAGGCAAGAGGGGCCGTTGTTGAGCCAAAGCGGAGGAACCGCCGACCGTCGCCGCAACACCAGCCGCCGCGACCGCCAAAAGTTTACGTCGGGAAAGGGAATCTTTTTTCATAATGATTTAGAGGTGAGGGGTGAGAATTCATAATTTGTAATTCTAGGCCTTAAACAAGCGAATCCCTGAAGTCTACAAAATAAAAAAACTGAAATCCTCCTTGAATTTCGGCACCGATTGCCGAAAATGCGTGTACACAAAAACCCACAAGGAAAGGATTTCAGATGCAGACTATTTTATCAGAATTGCTCGCCCGTCGCAAGCAGGACGTCGATTTTCGGACGGATCGCACCCAGGCCCCCTTCGGCGGTCCCCAGTTGTCCCCGGCACCCGTCACTTTCGAGGTGTCCGAAAAAACACACGCCGTCGCTCACAGCGGACTCGCCCTGATTCACCAGATCGTCGTCCAAAGCGGACTCATTGACGCCATCAATACCGTTTCCGTACTGAAACTAAAACTCTCCTACTGGGAATCCGATCACGTTTTAAACATCAGTAGTTCATAGAAAAGGGTTTATGTTATTGATTTTCTAACCTATTTTTCAACAAGGACTTATGTAAATACATCGTGCGAATTCGATGAGGTCTTTTTCGAGGAAATTTCGTAGGCGTCCCAGCAAGTCCTTGAAGCTGAAATAGGTTTCTCGCTCT
>CAZNVM010000356.1:0-3969 GCA_964576215.1 uncultured Planctomycetaceae bacterium
CCTCCACGAGATCCGGGACGGTACGACTGACTTGACGATACAATTGCGTCGGACTGATCCGGCCCAACTGGCCGCCTCGCAAAAGCATGAGCCAATTGGCAATCATTTGTCCCAGTAACTTGGCCAAAAATTCACAGAAACCGCGATTTCCCGTTTTGCCGTGACTCAACGCAACGCCCCTCTCGCTCTTCCAAAGTTTGAACACCAATTCAATCTGCCAACGCACACGGTACAACGTGTAAACCTCGATCTGGACCAGCGAAATATCGGACAACAATCCAATCGTGTTACCGACGCGATCTTTGCCGACGACGAGTTGTTCGAGGATGAATGGTTCGATTTCGGCGAAGAGCGGAGCGATTTCTGGAACGACGTTTTTGAGAACGAACTTTTGTCGCTGAAATCAGGTTTTTGATCTTTGCTTACGCGGCGGACTGTTTATCCCAGTGCTGAGTTCAAGAGAACTGCATTGTTTAAAATAGATCGAAATTAAGGCCCCCCTTGGGAACGCAGGCTTCCAGCCTGCCTCGCGCAGGCAAGATGCCTGCGTTCCCAGGGACTTTGCAGTTCTCTTGATGCTGCGTTGCCCTTGACTTCTTACTTTTTAACAAGTATTATGAAAAATAGTAGTCGTCGCTAAAAATCCCCTTTCCATACATCATCAATGAACTTAGCCGCCTGGAAACAATTGCAGCAGCACCGGTCCGAAATGGATTCGGTTCATATCCGTGACCTTTTTGAGAAAGATTCGACCCGCTTTGAAAAATTTTCGCTCTTTCTGGGCGACCTTTTGTTTGATTTCTCAAAAAACCGAATCACGGAAAAAACGGTCGAGCTACTGGTCGCCCTTGCCGAAGAAGCGGGATTGCCGTCGGCAATTGAAAAAATGTTCACCGGCGAAAAGATCAATTGTACGGAAAATCGGGCGGTTCTTCACACGGCACTACGCAACCGGAACAACACGCCGGTTTACCTTGACGGAACCGACGTGATGCCCGGTATCAACCGTGTGCTTGAGCAAATGAAGGCGTTTTGCGAAAAAGTGATCGGCGGGTATTGGACCGGGCAGACCGGCCAAGCAATCACCGACGTCGTCAACATCGGGATCGGCGGTTCCGATCTCGGCCCTTATATGGTAACGGAAGCGTTAAAACCTTACAAAACGCGGCTGAACCTGCATTTCGTTTCGAATGTCGATGGAACGCATCTTGCCGAGACGCTCAAAAAACTCGATCCGGCAACGACGCTTTTCATTGTCGCCTCGAAAACGTTCACGACGCAGGAAACCATGACCAACGCCGTTTCGGCAAGACGTTGGTTGCTCGACGCACACAAGGACGAAAACGCCGTCTCGAAACACTTTGTCGCCCTTTCAACCAACGCGGCCAAGGTTGCCGAATTCGGAATCGATACGGCAAACATGTTTGAATTCTGGGATTGGGTCGGCGGACGCTATTCGCTCTGGTCGGCAATCGGGCTTTCGATTGCATTGGCCGTCGGCTTTGAAAACTTTGAAAAGCTGCTCGAAGGAGCGTTCGAAGCGGACCAACACTTCCGTTTGACACCACCGGATAAAAACATCCCGGTAATGATGGGACTGCTTGGAATCTGGTACAACAATTTCTGGGACGCCGATTCTTACGCGATTTTGCCTTACGATCAATATTTGCACCGTTTTCCCGCGTGGCTCCAACAGGGGGACATGGAAAGCAACGGCAAAAGCGTTGATCGCGACAACCGACCGATCACGTATTCCACAGGCCCGGTGATTTGGGGGGAACCGGGCACGAACGGGCAACATGCGTTTTACCAATTGATTCACCAGGGAACGAAACTGATTCCGTGCGATTTTCTGGCCCCCATCAAGTCGCACAACCCGCTTGGCGACCATCATCGGAAGCTGCTTTCCAACTTTTTCGCCCAAACGGAGGCGTTAATGAAAGGGAAAACGCTTGAAGAAGCGACGGAAGAACTCCGTAAAAGCGGTCTGCCGGAGGAAAAAGTCAGGCAACTCGCCCCGTCGAAAGTGTTTCCCGGCAACCGACCGACGAATTCGTTTTTGTTCGAAAAATTGACGCCGAAAACGCTGGGAATTTTGCTTACCCTTTACGAACACAAGATTTTCGTACAGGGAACGATCTGGAACGTCAATTCGTTCGACCAAATGGGGGTCGAACTCGGCAAGCAACTCGCTGGTGTGATTCTCCCCGAACTTGCCGACAACCAACCGGTCTCCTCACACGATTCGTCCACCAACGGGTTGGTGAATTACTCAAAGTGTAAACGGAATGGTAATGAAACGGAAAAAAGTGTTGAAATTTAAGGGCATCGGGCATCGGGAATCGGGAATCGGAAATTGGAAATTGGAGGAAGTTTTTCACTTATCACCTATGCCCGATTCCCGATACCCGATGCCCTTGCCTGTTTTGAGTCACCATTTGTTTACGGTTTGGGATTATTAATTTGCTTGACAATCGCGTCCAAATCGTTCGGGCAGCTTAGCGGCCTGTTGGCGAACGGCGTCGTTTTGACACCACGCTTGCCTAGAGTTTCCTCGAAAAATCCGGCGTCCGTTCCGTGATAGGCGACGGTTGCGTTCGGGTCCTTGAGTTGGTGCCCCGTCAAGATGCAGACGACGCGGTCCGATTTGCCGATCACCCCTTCGGCAACCAGTTTTTTCGTCCCGGCCAGCGACGCCGCACTTGCCGGTTCGCAGCCGAGTCCGCCTGCCCCGACCTGAGCTTTGGCGTCAAGAATCTCCTGCTCCAACACTTCACGAACTACGCCGTTACAAAAATCGAGTGCCCGGAGACATTTCGTCAGATTGACCGGACGGTTGATTTCAATCGCACTGGCAATCGTGGACGCTTTGCGCCCTTCGGCGTCCATTTGGTTGAAAAACGCCTGAGTCTTTTCCGTATCGTACCGTCCACCGTTCCAGCGGAGGTTTTCCTGCTCGTACAGCCGGTAAAGCGTGTTGGCCCCAACGGCATTGATGATCGCCAGTCGCGGCACTTTTTGAATCAGACCAAGCTTGTGCAATTCGATGAACGCTTTCCCGAACGCACTGGAATTGCCGAGGTTTCCGCCGGGAACGACAATCCAGTCGGGCACCTCCCAGCGAAGTGCTTCCAACACGCGGAACATGATCGTTTTTTGCCCTTCAAGTCGGAACGGGTTGACGCTGTTGACCAAATAAATTCCGAGTTCTTTCGAAACCTCCTGGACCCGGCGCATGGCGTCGTCGAAATCCCCTTGAATCTGGATCGTTTTCGCTCCGTAATCGAGGCCCTGCGACAACTTGCCGTACGCGATTTTGCCTGATCCGATGAAAATCACCGCTTGCATGATTTTCGTAACCGCCGAGTAAATCGCAAGCGACGCACTGGTGTTTCCGGTCGAGGCACACGCCGCCTGCTTTGCACCGACCATCTTTCCGTGGGTGAAGGCGGCGGACATGCCGTTATCCTTGAACGAACCGGACGGGTTCATTCCTTCGTACTGCAAGTAAAGCGAACCCGGATTCAATCCGGCGTAGGCACAAACTCCGGTTGCGTTTTGCAGAAGCGTCTGTCCTTCGCCGATGGTGACGCAATCGGTAATCGGTGCGAACGGCAGTAATTCGTGAAACCGCCAAACGCCGCTCAAGCGATGCGGATTGCTCCGGTCGGCCCAGTGTTTTTCGAACTCGGCGAGCTTCTTCGGGACCGGGAGATTTTCCCATTGGTAATCGACATCGAGCAAATTCCCGCACTTCGGGCAGGAGTGGAGAATTTCGGCAATCCCGTAAGTGCTTCGGCAGTCGGGATGGATACAGCGTTGGAAAGCAAACATGATAAATGACGAATGACGAATGACGAATGACGAATGACGAATGACGAATGACGAATGACGAATGACGAATGACGAATACACGACGTACGAATTATAGTGGAAATTCTCGGACCCGCAATCGCAAGGTACGATTGT
>CAZNVM010000357.1:0-11924 GCA_964576215.1 uncultured Planctomycetaceae bacterium
CAGCCGAATATTTACTCGCATTTTTTACACTAATTTACACAAATTGTGCAATATAGGTAGCGAAAAATGGCGGTTGTGCGGCAATTGGGCACTTTGTAAAATTGCCCAATTTAAATTTAAAAATTCGGCTGAACAGTTACACATTTTCATTCCACCAATTCCGAGGCGTGGTTTAGTGCGTTGAAGATATAGTCGAGGGCGGCTTCCTGGTCGAGTTTTGTGACGACTTCGATGTTGTTTTTCCACTGCTGAAACTGGCGTCGGTCAAAGACGGTTGCGCCGCGGCTGACGGTCCCTTCGGTCTCAACCTCGCACGCCATTTCCTCGATGGTACACCAGGCCGGATTGATTGCACAAACGTAAGCAAGCAAGTCGTGAATGTGAACCCCTTCCAAACCGTAGCACTGCCGATACGCACGGAAGCCCGGAAGCAAAATACAGCGTAAAAACGCACCGAGTTTGGTTCCTTCCGGCGGTAATTGCTCCATCATTCCCAAATGAAAGTAAATCGGGTTCGTTACGTCAAGCGGAATCAGCGTTTTATGGCAAAGCGTTTGAAACACGAATTTTGCCGCTTTCGGATCGCAAAAGACGTTAAATTCCGCCGCCGGAGTGATGTTGCCCAATCCATCGACGGCCCCCCCTTGAATGTAAAGTCGGTCGATCAGCAAAGGAATTTCCGCGTCCCGCTTGAACGCCCTGGCAATGTTCGTGAGCGGTCCGAGGCAAATGAGCGAAACCTGTCCCGGATGCGCTCGAATCGTGTCACAAATCACTTTTTCCGCCGGATGTTGCGAACGTAACTCCGCAACGGGCAGAGCCGTTCCGCACAAGCCGTCAATTCCGTGAACATGCCGGCCGTCAACGGGCAATCCTTCGTCCGGTTCCGTTCCGATTCCGAATCGGGGCAAGCGGGGAGGGTCCAGAAATTCCAGCATCGCTTGAACATTGCGAGCGGAAAGCTGCGGCGCAATATTTCCCCCGACGGAAGTAACCGCGAGAACTTCCACTTCCGGGTCGAACAAAGCGACGCAAAGAACTATCGCGTCAACGAATCCCGGATCGACATCGAGAATAATTTTTTTAGACATAACCAACCTCACAACGGAATATACCGTATTTCCAGGATTTTTAAAGAGTGCCCTTGACGAGAACCGGGCCTGCGTTCTATACTACCGTTTTGTTCCGTGTCGCACAGGGTGCGACGGCTAATCGCAAACCGCTCCAATAAAACAATCCCATGAAAAGTGAACGACGACAAGGTTTAACCGAAAACTCCCTCGCAAAATGGCTTGCGTCATTTTTGGAGAGTGTTACCCCATTCAAAAACCAGATTTACTGGACCGTAGTTGGGATATTGGCCTTGGTTTGCCTCGGATTTCTCTGGTCAAACGTTTCACGTTCCGGTCGCACAAAAGCGTGGGGCGAATACTTTGCCGCGTTGGAATCGGGAAATCGCGAAAGCCTTGAAGCTCTTGCCCATGATTACACGTCCGGCGAAGTCGCCGCAAGAATCCGGCTCTCCTCCGGCGAGCTTCTTCTCATGGAAGCGTGCAATGAGATCAATACGCAAAAGGACGCCGCGAGGGAAAAATTGGAAAAAGCACTCGGTTTCTTTCTTGAAGCCCAGTCAAAATTCCGTTCGGACTCCCTTTTGAACGAACAGCTTCTTTTTGGGTTGGGAAAAACTTATGAATCGCTCGCAATGGTACGAACCGGCCAGGACGACCTCAGTTCCGCGATAAAGACTTACGAACAACTCGTTGCCAGGTATCCGCAGGGGACGTATACGCAAGAAGCGGAAAAAACGCTGAAAACGCTCAACAGTCCGGCGATGAGTCGCTTGATGAGCTATTATGCGGCCATGCAGAGTGCTCCGGCGGAAAATACGTTGCCGCCGCAGATTGACCCCACCGTCCCCTCTTTGGAAAACCCGATCCAAATGCCTGCAGAGCTTGACTTTCCCGAGGACTTGACGACGGAAACACCGGAAATTCCAAGCGAACTGATTCTTGAGGAGACGCCGTAAAAAGCAAACGCCGCACAGGGTGCGGCGGCAAAGAACGAGATATTCTGTTTTTTTATGTCCGTTCGGCGAATACGTTGACTCTGCGACCGTTTTGGTCGAACTGGACGCATCCCTCGATTAAAGAGAAAATCGTAAAATCAGATCCGAGAGCAACGCCTTTGCCCGGATGAAACTTTGTACCGACTTGGCGAACGATAATGCTCCCCGGCTTTGCAACTTGTCCGCCGAACAACTTTACACCGCGACGTTGACCGTTGGAATCGCGTCCGTTTCGGCTGGAACCCTGACCCTTTTTATGCGCCATGAAAAACCTCTCTTCCTTCCTGAATCTATGGACTGAGAACGATAACGATGAGACAAACGGCCCATTCTACTGGTAAACCCATTCGAAGTCAAGTTCCCCCTGGATACCGATTCGGAACTGTCTGTCGTTCATGTCAAACTCGTCGCCGGGCCGGGAAAAGTTCAGTTTCAAAACTTTTCGGGTCAATTCTCGACCGGAACCGACCTCGTCCCCTTTTTTGTAAACGTATTTCTCGTCCCTTTCCCATTTGTAGGCGTTTGTCAGCCCGACAACGGAAACCGAAAAGAAATTGATGCGAGGGTCCACGTCAACCCAAGTCGCAACCCCCCAAACGGTTTCGTTCGGCTGGATCGTTTTTCCCGCGATGCTGACGGTCGATTCAAACGGCTTTTCCGCTTTTTCCCGCTTGGAAATCGCGTCGATTGCAACGGGAATGATCTGGTCGTGGAAAACGGCTTTTGTCCTTTGAACTTCCGTAGTAATGTCGCCGGTTTTCGGGTCGACTTCCGTTTTGGCATTTTCCAGAATACGGTCCGACGCCAAAATAAACTGGGGGGCAAACTGGATCGGCATTTCAAACGGTTCCGGTTTGAACGGTCCCGGTTGATTTCTCAAAATGGGCGGCGTGTTGACTTCGATTATTACGGAACCTTCTCTGTTTCCGGCCTGCTTGCAGAACTCACAGGTGCAATTGGGAATCTCCACGGTCTTAAACTCCGGAAATTCAATCTCCCGTTCCACTGTCGAGCGTACCGCCGACTTTTCCCCGGCGTTGGTTACGGCATAAACCATGTAAAGCACCAGTTTGCGTTCGATTCCATTTTTCGTCGGAATATCGACCCAGAGGGTCCGTATCGGTTTATACTGAAACTCCAGACACCAAATGTCGCGGCTAAAACGAATATCGTCGGCCCAATGTGTTCGGTCGAATACGACGTTTCCCACCGGTGCCTTATCGGATTTGCCTAAAAGCTCCACCGCAGCATGTCGGGTGTAGGTTTCATCGTAATTGATGTCCGGCGTAACGGTCGTTAATACACCCGGGCCGAGCGGATTTTGTGCTTGGAGCGGATCACCCCAGAGCGTACCGAGAAAAAAGGTCGGCAGGAAAATCCCGATCAGACTTACTTTTGGAAGCGCAAAAAAGAAGCGTCTCATTGTCGTTGTTACTGGAAAAACTTGTATAAACCGAACAATCGGAACGGACCGCACCCGACGGTCCAATTTCATTTTCGACCACTCCACCGCAATACATTATATATACCATGTTTTCAGAAAAAACAAGAACAATTCCCCGATTTTTACGGAGATTCTTAATCATTTTGTATGGTTGTCTCAAAGTGTAAACGAAATGGTAATAAAGTGGAAAAAAGTGTTGAAATTCAAAGAAATCGGAAATAGGTGACTATTTTGGGTAGAGTTGAGATTGTTTTGTTCGGGGAAATAAGGTAAATATTAGGTTCCTTTGCTGATAAGTAACCTTACTTAACGATTCCGTACGTTACCTAAAATCACGGCTACACCCTAAAGGAAGAATTGTTTGGCAAACATGAAACCGATTTCTTCATCTCTCGTTCCTTACCTCACATTTCTCATCTGCACGTTCGCTTTTTTTCGGAACGTACTGTTCGGGACGGCTCAGTTTGCGCTTCGGGATGGAGCCCATTTTTATTATCCGCTTTATCGTTACATCCAGGAGGAACTCGCTGCAGGGCGGTTGCCGCTTTGGTTGCCTTACGAAAACTTGGGACAACCGCTCGTGAGTAATCCGGTCGCAGGAGTTTTTTATCCGGGCAAGCTACTCTTCTTTTTGCCGTTGGATTTCACAACGCTTTACCACTGGTTCATCGTGCTGCACGTTTTTTGTGCGGCCGTAACAATGTACCGCCTTGTCCGACATTACGGAAAAAGTAAAGCGGCGGCCACCTTTGCGGCAATCACTTACGCGTTCGGCGGTTCGGTGCTTTATCAACACCTGAACGTGATTTTCCTGATCGGAGCCGCCTGGTTTCCTGAACTGATTCGCTCGACTCTCCGTCAAAAGCAATCGCAACGATTTTCTTGCGGCCCACCGATTATCATTGCTCTGATGCTCCTCGGCGGCGACGTTCAAGCGGCCTATCATGCCGGACTGGTCGTTCTTTTCATCCTCGGTCCGAAAAAGAGCGTCGGGCCGTTACTTTTGGCGTTTTTGCTGACCGCCATCCAGGTTTTGCCTGCCTGGGAGCTTTCCCGGGAAAGCGATCGTGCACAAGCCGGCATTCCGCGATCTGTCTGGGAGGTTCCGTTTGCGAAAAATACACACGCTGTTTTCAATGGGTTGCTTTGCCGAAATTTCGACCAGGGAGAACACGCCAAAACAATCTACGATTTCAGCGTGCCCCCTTGGAGATTGGCAGAAATGGTTTGGCCAAACATCGCTGGCAAACCGTTTCCGGAAAATACCCGGTGGTTCTCGATGAGTCCTTACGACGATTTCACTTGGGTTCCGTCGCTCTATTGTGGTATTCTTGGCCTGATTTTTGCCGTCATCGGAAGTTTCCAACGACGTTTCCTCGCTTTGGTTTTCCTCGTGTTGGTTGTTGCTTCACTCGGATGGTTCGGAATCAGTTGGTTGTTCGGTACAGAAGCTCTTTTCGGTCCACCGGTCGGTGGAGTTTATTGGTTGATGAATCTGCTTCTTCCGGGGTACACTCAATTTCGGTACCCGGCCAAACTCCTGACGCTTGCGGCGGTTCCCTTTGCGGTGCTTGCGGCTTACGGGTTTGACCGGGTAACGAACCGCGAACAGATGTCAACGAGCCGCGAACGTGAGAGAGCGGAAAATAAAATCCCGCTCTCTTACGTTCGCGGCTCGTTGTTACTCGCGTTGACACTTGTGTTCATTTCGTTTGTACTTCTCGTCGTTTTATTGGTAACACCACTTTGGGGTCGGATCGCGGAAAACGTTCCGGTGCCTGCGGTATTCGGGCCGCTTCAAGCGGAAAAGGCCAAATTGATCGTGGCTTGTTCGTTTTTGCAGACGATTGTTGTACTTGTCGTTTTTGGAGCGTGGGCGTCTCGCCCGCATGTGATACAAGGGCAGACGAGACATCCTCGCTCCAGTTTTCTGCTCATCCTGCTTTGTTTCCTTGACCTTTACCTTGCGAATCACTGGATGATCCCGATGGTTGATCGCCAATTTTTTGCACAACAATCGATGCTACTGGAAAAAATTGTCCAAACACACAACGCTCCACAGCCGCCGCGAATTTATCGGTTTGCGACGAGTTGGTATCCGCCGCAAATTTTAAATCAAACAAGCACAAATCGTTTTGAGGAACTCGTCGTTTTTGATCGGGAATCCCTTCTCCCGAGATATCCGTTGGAAAAACGCATTTCGATCATCGATGTTCCGGGAACGATGTCCATTCACTCCTACCTGGAAAAACTCAACGAAATTCGTTTTTCGACGGAATTCGAAAAAAGTGTCGCACGATTAGGAGTCGAATACGTGATTTTGCCGCTCCAAACCAACTTTACCCCTCAGAAAGCGGTGGAACTTTATTCCGATTCGATCAACGACGTTGCGCTTTGGCAAATTAAGCAGCCCGGCCCGGTTGCATGGACTATTGACGGAAGAGTAGCCCAAATTATTTCTTACGAGCCGAACCGAATTGTTTTGGAAACGGAGACCGCCCAGCCGCAAACGCTTGTGCTCGTCGAACAGTATTTTCCCGGCTGGAAAGCGAAAGTCGTCAGCGAACAGGGGGAATGCTCTGCCAAAATCTTTCCGGTGGAGAAAATCTTTCGCGGAATCGAAATCCCGGCGGGAAAATGCCGCGTCGAGTTTTGTTACGATCCGTTTTTGCTCAAACTCGGGGCATTCCTAACGCTACTCGGTTGGATTTTTGTGTTGTATCGCAACGTGAAATTGCGTGCCTCACAGGGTGAGGCCGCAAAGTCAGAAAAAAGTTTTTTCCGACCGTTTCGAGCATAACAACAAAAGAAAAACCGGGACTCCGATCAACGCGGTCAGGATGGAAACCGGCAAGCCTCTTGGTGGAAGAACCAGACGGGCCGCCGTGTCCGCGACAAGAAGTAGCAAGCCGCCCAGCAAAAGCGTGAACGGCAAGAGAAACCGGTTGTCCGCACCAATCATCAATCGGGCCAAATGAGGGACGACCAAACCGACGAATCCGATAATTCCCACCTGCGAAACGATCACTGCTGTTAAAAACGAAGCGAGTAGCATGGTCGTTGTTCGCAATCGTCGGACCGGAACTCCGAGTCCCTGGGCGGTTTCTTCACCGAAAGCCGAGGCGTTGTAATTCCAGCTTTGAGAAAGAAAAAAAACGCTGACCATTACGACGCAACATCCCATCAGCCCCAGCGAATTCCAGCTTGCCCGGGCTGTGTCGCCGAAGGTCCAGTAGACGATTGCGGCAAGTCGGGCTTCGTCTGCGAGATACTGCATAAACATCTGTCCGGCGGAAAATAAGGAACTGAGTGCAACGCCGACCAAAATGATCGTTTCCGACCGGGAACCGTGAAACCGGCTCAAACCGAGAATCATCACCGTTGCCAAAATCGCTCCGCCGAAAGCTCCCAGTGCGATTGTGCTTCGTGAAAGCAGTTCTCCGAAGGCGGGGTTCACCGCAACGAGCTGACCGCCGCCGAGCATCAACGTTAAAGCCGCCCCGAAGGCTGCCGCGTTGGAAATCCCCAGCGTGAGCGGCGAGCAAAGCGGGTTGCGGAGCACGTTTTGCATGGTCGCTCCGGCAATCGAAAGACCTGCGCCTGCCAGAACCGCAGCCAAAGCCTGGGGGAGACGAATGTTCAAAATAATCTGGGGCCAACGCGGATTCGATTTAAACCCGCAAAGGATACGAACCGTTTCTCCAAGTGGAACCATCGCCGCCCCGACCGAAAGAGAGAGACAAAAAGCGAGTACCAGCAAAACCGCAACAAGGATCAACAGCGCACTTCGGCACCTTAAAGAGCGGGAATAGTCCGATGGTCGATTTTTTCCCATTACGTTTTTCACGGTGTCGTTTTTTGCGTTCTCAAACCGGTTTCCTGTTGTCGGTTGATCGTTGGAGCGGCGATGGAGCGGCGGTTTATTGTAGCGGCCTGTTCGGTCAACGTCGGGTGTCCGACAGCGACACTTTCCCTTTCCAAAAGAACATCAAGGAATTTCTCCGAAACGTTTTCAAGTTTGATGATTTCCGACTGCACCTTTTCGTTTCCTTTTCTTGCCGGATTGATAATCAGAATGACTTCCGCCCCTTCCGATTGCCGGCGTCGGACTTCTTCCACCGTTGCTTGCTCTTCCAGTGTCAACGACGAAGAACGAGACGGTGCGTTTTGCGACATCGTTGTCAGGAGGTTATTTCTCTCCATCTCGGCGAGAGGGGCCGGGCCACTCAGAGACGCCAGCGCAATATCGGATGGCGGTCCAGCGGGTTGAACCGGTGCCTGTTGCGATGCCTGTTGCGGCGCCTGCTGTGCTACTTGCGAGGAGGAGAGACTCGGGAATTGGTAAATCGCTGTAAATTGCGGTCCAAGTCGATCCAATTGATTACGAACGACCGAAAGAGGAACGAAATGTCCGTCGTTGGAATTGGGATCGCCGGTGTTGCAGACTCCGACCAAATATCCGTCGGTGGAGAAAAGTCCGCCGCCGCTTCGCCCTTTCGTCGGTGCTCCGGAAACCTGAATGTAATGAAACGGGTATCGATAATGACTCGGCGTACTGCATCGGTCAAGCGAAATAATGTTGTGTTGCCGAATCGTCGGATTTGCCCCCCCGTCGCAACCGACGGAAATCAAGTTTTGTCCGACTTGAAGCGTGTCTCTCGAGGCAAGCGGAATCGCACGAATGAACGTGTTGGGGGGAACCGCAAACTTCACGAACGCCAAATCGTTTTCCAAATCATCATAATCGATACACTCTCCCTGGACTTTAACAGTTCCGTTTTCCAGGAACAAGTCCAACTCGACCGGTCCCTTCCCCTTGGATTCACGGAAAATGTGACCGCAGGTTAAAAACAACGCTTCGCCGCTCCGGGTATCGATGATCGTACCGGTTCCGGTTGACAGGCCGGTCGGATCGTTGACATAGATACGAACGGATGCAGAAAGATAGGGATTCGCAGAGAGATTCGCAGGTACTACAGTGTTGGGGGGCGGGGATTGTTGGGGCGATTGTTGGGGCGATTGTACCGGTCCATTTTGCTGGAAAGATTCCCGGCCTTTATTGTAAAGTTCGACGATTTTTTTCTGCATTACGTCGGGATCGGACTCATCCACGATTCGACCAAATTCCTTGTTGTCGATGAGCATAATCAACGTCGGAACGCCTCGTATCTTAAACTGCCTGGCAGTATCCATGTTGTGCTGAGCATCAATGTAGGTAATCGGCCAACCGCCGTATTCCCGAAGCTCATCCATTCGTGGTTTAATTCGGGCACAAACAGGGCAACCTGAGGCCCCGAAGAACAGGAATTTCATTTCACCGGCGGAGACAAATGTTGTTTCGACGGTAAAAAACAGCAAGAAAAACAAGAAAGACCGCAAAAAAGTTCGAGTTCCGAACATAAAAAGAGCCTCCATTCTCCAGTGATTTCGAAGACAAAAATTTTGAGTACCACTTTCCGGACATCGTGTCGGATTCTCGAATCCTACCAAAATTGTCCGAATCGTGCAATCCCAAAAATAGAGAAGGAGGCACTCCGTTTGTCCACGGTCCCTTTATGCCCTACATCCATCAACCAACGTTTCGTTTCAGAGAAAACGCTTCAGGCACATCTCCCTCGTCGGCGTTGTGGATTTTGAGAATTGGTTTTTCGCCTTGGGACCGGCGTTCACTGACGATTCCCCGGGTCGAACCCAAAAGGAATTGGGCCAATTTTTGCGCCGGGCCGGTCGTAAACGTTTCTTTCATGGTTCCAAGAATTTCCTGCCAGGGTAATTCGCTTCGGTAAAGCATCCGGTAAGCGGCTTTGAGCTGCTTGATCTCTTCAACCGAATATCCGGCGCGACGCAAGCCGATCAGGTTCAATCCGACGATCCGGCTGGTCAAACCGTCCACCATCATAAACGGCGGTACATCTTGGACGACGTGAGCTTGCCCGCCGACCATTGCCAAAGTCCCAACCCGGCAAAACTGGTGAACCCCGACGGCCCCGGAAAGGATTGCCCGATCTTCCACGCAAACATGACCGGCCAACAGAACATTGTTGACGATCACGGCATTGTTTCCAATTTTGCAATCATGAGCGATGTGGGCATTGACCATGAAGGTATTATTGTCGCCGATCAAAGTCGTTCCCGACTCTTTCATGGAACGATGCACGGTCGTATTTTCGCGGAACACGTTTCCGTTTCCGATTACGATATTGCCGCAAGCCTCGGGAATGGTAACGAGCTGCGGCATTCCACCGATCACCGTTCCTTCGCAAACGACGTTATTTTCCCCAAGAACCGATCCTTTTTTGATGGTGACCCGGCCTTCCAATCGACAACCATAGCCGATCTCGACGCCGTTTTCGACGACACAGAATGGACCAATCTCGACGTTTTTCCCGATGATTGCGTGGGGACCGATGACTGCGCTGGGATGTATTTGCACCTTTTCCGGGCCTTTCTTGACTAAAAGGGTGGACTTTCTTGTCGAAACGACAGGCAAAAAATAACACACACGGATAATATCGAAAAAACGGATTTTGGAAAAGAGCGATTTTTTTCAACTTCCGGATTTTCCGAAAAAGCCGTGAAAAAATTTTGGAATTGATTCATTTTGACAAAAAACATATGATTAGCGGGGCACCGTATCGTCGCACAGGGTGCGACGGCTAAACTAAAGATGAAAGATCGAACCCGACACTCGCTTGCCGTATTGCTGTTTCTGGTCTTCGGACCAACGCTTACCGCTGCGCTCGTCGGGTGGGTCGCCCTGCGTCGCTCGCCGCTTGCCGTTCAAGCGGAAACCTCCACAATACGGACCGGAACCGGAATCGACCTGAAAATCAACTCGGTCGAGTATCGCCGCTGGAACCTTTGGAAATACGGTCAAATGGAATTACCGCATCCCAACACCGGTCGGCCGCTTGTCGTTTTTTCCGACTTGGAAAATCGGCTTCTTCCGTCGAAGATTTCGAAGTCCAGTTCTCTTTTTTCCCTTTTTTTTCCGGAAATCAATACGAAATCCGTTCGGAAAATCCAATCCCCTTTTGTGTCGATCACCCTTCATTCGGGGACCGATCTTGCGATTCTAGGCGATTTTCTCCTCAACCAGTTTGGCGACCGCTTTGCCGACCGAAAGGGAAATGTTGTGTTCAATTTCGACGAAATCGAAATTCATTGCCCGGCCCCTCCCCTGTTTCGGTTGCGGCTTGTGGAAGGACATTTTTACTCGGAAAATGGAAAAAGTTCGCTGGAATGTTCGTTTAACTTCCAGGAAAATCCGTCGCAGGAACCGGTTTTGTTCACGATTACCCGACAAAAAGGGGATTCCGACGCCCCGGAGCTTCTCGTGGAACTCCGAACGGAAACGACGGCGGTTCCCGTGCGATTCCTCGCGTTGTTGTTTCCCGGTCTCAAATCGTTGGGACCGGAGTCGTTTTTTCACGGAACCGTTCGTGGAGAGCTTTTGAAGAAGAATACCTGGGTCGTTACGTTTGAGGACATGACCATCGAAAACGCCGACCTGAAGACCTTGGGGGCGGAATTGACCCCTTACCGTTTAAGCGGTCGGGTAAACCTCATGGTCAAGTCGGCAAGAATCGCACGGAGCGGCAATCAATCCCGATTTTTGGACGGCTCCGGTTGGGTTCAAATTGAAAACGGTTCAATCGAGCGAAAATTGCTCGCCCAATTGATCGACGATTGGCAATTATCGCCGACCCCGAACGACGAGACGAATCCGCTCCATCAGTGGAAAGACCTTCTGGAACTTCTTCCGCGAGAACGGCAAGACGTTGCGTTTGTTGCCGCTCCGCTTCTTGTGTTTCTCGGCAAAGACGGGATTTCGCTTTGTCCGGTCCCCAAAAATGAAAAAAGCGGTTTAATCATGGAAGTGGATAAAGAGGGATTTTACAAGTATCATCTTCCGAAACAAAACCGTTCCACACCGATTCCTTATTGGGCCTTTTTCCGTTCGTTCTCTCCGCCCAATGCGGAGTTTTTTCCGCTAACGCCCCAGGTTCAGAAGATTGTACCGTATCTTTTTCAGCCCTGAAATGCGCCGCACAGGATGCGGCGGCTAAAAAAACGACGGATACCTTGTTGCATTCCGCCGGGAAGTTCGATACAATGTACTTCAGTCTGTTTTGTCCGTTCTCGTAAACACTAGACTTGTTCGGAAACGACATATTTTCTTCTCTTGGTGTCCCCGCGAAAGCGGAATTCAGGCCAATGAGAACCGTCGATTCATTTTAAAACTGTAACTTTAATCGATTCCGCAAGTGTCAGGCTACGCCGTTAAGTAACTTGGCAGTCTGACTTGACTGTCAAGCGAAGTAACCCATTGTTGTAAAAGGATTTGCGTGATTTTTAATTGCCAAGTGTTTTGCGTTTGTTTTTTTACCAGATTGCTGAAAAACCTTGCAT
>CAZNVM010000358.1:0-1850 GCA_964576215.1 uncultured Planctomycetaceae bacterium
GGGTTTCAATAACAAAGTGAAATTGACGATGAGAAAAAGCTACGGTTTTCGCACTGAAAAAACGCTCGAAACCTCGTTATATCATGCTCTTGGCAAGCTGCCGGAGCCAGAATTTACCCACAGATTTTGGTGAGGAGGCGATTAAAGGAACAATTGCGAGAGACCTTCCACAAAGACCAAGCAACGTGAACATAAGTATCGTTGCTATAATTGAAAAGTTCCAGTATTCTCTCCGCCTTGCCCTTCCTGTAAACTGAGCGTATCTTTGTGTAAATGTGTTCCAGGCTCCGATTCCGTCGGCAACATTATTGAAATTCGAGGCGATTTTTTCGATTGTTTTCTGTCCCTGTTTTTTTATTCCCACAAACTTCAAAAACTTTTCCCACGAACTTTTTCGTTTCATATCCCGTTCACGATTACGCCATTCACTATATAATTGCTCATCGTGGGGGTGTGTAGTTGCATCATCCCAAGTAGGTCTTTTGGTTTTACCTTGCAGAGATGCAATGGATTGAATGAGGACTTTTGTAAAATTGTCGAGATTGTAACTCTTAAAGTCCTTTTTCGGAATAAACTCGTTATTCGGAACGTCGTACACTGTCTGGGCAATTGGAGCAACTGCCAAGAAGTAAATTCCCTTCCCTTGCTTCCAGACGCTCTCGCACGTCCTATAAAATGGCGTCAATTCCCTTCGGATATACTCCCTAAGCGAACCGTGTTTGTCCAATACCGCCTCGGCGGCCTTATCCCAGGCGGTAAAAACGAAATAAAGATGTTGCACCTCTGCATTTTTCGAAAGAAATCTCACGATTTCCGACAACACGATACGGTCTTCCGACTGTGGCTCCTTCAGGAATCGTTCCAGATTAACCACAGCGAAAATAACGGAAGCAGAAGAGAGGTACTCGAAAAGTTGCCTCGTATCACTACTTGACGTATTATAACCGCCGTCGAAAAAATTACGCAAATCCTGATAGGATTTCCACAACTCTTCGCCGTCGGAATCCAAGATTGGGGGGCAGACGAACATTCGGCCACTGAAGCCGAGTTGGAACAGTTCGTTCGCCCGACGACGGAATTTGTCGCCAGGCAACATGAAGACGCGGACGAATCCGGCCTTCGAACGGCAGTAGGTATCCCAGCATGCCTGGCCAAGAGTCCAAGACATTCTTTTGTGACCGGTTCGACTCCATCGGACGCAGGCTTGACCGATACCCGGCGAGAAAACAAGCGTTCGTCAGACCGGGATGGCGCATCATCGCCAAAAATATTTTGACAAGCGAAATTCACGATCTCGGCTTCATTGACACCGAATCGACAAACCACGCTCTCGAAGGAATCTTTCTACCTGACGGCGAGTATGAAATCTCCGCATTGACCTCCTCGCTGTTTTGGAAAGACGCGTCGGATTTCAATGTCCGGTTGCTCACAATCAAGCCGGGTGAGGAGGTGTCATCACTCCCGACAATCTACAATTTACGTTCATCAATATCCCAAGGGGAAACAACCATCCACTGGTCCGCAGGGAAAAGCGACATCGAAGATTGCGTTTTCGGCGTCTGGTATTTTTCGACATCTCCGGTTCCCACCGATGGTCAGCCGACGGAAACCGTTTGGTACTTTTCAGAACTGACCGAGTATCAAACGTCATTCAAACAATTTTCGCCGTGCTACGTTGCCGTCGCCGCGATGAAGCCGGGCAACGAACCGGAGATAGGCAAGGTTCACGAACTCTTTTTGGACTGGAAATCGACACCACCACGTCCGCCGGACGATGTGATGGTGCTGGACCACTTTCAGGCGTTCGATGGAAAAATTCCCGAAGACCTCCGTCCGCCGGGCGATGTTTA
>CAZNVM010000359.1:0-6263 GCA_964576215.1 uncultured Planctomycetaceae bacterium
GAGAATGAGCGAGTTCGTCGGGACGCGCTACGGCTGGTTCCATGCGTTCAACGCGATATTCTTACATTTCGTCAGGATTTACGGAAGCCGCGAGTGCAAGAAGCACCCGCCGTTCTGTTCGGAGGCGGTATCCCGTGCGTATCGAAACGCCGGGCTGGACCTTCGGCCCGACATCGTGGACCGGTTTACCCTGCCGGTCGATTTGGCGAAATCGCCGTACTTGCGGCGGGTGGATTGATCGGTTACAATAGGCTTCCGGATGCTTGAAAATAGGAAGGACAGGTAGCCTGCGTAACTTGGTGAGGCGAGAAAACTGGTGAGAAAACCTGAAAAATGTTAAAAAATTCCGGGAATAGGCGTTTTTAATTTACGCTTTGAGTAAATGAGAAATGGGGAATTGAGTCGTCTTCTATTCCCATTCCGTTTTGAGTTGAATACTTTTCATGGACACGGCGTTTCCGGCGTCGAGGACCATCACGACGGTTTCGTGCCGGGCATACCCGTCGGCCAGAACGAGCATCGTTGTTATCGGCGGCAGTTGTCCTCGCGGATTCGTCAAGTCCCGCAGCACGGCCAAAAGCTCCTGCCGTGAGGGAATTTCCCGATCTTCGACCCAAACGGTGTTGTCCTTCGTGACCCGGACGATTACGGAATTGCCGTCCTGAACGCTTGGAGCGGCAACGGAGCCGGCGGACTGGGCTTCCCCCCCTTCCGGCGGCGGAATTTCGAGCGACCGCTGCAACGAAAACGCGGCTGTGACCATGAAGAAAATCAGGAGCAAAAAAGTTACATCGACCATCGACGTCAAATCCACCTCTTCAACGTGGGCAAGTTTGCGTCGGGGGATGATCGGCTCCGATTCCGGTTCGCCGGTCGTCCTTTCTTCGGCAACGGACGCTTCTTCCGGCTCGGCAAGAATCGTCGTTTTTCGGCAGTGGGGACAGACGGCCTTTCGTCCCAGCTGCGTTGGAGACACACGAATCTTCTTTCCACATTGGGTGCAGTAAACGGAAATTCGGGTTTTCACGGTCGTCGGTATTTTATCGGTAACAGACACGAAAAATCTCCGGTTTTTTCAGTAATTTGCAAACTCACTCCGGTATTACGTGGTATGTATTAGCGCGGAGTGCCGACTGGAAAGGCGAGCACCATTATAGACTTTTTTGAATGAATTGGAAACGGAGTACCCCACAATGAAAACCCTTTTTGGCTTTTTCGGAATTGCGATGTTCATGGTCGGATTCTCCGGCTTCATGGCGGAGTCGGTTTACTCGCAGTACCTCCCGCCAGCGATTGGTAATGCGTTTCAATCGGGCACCGTCCCGAATTTCGTCAATCCGGAAAAAAAGCCGGAATTGAAGCCGGTTCAGGAAAACCAGAGTTCGAAATTCACTTATCGGCAATACGAAGATGAGTTTCAGGTTCCCACCCAACAAATCATTATTACGCCGGTTGCCGACCCCAAATCGGGAGCGCAGCCGACCGTGGTTTTGTCAAATTCGCCGGAGCCGCAACAGGTTCCCGGCATGACGGCCCAAACGATCTATTATTTCCCGCCGCCGAGCTTTCCCGACCCGATTCCGCTCACCGTTTACCGTCCCGCCGCTCCGCAACCGCAACAATTCCCGCAACCGGGTGGGGAACAACCGAATTGGTCCCCCTACAATTCCATGTTGTATGGGCCGCCGATGATAACACAGCCGCACTATTTCGGACCGCCGAAACAGGAAAAAGGGCATCGGTTCCACAAGAAGAATCCCGGTAATCCCGGCGAACCGGTCGTCGGACCGCCGGTACTCGTTTATCCCAACGGGATCGTCGTCAGGCCGAAAGTCTATTTGCCGCAACAGCCGTTCAAAAACGTTGTTCGAGCAATGACGCCGTAATTAGGGCATCGGGAATCGGGAATCGGAGTAAGGTAGCAGACGGCAGAATCTCATTTCTCATTTCTCATTTCTCATTTCCCCTATGCCCGATTCCCGATTCCCGATGCCCGACTACCTTCCTACGGCTTCGCTTCCGAATTTGGCGGCGATGTCCGGGTTGTTACGGAAACTCAGGGGCTATTTCGAAGAGCGTGGGTTCCTCGAGGTCATTACGCCGCTTCTTTCGGCGGATACGGTTGTCAACCGTTATTTGGAACCGATTCCCGTTTCCGTGGAACGGATTCCGAACCGATACCAGACGTGTTATCTTCAAACGTCTCCCGAATTTTGCATGAAGCGGCTCCTGGTTGCCGGGGCGGAAGCGATTTTTCAAATCACCCACGCTTTTCGCGGCGGTGACTTCGGACAACGGCACAACGTTGAATTTACGATGCTCGAATGGTATCGCATCCGCGACGATTACGGCGCCGGAATCGCGTTTCTCGCCGGTTTGACCGAAGAGCTGTTCCAACGGGGCGGCGTTGAAAAGAATTCGTATTACGAGAAATTTTTCCACTTTACCGGGATGAATCCCCATACGGTTTCGTGCGAGGTCATGCGTCAATTTGCGGACGATAATCGGATTCCGTACCCGGAATCTTACGGCGTCGTTCCAAAAAACCGTAATGTTTCGGACGACTTTTTACGGGAACCCTGGGTCGATCTCCTGTTTGCGGAAGTCGTGCAACCGAACCTCGGCGTCAACGAACCGGTGATTCTTTACGATTTTCCGATTTGGCAGTCCCAGCTTGCAACGACCCGAACGGTAAAGCAGCGGGAGGAAACCTACGACGTAAGCGAACGCTTTGAATTGTACGTCGATGGAATCGAATTGGCCAACGGTTACGCCGAGTTGTGCGATCAGGAAGCGTTTCGGCAAAGAATTCAGGAGACAAACCGCAACCGGGCCGCCGACGGCCATGCACCGCTCCCGGAACAGAGTCGGCTTCTCCAGGCGATGGAGGCCGGGTTGCCCCCCTGTTGCGGCGTCGCACTCGGCGTCGAACGGCTGCTCATGACGCTTTTGAACGCCGACGAGATCGACGAAGTATTGCCGTTTCCGTTTGACAGAGCGTAATATACTATTCTCAAACCGTAAACAAATGGTGACTCAAAACAGGCAAGGGCATCGGGAATCGGGCATCGGGAATAGGTGATAAGTGAAAAACTTCCTCCAATTTCCGATTCCCAATTTCCGATTCCCGATGCCCTTGAATTTCAACACTTTTTCCAGTTTCATTACCATTTCGTTTACACTTTGAGTACTATTCAACGGAAGCCTACTCAATCAAAAGCGGTTTCGGCGGTTTCAGGTCGATGGACTTTCGCTCAAGTTGCCTGGCGGCGGCTTTCGCTCCCATTTGGGTTTGTGTGTCCGGCTGCTGAAATTGTTTCTGTGGTGAAACCATCATTTCATCGAGTGGAATCGCCGAACCGGAAGCCGTAACGAGACTTCTTTGCTTCACTTCTCCCAACACGGGTGGACTGAGCGAAAGGGTCCGTGTCAAATGGTTTCGGATTGAACTGTACGCAAGCTCGTTCGTCACGTCGGAAACGGAGTAAAGCATCGACGACAGTATTTTCGCACCGAGACTTTGTGGTATTTTTTGAGGAATCGTTTGAGAATCGCCGGTTTTCGATGAAATTTCCTGGTGAACGGGAACGTCTTGCGTTTCGGGATAACGCGGTTTATATCCCGCTTTTTCCTTCCCGGCTTGTTCCTGCGACTTGACCGGCGGGGATTGATCCATCGGAGCTTGCGGAGAAGTGGGGTCGTTTTTTTCCGAAATCTGTCCGTTGATGGCGCGATGGATGTCTTGCCAAAACGACGGATCCCACTGTTGCGTTTGAGAAGGGGCCGTAAAAGGCCCGGAATCGTCCCGCTCGTCGTCCTTATTTTTCTGTACTTTTTTCAATTGGTCCGCTTCGGGATTGTCGATGACTTTCGTCCAGGCGAACCAGGAACTCTCCCCCTCCGCCTCGTCTGGTACCACTTCGTGGCCGAACAATTCATTGGTGATTTGCAAGATGGCATCCTGCGGATATTGAACCACCTGTTCGGACAAAGCAAGTTCCAGATGCTTCGGCTCAATAAAAAGAGTCGCAGGATTGTCCAATTGCAACTCTTTGGCAATCTTCCTGAGGATGGCTTGCTGATCTTTCGTCAATTCATGGGATTGGCACAATTCACGAAACAACCGATTCTGACTGTAAAAACCGTTTTTGGTGTTACGCTTTCGATAATACCGTTCGGCAAATACCAGTGCCGTAACGGCACCGACGACAACGCAAACGGCAATGGCCGCATATTTCGTGTTGCTGACCCTCTTCGAAGCACTAAAGTGTTCTTTGAGAAGTTCTATCCTTCCCCTCGGTGTCTCTACCTGTGCAACAGCAACAGGGGGCAAACTACAAACGAGAAACAGACAGCAAATCAGACGGCAGACGACAGACGGCAGACAGCAGACGACAGACGGCAGACGGCAGACGACAGACGGCAGACGGCAGACGGCAGACGGCAGAATTATATTTTCTGCTGTCTGCTGTCTGCTGTCTGCTGTCTGCTGTCTCTTACCTGCTGTCTGTTTCATTTTTTTTCTCTTTGTTCCAAACTGGCTTTTGCAGTGAGTCGAACATCCAGGCTGGTATCCTTATGGGAGGCTTGGAGCAACGAAAGGCGGCTGACTTCCCGTTTACCGTCGGCCAAAAGTGCGGCGGCTTTAGCGCGGAGAACCACGGATTCGTCCCGAAGCAACACGGTGCAAAGCGGTTCTTCGAGCAAGCCGACAAAGTTGCCGATTTCAATGCTTTTCAGCACCCTTGCTTTCATTTCGGGATTGCCGATCTGAAGTTCCAGGGCAAGTATCTCCGGTAATGTCGGATCAACTTTTTGGATAATTTTCAAGGTTTTGATCCGTTGTTCTTCCGTGAACTGGTCGAAAGAATTGAGGAAACGCCGAATTTGAAATTCCGGCAACACCACTCTTACGGCTTCACGAACAACCTCGTGCGGACTATCGATTTTTTGAAGAATCTGCACCATTCCCAGTGTGGAATGGACTTTGCGAATTTGTCGCAAAGCCGTCGCCTGGACGTTCGGGTCTTCGTCGTCAACCGCTTCCAGGACGATTTCTTTTGATTCTTCGAAGGGGAAATTCGCAATTTCCGTGAGTGCGGCACATCGGCCCGCCGATTTACCATATTGATAAACCTGTCGACAAACCGCGTAAACTTCCCCCTTGGGAAGGTCGGAAAAACGAATCAGGTCCAATAGACTTTGCTGCGATTTTTCCGAAAAGAGCGGCAATAGAGTCCGAATAGACGTAAGCCAATCGAACCGACGAACTCGCTGAACGTTCGCTTGAAAATAGGATGACGGCGGCAAATCCATGTTCTCGAACAGATACTCCAAAAACGCCAGGTCGGTCCGATTGGAAAGGGTGGCAAGGATTAAACCGGGTGCCGTCGGTGCTTCCAGGCTGTCGAGAATGAACTTGAAAACAAATTCGTGATTTTCGGCCTGAACAATCCCGGAAAGTGCCGTATAGACCGGGTGTATCGGATTGCGGAACAACTCCGCCGCGTTGAAATCCTTGTCCCGAACGTATCGCCCGAGGAGCAGAAAAACTTTGATGCAAGTCGGATCGTCGGACCGTCGAAAATTTTTGAGGTTGCGTTCGAGTTCCTGTCTCGTTTCACGCAGGATGTGCCGTTGCAACGCGTCGGGAACGTTGTGTTCCTCGATGTCTTTAATGAACTGTTTGGTCAAACGAATAAGCAATTCGGCAATCGGAACTCCGGTTTTTTGTTCTCCTTCGGTTCGATCCGAGAGCATAAACAGCAACGTCGGGATCATGTCGTAGACTTTGAACTGAAGTACCGCTCGTACGGCGTTTTTCTGTAACGTGTGATCCTTGCTTAACAGAGCGGTCCGAATCGGTGTAACAAGTTTGTCCGGATTGGCCGCGAAAATTTCGTAAACCGGATCATCGGAGGATTTGCAATTCTGCATGGACTCCAGAATCGTTTTCGGGCCGCGCGTAAAGATGGTTTCGGCATACGCCGACTTCCGAATTCCGGCGTGCGACGAATCCAGCGCAAGTTTCAAGAGTTCCGAAGCCGCACGATTGTTCGACCTCGTGAGAACCCGGATTGTTTGTTCGTATCCGCTCATTGCACGGAATTTTAACGCAGTTCCTAATTTGACTGTATAATAAAATTTTGTTTGTAACCCATTGTGGTACAATAAGTTATGGAATCTCCTGTTTTTTTGCTGTTGACCGTGATTTCGCGTGTTAAAATGGGCAATTGGGGATAAATACTTGAAATTCCAACGTT
>CAZNVM010000360.1:0-2448 GCA_964576215.1 uncultured Planctomycetaceae bacterium
CCAGAGGTGCCCTCAATTTCCATCCATTTTGAACTTGAACAATGCAGTTCTCTTGGCGTGATAATGAACGTCATTTGCGAAAAAGTGTAATAGCCACTGACCGCTGACCACCAAAAAAAATGAAAATCTTTCAAGAATTTACTGGATTTTATTGCAATTTTAGTGGAAAATAGTAGTATAATAGCGCGGTGGCTTGTTGGGCGAGTAAAAAATTTTTTCGCCCATACCTCCAAGCGGACCGTTTTTTGGTACAATACCAGAAACGAGGAAGCGTCCGGTGTTCGAACCCTTCCTGATTTTTATCGACTTCGAACGCAAGTTTCGGGTCAACACTCACCCTGATCCATCCAGAATCATAAAGGAGCAAGACATGAAAACAAATCGTAAGACAGGCTTCACGCTCATTGAGTTGTTGGTCGTCATTTCCATTATTGGAGTGCTCATGGGGCTTTTGCTCCCGGCAGTCAACGCCGCCCGGCAGATGGCCCAACGTTTGCAATGCCAAAATAACCAAAGGAATATTGCCTTGGCTATTTTGAATTATGAATCCACAAAAAAGGAGATGCCGTATCTGCGGTACAATCTGTTTGTGAATCCGCCGTCGAGTTTAGGCGGTTGGGCGTTGGGTGGGTCATTTGGTAACCCAGTGGAATTTAAAGATGATTGGCAGGGCAACTGGATCGTTTCCATTTTACCCTATATCGAAGAGGTTCCCTTGTATGAAGCATTCAGAAGTCAGTTTGCGAATGTTCCCGTGCTTAATCCCACGGATGTGGATGCAAGTAAGCGTGTCACAGCCTTGAAATTTCTCAAGTGTCCCAGTAGTTCGAAAAATTTTTCACCGACGAATGCAATGAACTCCTATGTTGTCAACAGCGGACATCAAAATATTAATCCCGACGGTGATGTTCCGAGTATCGTCGATGCTACGGCTGGTGGTACTTATGTTCCCGGTACTTATGATCCCGGTAATGGTGATTATCATGTTGAGGCCACCGGTTATTTTGGTTTCGAACCGGCGACGAGTACCGCGATTCTTGATGCCAGCACTGATCCTCCTACAAAGTACTACGGAAAGAATTTTGGTATTTTTTATGACCGACGCGCCGGTAATAACGATGGTTCTCCCGCTTTTGTCCGCCAGTGTGACGCGACCATTGATCTCGATTTTATTTCCAGTGCAGATGGAACTACCAAAACGATCTTATTGTCGGAGAACGAAAATGCCGGTCCTTGGATGTATTTCGTAGATACGGGTGCGAAACGCCATTCCGTTTCCGCTGAAGAGTACGACCTCGGATTCACGCTTCCCCACCTTGCACAGACGATTTGGGATAGTAGTTCAATGGATAGCTTTGCGGGTCCCAAGGGATTCCTTACATATATGAAGACGAGTGACTATGTTGGTACTGGTACTGGTGATGGTCCATTTTATCCGGGGCGCATTAATGTCGGCAGGGAGCTTTCTGCCGATGATCCAGGCATCACAAATCCCTTCGAAAAACTTAGGTTACGTTATGCTCAGGCGCGTCCGTCTTCAAAGCATGTCGGGATCGTTGTCGTTACGATGTGCGACGGTTCCGTGAGGACCCTCAGCGAAGATGTCGATGCCGCGGTCTACGCTCGTGCCGTGATGCCCAAAGACGGCAATATGAGCGACTTGCCGTAATGTGGCGTTTGGGTTTCAACGGAGATTGTTTCTCCGATTTTCAAGAGGAACAAAGTAATGAAATCGCAAGATATCATTGAATATGAGGTTTACGATCTTGGGGATGACGAACCCAAGATCGTTACAGAGTCTTTCGGAGAAGCACAGAAGTATTTTGAGAAGGGATTTGTCGTTCACGAAGTTCATACGATTCGATGGTAGCCTTTGCCGAAAACGAAAACAAGTACGACCGTCGTTATCGAGTGGTAGATTTCCAGTGGAGGTGATTTATGAATGCGGAGCAGTTGAGAAACCGACGTTTTGACCAGTCGCTTGACAGAGTCACCAAGCGGGAATGCAAGGCTTTTCGACAGGAATCTCTTGAACGTCGTAAAACGGAATCGCAAGAATCGCGATCAATGAATCGACTGGAGCCTGTGGTGACCGTCAAGGAGAAGCAGTAGGTCGCCGTAAGCAGACGTTTTGCAGCGAAAACACAAACCGCAGACGCAAGAGAGCGAACATCGTTCTCTTGCGTTTGCGGTTTTTTGATAGTCCAACCTTATTCCCTTAGTGGTGTATTTGGTTTGGTATTGCCTTTAATAAAATCCGGAAACGGATCGGAGGACGCTTTTTCGCAAATGGCGTTCATTATTACTGCCCCAAAGGGGCGAAACAGGGTAGCCGGGGGTGAGCGGTATTCCGCGAACCCCCGGTAATGGAGCCTGAAAAGTACCCTCGCCGCCAACGGCGGCGCACAAAAACGGCGTTGTGGCACCCCGTTGGGGTGCGTAATTTAG
>CAZNVM010000361.1:0-18522 GCA_964576215.1 uncultured Planctomycetaceae bacterium
CTTTCTGTTGACGAAGCACCTGTTGAAGGGCAACCGGATCACATGGTGATTGATTTTACCCCTTTGTCTTCAAAAGGGGACATCGACAGAGCCGCCAAAAGGCTTTGCCAAGTATGCAACCAACCGGGGTTGGTTGTTTCGATTTAACGATGAATAGGCGGTTATTTCTTTCAAAGCATATCCAGCGGATCAATATCAACGATCCATTGGATTTGGTCGGGCGTTTTTGTTCCGGTGATCGTTTGCGATAACGCCCTTCGCATCAGTTCGGTGTCATGAATATGCAGATGAATGTGAAAGCGATAAAGCGCACGTAATTTCGCAAAAGGTGCCGGGGCCGGACCGAGCAAGCGAAACTTCGCTCCCTGCTTCGTCTCCAATTCGCGGCGGAGTTTTGCCGTGAACTCCTCAGCGAAACGCTTGGTCGCCTGTTCGTCAGGACCGCGAAAGACAACCCGGAGCATTTTCGAATATGGCGGATAATCAAGCACTTCCCTTAGCGGTAATTCCTTTTCGACGAATTGCAGGTAATCGTGCCGTGACGCCGCAAGAATCGCCGGGTGGTCCGGACTGAACGTCTGCACAATCACCCGGCCCTCCTTTTCACCGCGACCGGTGCGGCCGGCGACCTGCGTAATCAAGTGGAACGTCCGCTCCGACGCCCGGAAATCCGGCAGGTGCAACGCCGTGTCCGCATTGATGACACCAACAAGCGTTACATTCGGGAAATCCAATCCCTTGGCGATCATTTGCGTTCCGAGCAGGATTTGAATCTCCCCGCTCCGGAACCTTGCGAGTGCCCGTTCGTGTGCCCCGTGCCCCTGCATGGTGTCCGTGTCCATTCGCAAGACGGTGGCGTCAGGAAAACGGTTTTTGATTTCCATTTCCAGTTTCTGCGTCCCGAATCCACTGTACCGGATACCGAGAAATCCGCAATTTGGCTCCGGACACTTCGTCGGGGCCGGAATCTGGTGGTCGCAGTAGTGACACAGGGCGATTTCCTCGGTCCGGTGATGGGTCAGCGAAACATCGCAATCGGGACAGCGCACCGCTTTGCCGCAAGCCGGACACTGGATTTGCGTTGAAAAACCGCGACGGTTCAAGAGGAGTATCACCTGTTCCTGACGGCGGAGCGAGTCGGCAATCGCCGCATGAAGCTGCCGGTGAATCGCTCCTTTGGTCTCACGGGAGCGGACTGCTTCACGGAGATCGACGATCTTCACCGGCGGCAACTCACGACCACGGACACGGTGGTGCATTGAAATCAGCGTGAAATCGCCGGTTTTGGCGTGGTGCCAGCTTTCCAACGATGGTGTCGCACTGCCGAGAACCAACGGGACCGATTCCATCTCCGCCCGCCGCCGGGCCACGTCGCGGGTGTGATACCGTGGTGCCGAGTCCTGTTTGAACGAATTTTCGTGTTCCTCGTCGATGATAATGAGTCCAAGCCGCGGCACCGGGGCGAAAATCGCACTCCTGGCCCCGACGACAACCTGGATTTCACCCCGGGCAATCCTGTTCCACTGCCGGCTTCGCTCGGCGTCGGTCAGGTGACTGTGCAGCACCGCAACGTCGGGAAAACGGCCTTTGAACCGCCCGACCGTTTGCGGCGTCAAACTGATTTCCGGCACGAGAACAATGGCTTGCTTGTCGAAGCGGACGACCTGTTCGATAGCCCGGATGTAGACCTCGGTTTTCCCACTTCCGGTAACGCCATGCAGCAAAAACGTCCGATGCGTCATGTTTCGGACCGAGTCGATGATGGTGTCAAACGCTCGTTGCTGTTCGGGATTGAGCGTGTGGGCAAGCAGATCGGCGGGGTTGACCGGCGGAGCGTCAAGCACTTTCGGGGCGGTTTCCCGACGGATCGTTTTGACGCGGATCAGGCCGAGCCGTTTGAGGGCCTGGATCGGAACCTGCGAGCATTTCGCCGCCCGGCACAATTCGGAGGTCGAAAGCGGCTCGGCGTTTTTCCGGAGCGTTTCGAGAACGTAAAGCTGCTTTTTTGTGAGCAACGGTTCGTCTTTTTTTCCTGTTTGTAATTTTTGTAACGTATCGATTTTCTTTTGAAAATCGTCGCAAACGTAAAGAACGGTCGTCAACCGGGTTGCCGCCTGGCCGCGAACTCCGGCGGGAAGCATCGCTTCGAGCACGGTGCCAAGCGGACAGAAATAATAGTCGGCGATCCATCGGGCCAGATCGAGCATTTTCGCCGACAAGAGCCGCTCGGAATCGACGGTACTTTGAATCGTTTTCAACCTGGCCCGCTCTTTGACATCAACGGTTTTGACGCTTTCGCCGATGAAGTACCCAAGCGTCGGACGGTTTGCCTTACCGAGTGGCACCATGACACGCATCCCGGGAAAGAGTTGTCCTTCGAGCGTTTCCGGGAGAAGATAGTCAAACGTTCCGTCGAGTGCCGTCGGAAAAACGATTTGCGCAAGCCGCAACGGTTCGGCATTTTTCCACGCCCGAAAAGGCGTGTCCGATTCCATCGGGTCTGCGTTGAAAAAATTGCGTTGCGACATGAAGAGTGGGGAGTGGGGAGTGGAAACTGGAGAGCGGAGAGAAAATAACGTCCCTCTCTCCACTTGCCTCCAAATCCTTGAATTTCAACCTTTTTTCATCTTCTTATTTTAACATATCAGGGAAGGCGTGTAAATGTTATTTCCGGACGGAGTCTGTCGGCTGTCGAGTCTGTCGCGAAACCGAGTTTGGCCTCTTGTTTTTGCGGCGAATGAAAATATAATGGGGCGGGCGGTGGTTGGGAAATTTTTTGGCCCGGACGAACCACGCCAGCCTACAACCTCACAGGAGAACTTCGTTATGTTTGGTACTTTGGTTCCTACCGGCGGCGGTGACGATATTCCATTGAAGAAAAAGGAATTGATCGTTGGTCGCAATGAGGAATGTGATATTGTTCTCCGATTTTCGAACGTGTCGAACAAGCACTGTAAATTTGTGCTTTCCAACGGGTATTGGTACGTTGTCGATATGAACAGTTCCAACGGCGTCAAAGTCAACGGGATTCGTGTAACGGACCGGCGAATTGATCCCGGGATGAAAGTGGTGATCGCCAACCATGCGTTTCACCTTGATTATAACCCCACAGATAACGGCGCGGTCGGCGCGCCACCCCCGGATTTGCTGGACGCCGATGTTTTCTCCCGATCACTCCTGGATCGGATCGGTCTGAACAAAACGCCCGAAAGAAGGCTGGGAAGTTCCGGAGTCCACGACAAACCAAAACTTACACCGCAAAAACCGACCATCGATTACGACGCCCTCTCCATTGATGATATCGAACTCCGTTAGGACGATCAGGCTTCAGAAGAAAAACCTGATGCCTGAAACCTGATGCCTGACACCTGACACCTGATGCCTTCCCGTAAAAAAACGACTGCGGAATTGTACATATTTTGCACGATCTTTCTGGTCGGGTTCGTTTTCTTTTGGCTTCACGGTTTCGCTTGGGTTTTGCCGCAGTGGAAAATGCTCAGTGAATCCGTTTCGGGTGATTGCACCGTTTTGGAAACGCGAATCGAAAGCCGGGAGGAAGAATCGGCAACACTTTATCGTCCGGAAATTCGAATTAAGTTTACCGCTGGCGAGGGAACGGTCGTGATATGGACGTATGATGCCGACACTTTGACCCAATCGGGCGGTTTTTCCACGAATCGCAAAACCGCCGAAAAGGTCGTGTCCCAATTTGAGGCCGGAAAAACGTATACTTGTTGGTATCATCCGAACGATCCGGAAAAAGCGGTCCTCAAGCGGGAAACGTCCATTTGGGGCTGGTACTTTCTTGCGATTCCGATCAGCCTGATGTTTTCCGGTGTCTGCGGAATCTGGTGGTCGCTTCGGATTTTCAGCGTTTCCGAAGAACGTCGGGCGGCGTCAAACGAAAAACGCAAAACCTCGCCGCTTGCGCTGCTCGGCGGGGCTTCTCCGACGCTTCTTCCGACGGTGCCTGATTCCCGGATCATTAATGAGAGTCCCGGTACATCTCTGGCGTTTCGGCTTCCGGTCTCCTCGCTTCCTTCACTTCGGTTGATCGTGTTGACGATTTTCACCATCGTCTGGAATACGATTTCGTGGACGATTTTAGTCTGGTCGCTTTATCATTCCAGCGGAGCGAGGCACGAACTGTTGTATTCAACGATGTTCGGCCTCGTGTTTTGCGGATTCGGATTGCTCCTGACCATCTGGATTCTTCGGGATTTGCTGACGGCGTTCGGGATCGGGCCGACGCTGTTTGAAATCTCGGACCATCCGATTTATCCCGGACGAAAATATCGCATTTTGGTCATCCAAACGGGCATGTTGCGATTCCGTTCATTGAGTATCGTTTTGGTTTGCGAGGAAATCGCAAGATTCCGGCAGGGAACGGACACGATCACCAGTCGCAAAGAGGTTTATTCGCAGCCGCTTTTTTTCCGTGAAGATTTTGAAACGACGCAAAATGAACCGCTCCGGCAGGAATTTTTCATGCGTTTGCCGCATGGTGCCATGCACTCGATGGTTTTGGAACACAACGAGATCGTCTGGAAGATCGTCTTGCGGGCGAACCTGCTCAACTGGCCGGAACTCCATTGCGAATGTCCGGTCATCGTCCTCCCTCACGCGGTTTCAGAGGATAGAGGATAGAGGATAGAGGATAGAGGATAGAGGATAGAGGATAGAGCGAACGCCGCACAAGGTGCGGCGGCTAAGGATTTTCCCGAATTGCGGCGGCGTTTGGTTGCAGCTCTGTTTCCTGTTTTTCAGGAACGCTTTCCGACCCTTCCTGGAGGAATCGGTTGAGTATGTTCGTATCGGAAGTCGCGTGATCCGGCTCTTCCTCCGAAGCCTTGTTTTTCACCATAAGAATATCCTGGACAACATTGGACTCTTTTAAAATATCCAAAATATTCTCCTTGCCCGATGAAGTTTCACTCTCATCCGGCCGTGACGCAGGATTCTCGTACTCCCATTTCAAGTAAACGGCCAAAGCGAAGCCGAACCCGATCGGAATCAAGAGAAAAAAAAGTATTACAAGAAAAAATAACAAGTGAAAAAAATGAAAAGTGAACTACTCCACCCGGAACGTTAGTTCCGTTGAATTACCGCTGCCGGGCGATTCGAAGCGGAAAATATCGAATCCGGGAAATGTCGGCGTCGAATCGGCGACAATCGGTAACGGTTCTTCTTCCGGGAAAACCAAGTTGTCGAAATTTTCCGTCAAACCAATTCCAAGTTTCGAACCTTGATACTTCTGGACCATTTCCAAAATATCCAAAAATCGGTCCGGTTGTGACGCAGCAAGTCGAAAGGTTTTCGCCTCAAGATTCGCCGGATCAACCTGCAACCACTCTTCGAGGATCGTGCACGCTTCCGCAAATCGCAAGTTGGAGAGCAGGCAGAGCGAAAACCAACGCAAACAGTACGTATCACGACAACCGCTTCGATAAGCGTTTTCAAGCGAAACCAAAGCGGCTTTCCAGGCACCGCCCGTTGCACGGCACGCACCGGTAAACACCTCCCGAATCGCATCCAGTTCAGCACCTCCCCAGTAACGGGCGGCGAATTCGTGCAACTTTTCTTCCGCTCGCCCGACCACGTAAAGATCGATCAGCAGCCGGCCAAGTTGCGAATGGGTCGGTTCCGTCGCAATGACAACACTTTCCAACAAATCAATCGCTTTTTCCTGCTCGCCGGTGATACGGTAGATCAAACTCAAATGAGCGATTACGATTTCACGCACACATTGTTTGTGCCAAACATCCAGGGAAATTTTTCCGTGTCGCATGGCGATTTCAAACACCCGGACCGCCATTTCATTATTCTTTTGCCGGAACATCGTGATTCCGAGATTGGTGAGCAATTGCAGGTCCAATGGAAAATCGTCAAGCGATTGGACCAAGAGGTCAACCGCTTCGTTTCCAATCGGAGGAACCACGTCGAACGTGGCGTAGTAGTTATAGTACGACTCCAGACGCAGGTTGCTTTGCCGGGCGTTTTTGATTAAATTTTTGTAGATACTTCTGCCAGCAACCACGTCGGAAAGATTAACCAGTGCGTCCGCTTTGGCGAAAAGTTCGTCCTCAGACAGCGAAAGGCCGGAATCTTCGGCGTGTTTGAGAATTTTCAGATGGTTTTCCGCGTCTGTGATCCTTTCCGGGTGTTTCAGTGCCCGAAGTGCGGCGAGAACTCGACCGGAAGCGGCACTGATTCTCATTCCCGCTGTTTGTAACGCCGGGATTGCCGTTTCCCGTAGCCGTCCGACAAAACGAACGCGAGGCGAAACCGGAATCAAACGCGCCTCGATGGTTTCTTCGTTCCAATCGCTGAAGCCATCTGCCGGCGAGAGCATGTTATCGGAACCGTCTTGAAGAAACGCGACAATCAAATGAGGGAGCGTCAATTCCGGAGCGATCCAGTATTTTCGGACGATCATCATGTACGCCGTGTCCCGCTCAAGTGTGGTCGCAACGAATTCCCGAAAATCCGGAGCGGTCCGGTAGTCGAACATTTCGCCAGACTCAATCCAAAGGACGAGGTCGGTTTCCCCCTCTTCTTCGATTTTTTCAAGGAGCTGATTGCGAACTTCGGAAAAATCGCAATTCCAACCGGTTTTGTAAACTTTCGCTCCCAGTTTTTCCGCAATGCTTACCGTCCCGTCTTCAGAGCCGAAATCCATGAGATAAACACGGTCCACCAAGGTCGAAACACTTTTGATCGTGCTTTCGATCCTTTTTTCCTCATTTTTTGCGATAATCGCGGCGGAGAGTCGAATTTTTTTGCCCATTCTTGCTATTTCTCTCATTTTGACACAAATTTTGGAGCGATCCTTTTACTCACTCGTACAGTTTACTTTATCGTCAAAATAAGAAAAAACGGTAACATTTCAGAGCAATATTTTCGAAAATCGGTATTGCGATCCATTCCGGCTTTTATTGAGGTTGATGTCAAATCGCTTACCGTCTTGATTTTGCGACAATTTTCCGCTAGAATAGTCGGGTCGTTTTATTGGGTGTTTCTGACTTTTAACGAGGAAATAATGAATACCAGAGTCTTTTTTGCCGTTTTCAAACGTAATTTCATCGGTTACTTTGCGAATCCGACCGGGTACGTGTTTATCTGCGTTTTCGTCCTGCTCAGCTCCATCGCGGCGTTTTTGCCCTATGAATTTTTCAGTGCGAACCTGGCAAACCTCGACCAGCTCAATCAATGGTTCCCGCTGATTATGTTCGTGTTCATCCCGGCAATCACGATGGGAATCTGGGCCGATGAGCGACGGCAGGGAACCGACGAACTCCTGCTCACAATCCCGGCGGGGGACTGCGACATTGTCTGCGGCAAGTACTTTTCCGCCGTTGCGATTTATACCGTTTCGCTCTTGTTCTCCTGTGCTTGCAATTACGCGATTTTGAACTACCTCGGCAATCCCGACAAGGGTTTGTTTGTTTGTACTTACATCGGGTACTGGTTTACCGGAATCGCCATGCTTGCCATCGGAATGGTTGCATCTTTTTTGACGGCAAACCTGACCATCGCGTACATCATCGGCGCAATCTTTTGCGTTCCACTGGTTGCGTTCCACTGGGCCGACGCTGCTCCGATTGGTCGGGATTTCGCGGCGTTCGTCAAACAATTCTCCATCAATAGTCAGTTCGACACCTTTGGGCGGGGAATCGTCGGCTTTGCAAGTATCGTTTACTTTCTCGCAATCGTCGCCGTCATGCTTTACCTCTGCATGGTGCTCATCGGCAAGCGGCATTGGTCTGCCAGCCAGCAATTCGTCGGCGGATTTCACTACACCGTTCGGGCTGTTTCGCTTACCGTCATCGGATTCGCTTTGGTGATGATCTTGGGACGTTTTGACCTTCGGGCCGATTTGACCGCCGAGAAACTCAGTTCGCTTTCGCCGTTGACCGTGCAACTGATCCAAAAAATCGACCCGGAACATCCGGTCGTGATCGAAGCGTATTTGAGTCCCGAAGTGCCCGACACGTTCATTCAAACGCGAATGAACATTATTTCCGTCCTCAAGGAATTCGAATCGAAAAGCAACGGGAAAATCTCGGTCCGATTCCATGAAATCCGTCCGTACACCGCCGACGCGATCCGTGCTTCAGAGCGGTACGGTATCACGCCCCGGGAAGTCTGGTACGACGCCCAGGGAATCCGTAACAACGCCAACATCTTCCTCGGCGTTGCGTTTCGTTGTGGTCTGCAATCGTTGACGCTTCCGTTCATTAATCGCGGACTTTCTCCGGAATACGAATTGATTCATGCTTTGTGCAGCGTTACCGATCCTCAGAAAAAGCGAGTCGGCGTTTTAAAAACCGACGTTCCAATTTTTGGGCAGTTTTCGATGCAGACGTTTTCGCAATCGCCGGATATGAGGATCGTCGAAGAACTGAGAAAGCGGTACAACGTCGTCGAAGTTGATCCGGCCCAGCCGCTTACGGAAAGGTACGACGCCTTGATTGCCGTGCAACCCTCGACGCTTGGGCCGCAGGAGATGCAAAACTTTATTATGGCGATCCAGAGTGGACAACCGACCGTGATTTTCGAGGACGCTTTCCCGATCAATTTTGGCGGAATCGGCGGTACCAGTGAACCCCGTCGACCGAGAAACCAGAATCCCTTCATGCAGCAGCAACAGATGCAGCCGAAAGGGGAGATCGGGATGCTTTGGCGTTTTCTCGGCGTCGATTTCGACGGTGGCAACAGCGTTTGGCAGGCGTACAACCCGATTCGCAAACTCCGGACGTTGCCGCAAGGATTCGTGTTCCTGGACAACGCGATTGACGAAGACGCGAAAAACATGGTTTCGCCGTTCGACCGGGAAAGTCCGATCACGAAAAACCTGCAATACCTGATGCTCCCGTTTCCCGGTTCGATGAGAAAGAGTAGCCAATCGCGGTTCGAGTACAAGCCGCTCGTTTGGACGGTTCAAAAACCGTCCGGCACGACGTCGGTTGCCAATGCTCGTGCCGCGATGCAGCAAGTGTCGATGGAAAGCATCGACGAGGTTTTGAACCGGATGAATACCATTACGAACGGCCCCAAGGAAATCGCAGCCCAGGTTACCGGCGAATACACACTCCCTGCGCACATGGTCGAAGAAGGGGAGCCGCAACCGGTGAAGATCAACGTTGTCCTCGTCGCGGATATTGACATGCTCCACGATCAGGTGTTTATGATGCAGGAGCAGGGAAGTCCACCGGGCATGGGAATCAACCTTGATTTCGAGAACGTTTCGTTCATTCTCAACGCAATCGATCACGTTGCCGGAGATGAACGTTTCCTGGCGATTCGAACACGCCGGCCGACGCATCGGACGCTCCAGCGGATCGACAAGGCGACCGACGAAATGTGGCAACAGACCGCCGAAAAGCGGGAAGTGTACAAAAAGGAGATGGAAAAACAGATCGGCGAAGAACAGGACAAACTTGAAAGCCGGTTGGAGCAAATCCGGAAAGAGATGACGCAAAAAGGTTTGTCGCAAGAGGAAGTCCTCGCACGGGTTAATGCGGTCAGCGTTGCAACGATAAAAAACATGGCGATGAAAAACGAATCGTTGCGACAAGAAGTCAACACGAAAGAGGAAGAGGCCAAGGCGAAGATGAACGATTACATCCAGATGATTCAGGGCAAGTACAAATTTTACGCCGTCGCATTACCGCCGATTCCGCCGCTGTTGATCGGTCTGCTCGTCTTTATCACCCGCCGTGTTCGGGAATACGAAGGGGTTCCGAAAACGCGAATACGGAAGTAAATCGGGCATCGGGCATAGGGCATAGGGGAAAGTTTTTCACTTATCACTTATCACTTATCACTTATCACTTATCACTTATCCCCACATTTGTTTACACTTTGAGTTCCAATGATAACCACCTCTCCCTACGAAAAAGCGGCGTCGGTTGTGATTACGCTCCTGATTATGATCGGAACGATGGCCCTGCTCCTGTTCGGAATCTGGTTTTCCTCGTCACTGTTCGAAAAACGTTCACCGCCGGTTGCCGTACAGATTTACGGTGAAGGCGAAGGTGATGGTGAAGGAGAAGGGAGCGGTGGAGGATCCGGCGGCGGCGTTCATGACGATGGGCCGGAATATGATCCGAATGTCGTTCATCCCGGCGAAAAAGACGCATCCGATGAAATGACGCTTTTGGACGCACTCCAAATTGTCGGTACGCTTTCCGCCAATCCATCAGCCTTTGCCGATTCGACTTCGTTGGATGAAAGCATTCTTGTTCCCGGCGGTCCCAAAGGAGACGGCCGAACCAAAGGGGGCGGAGGAGGCCGCGGCAAACGACATTGGGAGTTTGTCTTTCCAAGCGGAATTACCGCAGCGGAATACGCCCGGCAACTCGATTTCTTTGGAATCGAACTTGCCGTGCTCCAACCGGGCGGAAAAGTCGCTTACGTCTCCAATCTCAGTTCAAAAACGCCGACCGTAAGGTATGGTGCCAGTGAAACGGAAAACCGATACTACCTGACTTGGCTCAAGGGGGACCTTCAAGCCGTTGAATGGGAGATATTGGCCAGGGCAAAAGTGGAGCACGACGGAAAACTCGTCCTCAAATTTCTTCCGCAGCCGCTTGAAATGCAGTTGGCTGAAATGGAAGCCGTCAAAGCCGGTTCGCAACGGGATATGCTCCGTGCCACCCATTTCGGAATTCGTCCGAAGAGTAAAACCCAAACGAACGAGTACGAATTTTTCGTGACGGAACAAGTCGTTCAGTAACCGGATCCAAGAGGATTGCAAAGACACTTAGACCAGTAAAGGCACGGCACAAAACGAGCATTTATTGACACAACCGCGTGTGGCATAGCCAAAATAGCAATTTTTCAATCCATAATCATAGCCGGTGTTTTTGTGCAAATCATCAAGCAATTCGTAGTCGGGAATCATTGAATCAACACTCTCTTCTCCCAACCCCAGCATATTTGGCTTGTCAAGTAATCCTTTCAGCGGATAGATGCCGGTTTCTCCATAAATGTTATTTGGACAGAGTGTAGCATAACCACCGCCGACAAAAATTCGAGAAATATCACCTCGCAACATTGTCTTGTAGTGCAGAATCGTCTTGATAATCTTCTCATGGTGAAAGCTGAAAAGTGCTGTGATGTAAATTCTATCCCAGAATTCGTGTTCGGTCATTCCACGAACAAACACCACTTCGTCTCCCCGACTCTTGTGAAAAGTGCCGATTTTGAGCAGACCAAGTGGCGGAAACTTCGACTTATAGTCGGGTTCGACCAGTAAAACACGCATTTTCTCTCCAATGGGAAGGTCGCCACACCCCCCAACGTCCGATTATCATGGATGACTCTCTTGATGGGTGATACGGCTATCACAAAAGCCAACGCAAACCACCAACTCGTAGAATTGTACCCCGCGAAAAGACGGATTACAATACCGGTAGAGAAATGAGTGTCAGACTGCCGAGGCCATCAATCCACCGGTACTCCGTGAGGAACTGGAAAAACTTTTTGAGTCCGATTCCAGTGAGGGGGCGGAATTTGTGATAACGCGATACCACGCCCCGGAGCGGACGAATCTCGGAACCCAGTTCGGGCGGACCGTCCAACTGGCCGGGGTCGAACCGGTCAAGCGTCCATAATCACCTCTTTGAGCTCACCGCTCAAATGGGTGGTCGGAGCTTCCTGCAAGTGGTCAAGGTCAATGTACTTTGGCAACAATGGACCGCCGTAAGACCTTAAAAAATCGGGGGCATAAAACGGGTGATACACCGTTCGCCGACAAAACCGGTCATGCGGATTCGTGGGTCGCCAAATCGGGTGGATGGCTTTTTGTTACATGGGTTTGTCCTGCTGTTTTCGTTCCAATTTTTCAAGATACTCCACTGAATCGTTACGGCCGTTGAAAAATTTCGCCGCCGTACTCTGTGCGGCTACGTTGAGCTTAGACCGGTTTACCTCTTCATCGGCGAAAACGGGACGATGTTACCGCTACGGTCAACGCATTCCAGTTCGAGAAATTCCGGCCAAACGTCGGATTTACCGTGAATCGTAATCAGCGTGTGACCGTCTTCCTCGACTTTCGCCAGTTCATGCCGCTTTCGGTTGTTCAGAAACTCGGCAACCTCTTCCACGACAGAAACGCGGATTTTGGCGATGTCCCGTTTTTGACTTGCTAAAACGAGGGTTCTGAACACTTCGAGGACCATACTTTCAACTGATTTGACGACTCCGCCCCCTTTGCAGCAGGGACATTCCTGATAAATGCTCCGTTTGAGCGACGGACGGATGCGCTGCCGGGTCATTTCGATCAGTCCAAACGGACTGGTTCGCAAGATTTTCGTTCTAGCCCGATCCCGTTTGACGGCGTCGCGGAGAACCCGCTCGACGTGGCGACGGTGCGACTCCTTCTTCATATCGATAAAATCGTTGACGATCACGCCGCCGAGGTCACGGAGCCGAATTTGCCGGGCGATTTCCTTCGCCGCGCGAAGGTTCATCTGATACGCCGTGTCTTCAGCATTATCCTCTGACCGGAAATTACCGCTGTTGACATCGATTGCAACGAGAGCTTCCGTCTGGTCGATCACGATGGAACCGCCGTCCTTCAGGGTAACGCGGCGATGGTGAATTTTTGCGATTTCCTGGTCAAGGTTATACTTGTGAAAAATTGGTTCCTTGCCGCTGTAGAGATGCAGGCGATCCGCATAACGCGGCATAACCTGCTGGAGAAATTCCTTTGCCCGTTCGAAAGCAGCAGGCTCATCGATTGTAATCGACCCGACTTCGCTGGTGAAAATGTCGCGGATCGTCCGAATAATCATGTCGCTCTCTTCGTAAAGATCAATCGGCGCAGGCATTTTTTTCAGACGGCGAACGATGACTTTCCAAAGCCGTATCAGATACGCAAGGTCGCGGGAAAGTTCTTTTCGGGTTCGGTCCGCTCCGGCGGTTCTTACGATGAATCCCAAATCTTTCGGCGGATGGAGTTCGTGCATCAGATCGCGTAGTTTACGGCGAACCGACTCGTCCGGGATTTTTCGGGAGACCCCGACACGGCCAAGCGACGGCATGAGCACGAGATACCGGCCCGGAATGCTGATATAAGTGGAAAGCGTTGGGCCTTTGTTGCCGAGTCCCTCTTTAATCACCTGGACGATGACCTCGTCGCCGCGTTGAAAAACTTCCTGGATCGGCGGCTTGAAGCGGGGACGATTGTATCCGAAACCATCGAAATCCGGATTGAATCTCGGTGGTCGTCCTCCGTATTCTTCCCGTTCTTTTTGGGCACGGGCTTTTTCCTTTTCCGCCGCTTTTTCCGCCCAGCCGGGAACCTGGTCGAAATAGTGGGCTTCCACGTCGCTGATGTGAAGAAAACCGTTGCGACCGACGCCGAAATCGACGAAAGCCGCCTGGATACTCGGTTCCAGATTCGTAACAACGCCTTTATAGATATTTCCGACGTAATTGTCCTGATTGGTTCGCTCGACGTAAAGTTCTTCGAGCACTCCGTTTTCCACGACGGCAATTCGACATTCTTCTTGCTGCCGAACGTTGATGAGCATTTCCTGTTTCATGCTGTTTGACTTACTTCCTTCCCGGCAGAGTGAGGGGGAAAGACATCAGACGGCAGACGGCAGTTCACGGAATTTTTTTCTGCCGTCTGCCGTCTGTCTTCTGCGGTCTCTTTTTGAAGCATACATTTTTTTCGGACTGGAAAAACCGACCGGAAAATTTCGTCGTCAAGGCCGAGTGCCTTCAAAAATTCACGAATTCCGGCGTCTGGTCCTTGCGTTGTCAGCAATTCCACCGTTAAAGGCCCGGTTTCCGAATCGAAGTCCAGTGAAAGAACCGCCGGACGCAAATCGACCGTTTTCCCGTTATGCTTTTCAATCGGAAAAGTTTCACTGGAGAGAAAGGACTCGATTTTCTTCTGAACGGATTGACGAAACTCCGACGGAATATTCACCTCGTACAAAGAGGAATGAAGCAGTGTGTTTTTTTCTCCGGGAGCGAGAACGGTCGCGGACAAAAAACGGAGTCCATCGACGGAACAACGGTTCAAGGATTCCAAGACGAAATCCGGTTCCATTGTCTCGCTCAATTCCAGTTCGAACACTTCGTCCTCCCCGGCGACGCCCAACGGGAGTGCCGAAGGAAAGCTCATTCGCAATTTCGGGTGAAACCCCTGACTCATCGCAATCGGAAGCCGCGACCTTCGGAACAGCCGTTCCAAAGTCGTCAAAAGGTCCCGATGTCCGATGAAACAAAGATTACCGGTTTTACTGAAACGTATTCGTATGCGTTCTCGAACCATTGGTTCGATTACCTTTTTCCGCCGCTGCCGAGCAGGCGGAAACCCCATAAAAGTTGTGTTTTGATTAACTTTTCGGGCTGAACCCCAAATTGGGGCCCCCAGCCCGAACCCAATATATTTTCAACAGGTCCCCCCAAGTCAACCCCTGAGGCCGCCCCTGAAATTCAACTTTTTCCCAGCCCTTGTCCTGCCAGTATACTCCTGAATTCCCAATTTGGCAAGCGGTGTACCAGCTCAGGCGATAACAAATTCACCAATAATGATGTCAGCCGGGAACGGAGCGCAGCGCAGTGACCGGATTTCCCCGCGATTCGGTCCGGTCGCTTCACTCCGTTGCGCTCCCGGCTGCCATTCATCGCAAACTTCTTAGCGGCGATTCCCGGCAAATTTTTTCTTGTCTGGCTTGTCCCGCGTTTTTCGGTAGGGAAAATTCCCTTTTTTTCGGGAATCGGGAATCGGGAATCGGAATCAGACAGCAGACGGCAGACAACAGACGGCAGAATCTCATTTCTCATTTCTCATTTCTCATTTCCTGTCCTCTTCTTCCTTGGAGATAAATATCCGGTCCGACCTTTTCGACGGCGTGGAAATTGAAATTCATGGCGTTCCCGATTTCTGCGATCCCTATTCCCATCATGGGAGAAACGGCGTCTTTTCCGCCGAGAAGCTTTGGAGCGATAAACACATGCACTTCGTCAATCAACTTCGCGTCGAGGAACGAGCCGAGCAGTGCCCCGCCCCCTTCCAGCAAGAGACTCGTAATCCCCCGCCGGACCAGTTCCGTGAGAAGAAAGGTCAAACGCTTCGTCGATTGCTGGAATTCCTCATAATCGCTTTGAAATTTTTTCCTTTTTTCCTCCGTTTCGTTCCATTCGCCCCGATTTTGAGGTGTTCCCAGCCTGAAATCCCTCTCCCGCTCTCTCGACTCCGCATGTAACGACGACATTCGCAACCTTCCCGGCAACACGAGAAGCTCACAGCCGGCTTCTTCCAGTTGTTTTACTTTTTCCAGCGGCGCGGCAGCGTCGATTCCGATGAGCAAAGGAACCTCCCGGGCGGTTTGCACCAAACGGCTTTTCAAGGGAATCGATGCAGTGTCGTTGAGCACGATTCGCAGGGGATGGGGCCGTTCCATTTTTTCGGGAAGGCGAACCATCAACTGCGGATCGTCCAGAAGTGCCGTTCCTGATCCGATCATAATGGCGTCCACTTGGGCACGGAGCTGCTGGGCTTTGAGTCGGGAGGCTTCGGAGGAAATCCACTGACTTGAACCGGTTTTTGACGCGATTTTTCCGTCGAGCGTCATTGCCCATTTTGCGATCACCCAAGGACGATTTTTTTCGAAAGGGGTCAGATATTTTTCGTTCAATGTCTTGGCCTCTTCTTCGTTTTCCCCTTCTGAGACGTAAATTCCGGCTTTTTGGAGCAGTTCGATCCCTTTTCCGGCGACGCGGGGGTTGGGATCGCGCATTGCAACGACGACTTGGGCGACTTTGGCCGCGATGAGAGCATCCGTGCAGGGGGGGGTTTTGCCGGTAAAACCGCAGGGTTCGAGCGTTACGTAGACGGTTGCCCCGTTGGCGTTTTTTCCGGCCGCTTCCAAGGCGTAGATTTCCGCGTGGGGACCGCCGTAACGTTGATGGTATCCTTCGCCGACGATCCGACCGTCTTTAACGACGACGCATCCGACCATCGGGTTCGGCGGGACGGAACCTTCCCCTTGTTTGGCCAGTTCCAAGGCACGAAGCATAAACTCGGACATTTTTGAGATCGAAAGGAGAACGGGAATCGTAAAATTTCGTTGTACACGGGGAAAACGTCTCTGTCAACGCCTCTTGCGTTTGAATTTGAGGGAGGTAGAATGAGGCCGAACCCATCAACGAACCACAAACAATCAGAGCCGCGCACGGATCAGAGCCGCGCACGTAGTAAGCGGTTTTCACGTTACCACTGGGGGCACCGCTTACTGCGTGCGCGGCTCTGATTGTGCGAGATGTAGCACATTTTTACATTTTTCCCGCAGAACAATGCAAACAGAAAACATACAGGTTGGAATCCTCATGGGGAGCGACAGCGATTGGCCGAAGATCAAAGGGGTGAGCGACGCCCTGAAGGAATTCGAAATCGGACATGAAATCCATATTATGAGTGCTCACCGCACGCCGCATTTGGTTGCCGAATACGCTCAAACGGCAAGAAATCGCGGTTTACGGGTGATTATCGCCGCCGCCGGAGGAGCCGCTCATTTGGCGGGGACCGTCGCGGCCCATACGACTTTGCCCGTGATCGGAATACCGGTTCCGACGGACCTTGCCGGAGGACTCGACTCGCTTTTGTCCACCGTCCAAATGCCGGGCGATATTCCTGTGGCGACCGTTGGAGCCGGAATGGGTGGACCACGAAACGCCGGAATTCTCGCCGCTCAAATCCTTGCCGTCGCTGATCCTGCAATCCAGGAAAAGCTGGAACTCTTCAAAGCTCGGCTCGTCGATAAAGTCCGTAAAAAGAACGAAGAATTCAAGCCGTGTTAACGCGGGACAAGCCCCGCCGCTAACTTTTTCGCACCCATTCCGTTCCGCCGGGCCGGTCTTCGATGGCGATGCCAACCTCGGCAAGCGTCTCCCGTATTTTGTCGGCGGTTGCGAAATCCTTGTTCTTTCTTGCTCCGGCCCGAAGTTCAATAATGAGCGACATGAGCTTTTGAACAAGCTCGTCGCTTTGCTGTGATGCCTTTGGGGCAGGTTCCCGCCGAAACAGCCCCAACGTCAAGCAAAGTTCGCGGAGCACCGTCGTTCCATGAACCAGGGACCAAACGACCGGTTCCGGAGCGTTTTTCGTGCCGTCCAGATCGTATTCGTCGGCGTATTTGTTCAGCACTCGAAGTAAATCGAACAAAAAGCCAATTGCTCCGCCGGTGTTGAAGTCGTCGTCCATCGCCTCGAAAAACTTGTTGCGATATTCGTTGACCTGGACCAAAAGCGAGTCGCCCTGCGGGTCAAAATTTCCTTCCGCGCGGTTTTGCGGGGTCGAAGTTGCGTAAAAATTGTCCCCGGTGATCCGGTGATACCGCTTGAAAAACCGATAAAACGCTTCAAGCGACGTCCCGACCTGCTCCAATCGTTCGAAACTGTAATCAATCGGCCTGCGGTAATGCGACGAAAGAATGAAAAAGCGGATCAATTCCGGATCGAACTGTTTCAATAAGTCCCGGAACGCACTCGATCCCTTCGATTTGCTGATTTTCCCGGCCTCCTGCCTGCCGAGGTCTCCTGTGAGGTCTCCCTCTTCCGCACTTCGGGTATTGCGTCCGCCGACTTTGCCGACCTCGCTGGATGCCTGCATCAGGCCGTTGTGAAGCCAGTATTTGGCCATCGGTTTTCCGTGCCGACACTCGCTTTGAGCGACTTCGTTTTCATGGTGCGGGAACACGAGGTCGAGTCCGCCGCCGTGAATATCGAACGTTTCGCCGAGAATTTCGCAGCTCATCACGGAACACTCGATATGCCAGCCGGGCCGCCCTTTCCCCCAAGGGGAATCCCAGGACGGTTCGCCCGGTTTCGCCGTTTTCCAAAGTGCGAAGTCGCACGACGATTGCTTGCGGTCTGCGGTTGCCCCCCCTTCGCCGAGCATTTGCGAAAGCGTCCGGTGCGACAGTTTTCCGTACTCAGGGAATTTTTGTACGTCGAAATACACGTCCCCTTGCGATTCGTAAGCGAACCCTTTGGCGATTAAATCTTTGGTAAATTTGATGATGTTGCCGATATGTTCCGTCGCTTTCGGGAAGTAGTCGACGCCGTCGATTCCCATTGCCGCAAGGTTCCGCATATAGTCGGCGGTCATTTCTTCGGCGACGGCGTTCATCGACATATTTCGAGCGTTCGCCTCGGCAATCAGCTTGTCGTCCACGTCGGTGATGTTGATGACAAACGTTACGTCGTATCCGCTATGAAGCAAGTACCGCTTGATCGTGTCAAAAATCACCGGTCCGACCATGTGCCCGATGTGCGACGGCTTGTAAACGGTTGGCCCACAAAGATAAATTCCGACTTTGCCTGGCTGGACCGGTTCAAAAATTTCCTTGGATTTCGACAGTGTGTTGTAGAGACGGATCATGATAATTCAAAGTAAGTGGCTTCAGACGGCAGACGGCAGACGGCAGACGGCAGACGGCAGACGGCAGACGGCAGACGGCAGACGGCAGACGGCAGACGGCAGACGGCAGACGGCAG
>CAZNVM010000362.1:0-1516 GCA_964576215.1 uncultured Planctomycetaceae bacterium
AAATCAGGATAACGGATTTGTCACGGAATGTAAAGTCACCGTCACCGAGAAAGGTTATGAAATTCACGGTAGTTTTCAATGCGAGATTCCACAGGCTGTCGCCAACGAGCTTGGCACCAGCCTCAACGAACTCGACCACATCGAGCAACTCGGCCAACAGTTCAAACAGGTCATTTGCCGCGAGACACTCGAAACCGCCGATGCAAATAACGCTCGACTGTTCAAGTTGGTGCAAGGCCGATTGCGAAAACACGGCAAGCCCACTTTCACGATCATCACGCGGTTCGGCAGAATCCAACTGAAACGTCAACGGATGCTCAATCCGCAAACCGGAAAAACCCTGACGCCTTCGGCCATCGTTTGGGGGGGACATCGCAAAACAGCCACATCACCCGGTAAGTCATCGACGCGGCATGCGAGGCATCGCAAGCGGTTTCGTATCGCAAGGCTGCCAGGCAACTCGCCGAAGAGTCCGGCGAGGAGAAGTTGTTATCCACGACGACCGTTTGGAACAAGAAGCAAATCATCGGCAAGGAGCTTGAGCAAAAGCACAATGATTTTGCAGAGCAAACCCTGACGCATTTTGCAGAGCAAACCTTGACGCAAAAAAACATGGTCACGCCGGATGCCATGTCGAATGAGTTGCCGCTTGAAGATGTTTCGAGTGATTCAAAAGCCTGTCGCATTGCGAAAAACACGATACAAGCACAGTTGGATGAAGTCGTGACCAAGTCGCAGGAAGCAGGCAAAAAGACGAACATCACTTATACAGCGACGCTGGAAACTTCGGAGGGCGAATGTTTTTGCCTCGCGGCGAAAAGTTCGCAAGAGTTGATTCAACAGATGCTGGCGCGATTGATGTTGCTGGGTTTGTTCCTCGGCAAACGTCTGGAGGTGATCAGCGACGGTGCACGTTGGATCAGTGAATGGGTTGGCAGCATGAAAGGCAGGGATCAATGCGACCCGCAATCCGTGAAGGTCGAACACATCCTTTGTTGGTATCACTTGTGCAAGCGAATTTATGAAGGGTTGAGTGCCGTTGGCCTCGCCAAGGACAAGCGAAAAGTGTTGGAGCGTGAGATACTCGGCCACTTGTGGCGTGGCGAAACAGCCCAAGCGGTTTGGATACTTTGGGGTTTACGAGGTGCATCGCGGATTCCGCAACGCATCGACGACTTGATTGGGTACTTGCTTCGTAAAAAGCACGTGATTGTCAATTATGCGCAACGGCGTGAACAAGGGCTTTGGCTGGCGAGCACACGGGTGGAAAAGTGGAATGACGTGGCGGTTTCAGAGCGGTGCAAACATCGCGGCATGAGTTGGACTTCGCAAGGCGTCCTCGCCATCGCCCTCTACGCCGCTGAACAAAAACGAAAAGTGAAACAAAAAACGACCCGAATACCCGATTTTAACTCGACCCCGCACACGACCCCATGAACGGGTGGTTATTTTTTGAGTCTTACAATGTTATTTTTGAGTATGACAATGTAACTTTTTACGTTAAATATCGTTTTGA
>CAZNVM010000363.1:0-1578 GCA_964576215.1 uncultured Planctomycetaceae bacterium
ATTGGAACGTCGTGCATGAAGGGCTGGAAGTGAAGTTGTGCCCGCGAGAAGGCGAGTTGTTTGTGTTGTGTCGCAGTGCGGATCGCCGCGAAAAAGAAAAGGCGATGCACGAACGTTTTGTTGCGCGAATGGAAAAGGAGTTGGAAAAAGTTCGGGCAAGTTGCGAGAAACGTAAGTGCAAAAAAGAGGTCATCGACCGTCGCATTGGCCGTATCAAATCGCAGAACAGTCGCGGCGCAGGCTTGTTCGACATCAAGGTCGAAGAGCAAGACGGACGTGCAATGATCGCTTGGACGAAACGCGAATCATGGCAGGATTGGGCAACGTTGTCGGAAGGTTGTTATCTTCTGCGAACGAATGTTGAAGAGTGGTCGCCGGAGGAGTTGTGGCGTGCCTACGTGCAACTGACCGAGGCCGAGGCCGCGTTTCGCATCGAAAAAAGCGACCTGCGTATCCGCCCGATTTGGCATCAAAAAGAGGAGCGGGTGTTGTCGCACATTTTGGTGTGCTTTTTGGCGTATGTCTTGTGGACAACGCTTGGCCGCATGGTGAAGGGCTGCGGCCTCGGCGACGAACCGCGACGTGTGCTGAACGAACTGAGCAAGATCAACTTGGTGGATGTTGTGCTGCCGACTTCGACCGGCATCGAAATTCGCAAACGCTGCATCACACGACCGACCGAGCACCAAGAAATCCTGTTGCAATACCTCGGCTTGAAAATCCCACGACAATTCAAAAAATAATCGGCCATGAAAAAAATAATTTTTAACGCCGATGTAGTGAAGATTTTTTACCAGCCACCCTGAAAAACAGGGAAAAATTAACCGCAACTGTCGAACTTGGGCTAGGATTGTTCCGCCTCCGATGGGGACGAAGACAACGCTTGCCCAACTCACAAAATCGAGTGATCCACACCACTTGAGGTTTTCCGGAAAATGTGCGACAATGGTGGATATTGGCTTCAAGGGAAGCCAAATGACAACTATTATTACCCTCTGATGGAGTTCCAAACCATGGCAGCGTTTCCCAACATTTCCAAAGTTAAGTTTGAAAGTCCCGGTTCGTCCAACCCGCTTGCGTTTCGTTTTTATGACGCGGCGGAGCTGGTCGAAGGTAAGTCGATGCGCGACCATTTCCGTTTCAGCGTCGCGTACTGGCACACGATTCGCGGGACAGGTGCCGACCCCTTCGGGCCGGGTACGATGTACCGCCCGTGGGAAGACGGCAGCGATTCGGTGGCCAACGCACAGAATCGCGTTCGCGTGTTTTTTGAGTTTTGCGACAAGCTCGGTGCCCCGTTTTACTGCTTTCACGACCGCGACGTCGCCCCGGAAGGCAAAACACTTGCGGAATCCAACAAAAATCTCGACGAAGTGGTCAAAGTTCTCAAGGAAGAGCAACAGCGAACCGGCGTCAAGTTGCTGTGGGGCACGGCCAACCTGTTCAGCAACCCGCGCTATATGCACGGGGCGGCTACCAGTTGCAATGCCGATGCTTTCGCTTACGCCGCCGCCCAGGTCAAAAAGGCGCTCGAAGTGACGCTCGAACTCGGCGGCCAGGGCTACACCTTTTGGGGCG
>CAZNVM010000364.1:0-28052 GCA_964576215.1 uncultured Planctomycetaceae bacterium
AATTTTGGTGGAATAGCGAATGGGCGGCATAAGGAGCAATGGGCGATTGAAACGAAAGCGGCTCGACGCTCGAACCGACAACCCGCCCATTATCCTATGACCACGAATTTACACAACAACGTGGTTCGTGGAGCAGATACGTTCAAATGTTTTCGCCAAAAAACCTATTCTGCCTATTTTAAACAACCGTAAAATTCTTCCATATCGATTATCGCGATTATTCCGATTTAAGGAGTCAAATCGTTTCTTCCGACAATAGCGTTAAGGATGGCACTTATCAGGCGTCAGGTGTCAGGCGTCAGACATAAAAATTCCCGATTCCCGAATTTTACCGAAACATTCAAAATTAACCTCCCAGAGGGTTTACTGTCATGAAGAAAGGTTTTTTTGCCCTTGTTGTGTTTTTTGCGTTAAGCATCTGTGTTTACGCACAAAATTGCGTTCCCTGCAATCCCAGTCCTTGTGATAGCAGCCCCTGTGACACCAGTTGCAGCGTTTCGTCGGACTGCGGGAGCACATGCGGCGAATGCTCACAGCCCTGTTCCCCGGCTTGCTTCCAGCCCTTTGGACGGAGTTCAGGTTTTTACGGTCGCGCCGATGTCGTCTTTTGGAACCTCGGTGCAAGCGGCCGTCCACTCGTGCTACGGAACGCAAATCCCGATTTGCCCATAACCGCGAATCGCAACTCGACCGAAACCGCTTTCGCCGCAGACGATTTTAGCCGCCAAACCAACGGTTCATTCCGTATTTTGATCGGCAAGAATCTTAACGCCTGTACCGCGATTGAAGGGCAGTACAACGGCTTCCGGGATCGTCAATCCAGCCGAACCCTCACGGGAGCGCACGACCTGTCTTTGCCGGGAGCACTTGGAATGATTGACCAAGGCTGGGGGGCCGACTTTGCCCATTCGAGCCAAATGGCCGTGTTTTCCGAAATGGATTTTCACAGTGCCGAACTCAACCTTGTTCGCCGGAGCCGTTGTCCGTCATTCGTTTGGCTTGCCGGGTTCCGGTACTTCAATTTCGAGGAGGATTTCGGTCTGAGGTCAACCCCCTTTATCGGCGCACCTCATTGGTACAGCGATTACGCAGCCCGGACGACCAACAACCTTTACGGCGGACAATGCGGAGCGAAATGGGATAAACTCGTAACCGACCGTTTCGGCCTGCAAGCCGTCGGTAAGTTCGGCGTTTACGGCAACAATGCCGCACAAAGAAGTTGGATTTATGAAGAAAATCCTCCTGCTCCCGGTGACGTATACCGGTTTGCCGACGTGAAAAAGACGGTAACCTCGCTGTCCGGTGAACTGAATTTGGGCGGCTATTTCAAAGTGGCCCCGAACGTGTCAATCGTCGGCGGTTACAACCTGATGTGGATCGGCGACGTTGCCCGGGCTGCCGACCAGCTTGACTTTAGCTACTTGGCCAGTAGCGGCCAACACGTCGTTACCGACACGCTTTTCATGCACGGTGCCAGCGTCGGCGTCGAATGGAATTTCTAAATTAGGAAATCGAAAATCGGAAATCGAAAATCGGAAATAGGATATGGTTTTTGTACCCTATTTCCGATTTCCTATTTCCTCTACAGTTTACTGCAGTTTAATACCCACTTATGACTCCAACACGAATCGCAATCGTCGGTGCCGCAGGACGGATGGGACAACGGCTTGTCGCCCTGACCGCCGCAGACCCGTTACTCGAGGTCGTCGCCGCAATTGAATCGGCAGGGCATCCGCAACTCGGCGAAGACTCCGGTCTCGTCGCCGGGATCAAAGCCAACGGCGTCCCCATCACGGCAAAACTCGGACCAAACGTCGGTGTCGTTATCGATTTTTCGTCCCCGAAAGGAATGGACGCTCTTTTGGACAGTTGCATCGCACACCAAACGCCGCTCGTTTACGCAACGACCGGGTTGTCGCCGGAGCAGGAAACCCGATTGCGAGAAGCGGCCCGGCAGATTCCGCTCCTCTGGTCGCCGAGCATGAGCATGACGGTAATCCTTGGGATGCGTCTGGCCCAGGAAGCAGCAAAAGTCCTCAAAGACAAGGACGCCGACGTCGAAATCGTGGAGCATCATCACCGTTACAAAGCGGACGCCCCCAGTGGAACGGCACTGAAATTCGGGCAGATTATCGCCGCAGAAATGGGAATCGACCATTTCCTGCACGGTCGGGAAGGAAAAATCGGAGCGAGGCCGCACGACGAAATCGGATATCACGCCGTTCGGATTGGCGACAATCCGGGCCAGCACACGATTCTTTTCGGGCTGCTCGGCGAAACGCTGGAGTTGACGATCAAGGCGTCAAACCGCGACGCTTACGCCCTCGGAGCCTTCGCGGCGGCGAAGTTTTTGTTCGGAAAACCGGTCGGACTGTACGATATGAATGATGTGCTGTTTCAATAACTCAGCATCAGACGGCAGACGGCGGACGGCAGACGGCAGGCGGCAGACGGCAGGTAGTAGGCGTCGGGCATAGGTAGTATTTCCTATTTTCTATGCCCTATGCCCTCCACTCCATTTTGGGTTCGTAACAACAATCATGCGATTTCACAGGGTTAGGCGAAACGTACTGCCGGGGTTCGGTTTGACGATGGGGATCACCGTCGTCTATCTCGGTCTGGTCGTTCTCATCCCGCTGGCGGCCTTGCTCATGCGATTGCAAGGCATGAAATTTGCGGACTTTTGGAACACGCTTACCGACAAAACCGTGATTGCGGCGTTGCAGTTGACCTTCACGGCGTCCTTGGTTGCCGCAGCCGTGAACGTCGTGTTCGGGTTCATCGTTGCGTGGGTTTTGACCCGATATGAGTTTCCCGGCAGGCGGTTCATGGACGCCATGGTCGATCTGCCGTTTGCGCTTCCGACGGCGGTCTCCGGAATTGCGTTGAACGAACTGTACCTCCAAACCGGTTGGATCGGACGGTTTTTGCCTTACGAACTTGCCCGAACGAACTGGGGGATTATGATCGCGTTGATTTTCATCGGCCTGCCGTTCGTCGTTCGCACGGTTCAACCGGCGATCATGGAAATGGAAAAGGAACTGGAAGAGGTTGCCGCCAGTTTGGGAGCGAGCCGCTGGCAAACGTTTTGGAAAGTGATTTTCCCGACGATTCGTCCGGCCCTTGTAACCGGTTTTTCGCTGGCGTTTGCCAGGGCATTGGGGGAATACGGTTCCGTTATTTTCATTGCGGGCAACCAACCCGGCAAAACGACCGTGATTTCGCGGCTCATTATGATGAAACTGGAACAGTACCGATACCAGGAAGCCGTTACCATTGCGTTTTTGATGCTTGTTACCTCGTTTCTCATGCTTTTGCTGATTAACCTTTCCCAAGTGTGGAGCAATCGAAGATTTTTAAAGTAGGCGACAGACAGCAGACAGCAGACAGCAGACGACAGACCGCAGATAACAGAGTTCTGCGTTCTGCCGACTGCCGTCATTTCTCATTTCTCATTTCTCATTTCTCATTTAAAATGATTGACCTTGCCGTAATTCCCGTTGCCGGACGTGGCACCACGTTGCTTCCGCTTACAAAAAGCCAGCCCAAGGAAATGCTACCCGTCGGACGCAAGCCGGTCGTGCAGTACGTCGTCGAGGAACTGATCCACAATGGCGTCAATAACCTGCTGTTCGTAACCGGTTCCGGCAAGACGGCGATTGAAAACCATTTTGACACCAACGAGGAGTTGATCCGGTATTTGCGTCTTTCCGGCAAGGAAGACATGCTGACCGAGCTGGCGTTCGAACGCCGGGAGGCCCGGTATTTTTACGTACGACAACGGCATTTGCTCGGACTCGGACACGCGATTCTCCATGCCGAGCCGTTCGTCAAAGGACGCCGTTTCGTCGTTGCGCTTGGTGACACCATTATCGGCTTGCACCACAAGGCGGAGACGATTCGGCGGATGGTCCGGATTTTCGAGCAGGAGGCCGACAGCGTCAAGGCGGTCATTGCGTTCGATCAGGTGGACGAAGCCGATGTTGTCCACTACGGTATCGCCGCCGTGAAAAAAACGGCGGGAGAATATTTCGAACTGGACGATCTTATCGAAAAACCGGCCGAAAAGCAGGCACCGAGCCGTTTTGCCGTGGCCGCACGGTACGTTTTTGCACCGGATATTTTCGAGTGTCTCCGAAAAATCGAGCCGGGCGTTCACGGTGAAATTCAACTGACCGACGCAATTCGGCTCTTGATTCGCGGTGGAAAGAAAGTCCTCGGCGTCCGCCTGACACCGCAGGAATCCCGTTACGATATTGGGACGTTCGAAAGCTACTACCGGGCATTTCTTGACGCCGTGAAGGGAGACCCGGCTCACGGATTACATAGCGGCTGATTTTTTCACGTTCTTTTTCACGGGTTGTTGCTTGAACTGTCAACGAACCGCACCCAATCAGAGCCGCGCACGGATCAGAACCGCGCACGGAGTAAGCGGTTTTCACGCTACCACCAGGAGCACCGCTTACTGCGTGCGCGGCTCTGATTGGGAAAAATTTGAGTAGTATAAAACGAACTGCGAGTGGCACGCGACTCTCGCAGACCACTATCGTGCTCCGAGCATCCGGCTTAGGGCCGTTTCGAACTTTTCCGGCGTGTCGTAAGTTCCGGCAGCGATTTCCGAACGGAGACGGTTGATTAAATCCAACCGGGGTGCGGCAGACGACGAGTCGGAAACCGACGCAATATCACTTAGCGACTGCGATTCCCGGGACAGGGTGATTTCGTCGCGAATGGGTGCCGAAACACGGTTCGTTTCCGTCGGCAATGGAGTGAACGTTCCGCGAAAATGGGGTGCGGACACGGAATGAGCATTATGAATCAACGGGGAATTGTAGATTTCCATTTCTGTTCTCCCTTGGGAAAAAAGGGTGTCGTTCCATCAAAACCGCTCAGAACGAGCGTTACTGGGGGGTAATACGCACCGAACGACAAGGTGTTCTTAAAATTTCAAAAATTTTTCCTCTTTTGATTTCCTTGGACCGTGTAAGTATAGTTTTTTTTCCTTACACGAGACTCCGGCAATTTGAAAAATCCATTTTTCCACCGGGGAGAATCCTCCCCGTACGGGTATCGTCCAGAAAAAACGGAGAAAAAAACTTTTTTACCAAATATCGCATCTTGCCCAAAATGACAACTGCGGGGACTGGGCAAAATAATTGTGGCACTTTTTCACTCAGTCGGGGGATTATCCCAAAAAATGCGAAACAATGCAAGACGAAAAATGAAAAAAATGGGAAAGAGGGGGATTTAATTGATAGTCGTGAAGGGTACGGCAATCAGTGAAGGTGGTTTGCGGCCCCGTAAAGTTTGCGTAATCGAAATATACGGAAAAATATTATTTCTTATTTGACAGACATAAAATCGTACCCGATATTACAGCGATGAAGGATTTTGTTCCTTCGAGGGGCTGGTTTTCCGCCTGCAACGGTTGGCAAGATTTTAGCTATTTAAGTTTTCCCCCCACTCAGTTCATAAGTTCAGGAGATTCGCATGGCCATCAACAGCATTTACTCGTCCGGTTACAGTAAGATTACCAATAATTTCAACTCGAAGGCGGTGACTTCGGGTACCTCCTGTCCGACCTGTGGACAGGCGAAATCGGCAAGCTGTCCGACCTGCGGAGGCAACGGTTCTGCGGTAAAGTCGAGCACCTCCACTTTGCAGAGCAAGCAGACCACTGCGAACTGCCCTGGCTGCAAGACCGGCAATAACAGTTCCGCGTCCTACTCCTCGGCGAAACCGAATACCTCCTCTTCCACCGCGAAGACAAACACAAACTGTCCGACCTGTAAGAGTTCCTCGGTATCGTCCTACAGCGCAAACAGTAGCGGAGCCAGACTCCAAAGCACAAACCAGAAATCGAATTGGCTCTGGTAGTTTTTTAATTACGAATTACGAGTTACGAATTATGGGACACGCCCTGATTTCGTGAGGTAATTCGTAATTTGTCATTCGTAATTCCTGTCATGTTTCAGTTTTTGATTTTTGCGGTTGCGTCGGTTGGGCTGACGGCGATTCTCGTCGACGGAAAGATTTTTGCGCCCTTTCGGGAACGTCTTGCAGAGCGTACCCGGTTGATTCGGGAAAAGCGGGAACGTTTGAACCTCAAGCCGACGTTTACGTTTCCGGAATTTCAGGAAGGAATTCTTACCTGCTACCAATGTTGCGGGTTCTGGAGCGGCCTGTTTTGCGGACTGTTTATCGTTACGTCATTCTCGGGGATTGGCGTATCCGGCAGGCCCTTTGCGATTCTCAACACGCTGATGCTTTGGTTTTGTTGCGGAACCGCCGGGAGTTTGCTTGCCCACATCTATTATTGGTGTATCGAGTTGGTTTCAGCCCTCACATTGCTGGTGAAAAACAAGATACACGATGAGCATCTTCACGCTCACTTCGACGATAATGCTTTCTAGTTCGGATGTGGAACGAGCGATTCTGACCCAAACGCCGATTCGCGCGGCGGTGTTTTTTCAGACCATCGGTTCAACGAACGATTACGCCAAAGAACTTTTGGCCGGGGATGTTGCTCCATTGACGTTTCCGCTCTTGATTTCCGCAGAGGAACAGACCGCCGGACGTGGACGGGGAGCGAAAAAATGGTGGACCGGAAAAGGGGCCGTTGCCGTTTCGCTCGTCCTGAATCTTGCGGAAATCCACCTGAACCGGGACAACTTGCCCTCGCTTTCTCCGACCGTCGCCGAAATCGTCTGCGAAACGGTCCGCAACACGGTCGGTCCTGAACATTCGCTCGAAATCAAGTTGCCGAACGACGTTTATCTTAACGGCAAAAAAGTTTGCGGAATTCTTATCGAGAGTCCGAAACCGGATTACGCGATTTTTGGAATCGGAATCAACACGAACAACTCCGTCGCACACATTCCGGACGAATTGAAAGCGGTCCCGATCACGACGATTCTCGACGAAACCGGGCAAACGACGGACCACGCCGTTTTTCTCGTGGAATTGTTTAACCGTTTTTTTGAAAAATGGGGACTGTAACGAAACTCAAAGTGTAAACGAAATGGTATTGAAACCGGAGAAAGTGTTGAAATTTAAGGGCATCGGGAATCGGGAATTGGAGGAAGTTTTTCACTTATCACCGATTCCCGATTCCCGATGCCCTTGACTGTTTTGAGTTACCATTTGTTTACGGTTTGAGTAACGGGAGTGTAAAAAAAACACGATTGATTTTCATCATCAATTCGTTTACACTTTAGGCAGACGACGTTTTTCGTACATCGCCGCACAGGGTGCGGCTAAACCCTTCACCCCTCTATCCATGAGAACAACACTATTAATTGTTTTGACGTTTTTCCTTACGGCTTCCCTGTTTGCCGCGGAGGTTTCGTTGCCTGCCGCAAACGGTGCTTACGGCGGAATCGACGCTCTCGGACGAACGCTTTCGCTGCAATCGCCGGACGTGCCGCTGCCGAGAAGCGACCGTTACATCGGACTGTTTTACTTTTCCTGGCTTGCGCAGCACGGCAAGAACGGCCCGTACGATATTACGAAAATCGTGAGGGAAAATCCGGACGCAATTCACGATGTTCGGCATCCCGCCTGGGGACCGGTTCATGCGTTTCACCATTGGGGCGAATCGATTTTCGGGTACTACACCTCCGACGACGCCTGGGTCAAACGAAAACACGTCCAAATGCTGACGGACGCCGGGATCGATTTCCTGATTATTGACGCCACGAACGCCGCCCCGTACATTGCCCAGGGGTTGCAACTGATGGAGATTCTTGACGAATATCAAAAACAGGGCTGGAACGTTCCGAAAATGGTGTTTTACACGAATTCCGATTCCGGCGCAACGATTGAAAAACTCTACGAAGGAATTTACAAGAAAAACCTCTATCCGAATTTGTGGTTCCATTGGGAAGGCAAGCCGATGATCGTCGGGCATCCGGAAGAATGTTCCGACGAAATCAAAGCGTTTTTCCGTATCAAAAAATCGCAATGGCCGAACGAGAATCAATTTCACGACGACGGTTTTCCCTGGATTGCGTTCGAGCGACCGCAACACGTTTTCAAAAACGCCCAGGGGGAAAACGAAGTGATTAACGTCGCCGTTGCCCAGCATAACGGAACGATTCGCTTCAGTTCCAGTGCGTTTTACGGAGACCAAACGAACTGGACGCGGAGTTTTCACGACGGGAAAAACGATCCTGCTCCGGACGCCTTCAAATACGGTTACAATTTTGCCGAGCAATTTGAGTTCGCTTTGGAACAGGACCCGAAAATCGTGTTCATCACCGGTTGGAACGAATGGATTGCCATGGTTTTCGACGGACCGGCAATGGGGGTGAAAAACGAACCGGTCATGTTCGTCGATTTGTGTGACACGAACAACAGTCGTGATATTGAGCCGATGGTCGGCGGATTCGGCGACAATTATTACATGCAAATGATCGAATGGATACGAAAGTACAAGGGGGTTCAACCGCCGCAAGCGAGACAAAAAGCCACACGCCTCGTATTCAAGGATTACGTGAACGATATTCCGGACCGGGACGTGCAAGGGTACGGCGAACTGTATTACACGAACCGGACCGGACGCAACGATTTTGACGTGATGGAGGTCCGCGAAGACCGGGACAACGTGTACTTTTCTGCGAAAACGGTCGACCCGATTACGAAGCCGGACAAACATTGGATGTCGCTGTTTTTGCGCACGACAAATGCTGCGGCGGAAAATTCCTGGGAAGGGTACGATTTTGTACTCAATCGCGTCGCTCCGGTAAAAGGGGGGGCGGTTCTTGAGCGTTCCGTTGGTGGTTGGAATTGGAAAGAAGCCGCGAAGGTCGCAATGAAGGTCGAAGGGAACGAACTTCGGTTGACGATTCCGAAAAAGGTTCTTGGAATTTCAGGCAATGCAACGTTTCAGTTCAAATGGGCCGACAATTATCAGGGCGAAGGGGACATTAACTCGTTCTACCGCGACGGTGACGCCGCCCCAATCGGACGGTTGAATTATGTGTTTCAGTAGAGGATAGAGGATAGAGGATAGAGATTAGTGATTAGTGATTAGTGATTAGTGATTAGTGATTAGTGATTAGCAAGTTTATCACTTATCACTTATCACTTATCACTTCCAATTTCCTATTTCCAATAAAATTACAAAAATGGCCAATTATCGTATTGATTTTTTGAAATCAATCTGGTATGATTCCCCTGTCGTTTCGTTTTTTGTTTCCAAATTCCTTTTAACCCTGTAACAAAATTATGCCCAAAGCAAAAGTTAAGGCGGCGAAGAAGGCCGTGAAGCGTGGTGTCGCGGCACCGAAAAAGGCCGCAAAAGCCAAAACCGCAAAACGGAGCGGCAATCGCTCCGGTGCCGGTCGGCCCGTCGGGTCCGGCAAATACGGTTGCAAAACCAAAGCCGTTCGTGTTCCCGAACACTTGGTCGGCGAAATCCAGGCTTTCGTCATGAAGAAAGTCAAGGCGGCACGTTAATCGTAACACGATTTCCGCACCAGGCCGCTAGAACTTCTTAGCGGCCTGATTTCTGCACACGAACCAAAGCCTCGCACATTGCAAACCGTTTACCGTGCAAACCGTTTACCATGCAGTCCCCATTATTTCTTTCGGCAGTGTTTATTGCAGGTGGGCTGGGTACGCTTTGCCGTTACGGAATCGGTCGGTTGACGCAGGGTTTGGCGTTTCCGTGGGGGACGTTCCTTGTCAACATGCTCGGTTGCTTCCTTTTCGGCGTTTTGCTGGAATTTTTGAGTTCAAACCGCCTGGCTCCGGAATGGAAGCCGATCCTTCTGACGGGGTTTCTCGGTGGGCTTACGACTTTTTCAGCGTTTGCGTTCGAAAATCAGCGATTTCTTGAAGAGCGACAGTGGACATTGCTTGCCGTAAACCTGATCGTCCAAAACGGTTTGGGGATTCTTGCCGTCGTTGCCGGAATAGGGCTTGTATCCGGAAGGACGGCGATGTAGAATTTCGGCTGTTTTAACCACTGATTACGGTGGAACCTGACCCCCTTTTACTGGAGATAATTATGAAACGGTCCAATTTTGTGGCTCTTGCATTTGTTTTGGCTTTTGGTCTTGCGGCAATTCATGCGGCTCAACCGGAATACACCAATCGCTTTGAAGTTCTTCAAAATGAAGCGTTACGGCAGGATTTCACCATTCAAGGCGAATACCTTGCCAAGACGGAACGGTTTAGCATGGGCTTGCACCTGATTGCCGACGGCGACGGAAAATTCCGTGTCGTAAATTATCCGGGCGGCTTGCCGGGCGACGGTTGGAAAGCTGGTGAACCACGGATGCTCGGAACCGCCAAAGTCGAAGGGGACGAGATCACGATTACCATGACCGAAGGCCGCGGCACACTTCCAGGCGGCGAATCAGTTCAAGTCCCGGAAAACATCGAAGCAAAAGGCAAAATCACCATCGAACGCTCGCAAGGAAGACAGGGACAAGAGGGGAGACAACGCGGCGGTTTCCGTGGGCCTTCTGTGAAAATTGAAATTGCGGCCACAGAAAAAATGCCGGAGATGATTTTTGAAAAGCAATTCCGGACAAGTCCAACGTTTGGCGAACAGGCCCCGGAAGGAGCGGTCGTGGTTTTCGACGGAACCAACCTCGACATGTTTGAACCGGGCGCGAAAATCAATGAAGCACCGCAAAGACCGGGTGCCGAACAAGGCCAACGGCAACGTCCGGCGGGATTTGGTAACACGCTTTGGGCGGAAGCGACGTCGCTGCCGTTTGAGAAGAAACCGTACAAACTGCATGTCGAATTCATGCTTTCCTACATGCCGACGGCTCAGGGGCAAGCCCGATCCAACAGCGGCGTTTACATCGACCAGAGTTACGAGTGTCAGGTTCTCGATTCGTTCGGATTGGAAGGGGAAAACAACGAGTGCGGTGGTTTCTATCAGGTTTCCAAACCGGCGATAAACATGTGCTTTCCGCCGCTGACCTGGCAAACGTACGATTTTGACTTTACTCCGGCGAAGTTCGACGGCGACACGAAGGTCGAAAACGCCCGGATTTCGGTGAAGCACAACGGCGTCCTGATTCACGACAGCGTGGAACTGCCGAAGGAAACGCCCGGTCGCCTCGCAGAAGGTCCGGAACCTCGCGGTGTCTACCTGCAAGGACACGGCAACAAGGTCCAGTACCGGAATATCTGGTTACAGTACAAATAAACGAAATGTGTTCGTTTTTAACCGCCGCACCCCGTGCGGCGATGGCTTATGTTTGCGGCTCCGATTCGTTCCGTCGGGAAAAGCGTCTCTTTCAACACCCCCCAGCCGGATGCAATGTGAAGCGTTACAAACACCGGCGGCAGGAGAAAATAGTAAAACCATTTTCGTAGCGAAAACGCAAGCCGGAACGATTCCCCAAAAACCACGATCAGATAAAACGCAACGATCCCCAAGTACAGGAAACAAGCGGCCTTGAGTAAAGTATGCCCTAAACCTGACGAAGCCAAAAGCCCCCAGAGTAAGCAAAGCACAACGCCCAGGATCAAACCCGCAACAAACGCCGCCGGTAAAAAGCTCTTCCAGGAAAACGTTTCCGGATGTTTTCTCGATAAACGAACCCGCCCTTTTCCGTAACGGATAAGCTGTTTTGCCAATCCGGAAAGCGTTGCTCTGGGAACGTAACGCACGGCAATGTCCGGGCTGAAATAGCATTTCAATTCCGCCTTGTCGATTCGATGATTCAATTCGCAATCTTCGGCGGCGTCGAACCGTTCGTCAAAGAGTCCGATTTTTTCAAACACCTCTTTTCGATAAGCGACCGCAACGCTGATCGCGGGCGAAAAACACGCTTTTCCGGCGTAAATGAACGAGTCCGGATGATGCCCGATCGGCGAACGACGAGCCGCCGCAATTGCAAGCTGCATCGCTCCGGCCTGGGAAAGCTCAAGCGGTTGCGGTCGCCCCAAACAGTCGGCCCCGCTGCTTTGAAACGCCGCATCGACATTACGCAACATTTCTTTCGAGTCGATGATGCAATGCCCGTCGATAAGCAACACCGCATCCCCCTTGGCGTTTTGAATGCCAACGTTGCGTGCCGCACTGGAAAGGCGTTTCGGATTGTCAAGAAGCCGAACTTGGGGGTACTTTTCAACGTACCGGGCGACTTTTTCCCATGTATCGTCGTCGCTTTGTCCATCGATCACGAGGATTTCGTACTTTGCCGGATCGTAATTCTGCTCCAACAACCGGTCCAGAACTTCTTCGATGTGCAACGATTCGTTACGAACCGGGATGATGATACTGATGAAAAGCATTTGAAAACGAAAAACAAATTAACGTTACGGAAAGACAACCTGATACGTTCCGGCTCAAAAAGCGATCTTTTTAACTTGCTCGTTCAACGTATTCCTTTCCCAAAACACTCCATCGGAATATCCTTGAATACTTGGAGCCGCTTCCGCTAATTCTAGCCTTTTTTCCGCCAGACAACAGTATTCTTCCTGGATTTCCACTCCGCAGTACTTTCTGGCAAGTTTTTTGGCGACTACGGAGGTTGTTCCGCTTCCCAAAAAAGGGTCGAAAACCACGTCGCCAGGGACGCTGCTTGCCAGGATGATTTTCGCCAACAGTTTTTCCGGCTTCTGGGTGGGATGATCGGTGTTTTCCGGCATCGACCAAAACGGCACCGAAATGTCCGTCCAAAGATTCGAAGGATGGGTCAATCGGAATTTTCCCGATTCGGTTTCCTTCCAATCCTTCGCTTCACCCGACTCGTTCCGGTAAGGGGCGATTACCTTTCTTTTTAGCATCACCTGCTCCACATGAAAGGTATATTCGTCGGAAACGGTTGCAAACCAAATATCTTCGGAGCTGTTTTTCCAATTGCTTTTTGCCCCACGCCCTTTTTCCCGCTCCCAAGTGATGCGGTTCCTCACTTTGAACGATTCTTCCAGTACGGTTTGAATCGCTGCCGCGCTGTTCCAATCGCCGCAAACGTAAATGGAACCATTGGGCTTCAACAGCCGTTTCATTTCGGGCAACCAAAGCCGAAGCCAATCCGCGTATCCCTGGGTGTCCGTTTTGCTAAATTTGACCCCGTGAAACTCTTTGGAAAGGTTGTAAGGAGGATCGGCAAAAATCAAATCGCAAAAATGAGAAAGTAAATGGGGCATCACCTGAAACAAATCGCCGCAAATCGTCGTGTTGGAAATTTCATTCCCTTGGGACAAGCGGTCGACATAGACCAGACGGCTCTTCATCCGCTCTGATTCCGCCTTGTCCAGAGAAAGCGTCCGATTTCGGGCGGCCCGATTTTTAATTGGAAGTACCTTCATCAGATAGGTTTCAGACGATTCTTTGTGTCAAGGAAAACCCGTTCGGAATCACCGCTTCTTTTTCGATACAAATGACACCGTCGCGGATCATGCCGAAGGAAAATTCTTCCGAATCCTGGACGTTTTTGGGATTCGTAATTGTAACATTGTTTCCAATCCGGCAGTTTTTGTCGACGATTGCCCCTTCAATCCTGGCGTTGTCTGCGATTCCCATGTGCGGCAAACCGAGTTTTTCGTCTTCCAGACGCTGCTTGTCGGTCAGATAGTAATCGTTTCCCATGATAATGGAGTTTCGAATCACCGCGTTTTTGCCGATCTTGCACCGCAGGCCGATGATGCTGTTTTCGATAACCGCTCCTTCTCCGATTTCGCCCCCGTCGGCGATGAGCGATTGTCGGATCGTCGCTCCGTTTAGCAACGTCGAGGGTAAAAACCTCGCCCTGGTGTACGTCGGACGATCATGAGTCGAAAGCACAAACGGCGGATTCGCTTGCGTCATGCTCAGATTCGCTTCGTAAAACGACCGGATTGTCCCAATATCCTCCCAATAGCCGTCGAAAAGATGAACCTGGACTTTTTGGGAACGGATGGACGCCGGAAAGACCTCCTTGCCGAAATCGGTGTAGTTCGTTTTCTCAAGAACGTCGAAAAGCGTTTTGCGATTGAACAGGTAAATTCCCATGCTCGCCAGACAGTTACGTCCGTTGGCGGGAATCCCTTGCGCGGTGATCCAGTCGGGATCGGTTCGAACGTGCTCCAGTTCTTCGACGGTTTGCGGCTTTTCGAGAAACCCAATGACCCGGCCAGTGTCGTCCAATCGCATGATTCCCAGGCCCGAAGCTTGCTCCGCTCCGACGGGAACGGCGGCAATCGTAACGTCGGCGTTCGCTTGGACATGCGTGTCGATCATCTTCTGAAAATCCATGCGATAGAGTTGATCGCCGGAAAGGATCAATACGTAATCCACGTCCCGTTGCCGCAGATAGCTGAAATTCTGCCGCACGGCGTCTGCCGTACCTTGATACCACGTTCCATTGCCGGAGGTCTGCTGTGCCGCGAGAATCTCGACGAATCCGTCCCGAAAATGATCGAATGAGTACGACTGAATATGACGGTGCAAACTGACCGAATTGAATTGCGTAACGACGTAAATCTGCCACAGCCCGCTATTGATGCAATTCGAAAGCGGGATGTCGATCAAACGATATTTCCCTCCGATGGGAACCGCCGGTTTGGATCGGAATTTCGTCAACGGATACAATCGGGTCCCCCGACCGCCACCTAAAATGAGAACAGTAACGTTTTGCATGAATGAAAATAGTGGTTAGTGATTAGTGATTAGTGGTTAGTGATTAGTGACTCTCAACTCACCACTAATCACTAATCACTAACCACTATTTACGGTAACTGTACCTCCTCGCCGCCGCAATAGGTGAGGATTTTTTTGAATGTGTCGAGCGGCGGATTGTTGATGATGAAACGAATCGCGGTGTCGAAGAATATGACATTGCACCCACCACGCAAGTGATCGCTTCCGATTCCCCGATCAATGCCAACTCCCTTAAACGCATTTTCTTCGGAAATTTCGTCCGGTTTCATCCAACAGATCGGCGTTTTCCGTTCCACCAACATGACCGTCGAGTTGGGAATGTCGGTAATATCGCTCGGTTTGAGCGTTTCCGGACCGGCGGGATAAGTATTCGGCCCCACGATGAAGGAATAGGTTGTCGTCGTATTGTTGGCAAAACGACTGGCGGAACAGCGGAAAACCGTCGGCATTTTCGAATGAAACTGGCGATTATATTCACTATCCCAGGGTTCATCCTGTTTAATGGAGTTGAACAATTCCTCTTCGTCCAAGTACGGCAAAATCAAAACCCGCCAGCTCTGGAGCGGCTTCCCTTCGGCGTCGACCGTCCAGACAGGAGGATAGTTCCCCTTTTCTTCGGCATATTTTTGAAGTGCCCTGGCAAGCGTTTTCAGATTCAGGGCACATTGATTTCCCCATTGGATTTGTTGAAAATTGCTATAAATAAGAACCAGGGGGCGGACGACAAACATCAACGCTTGCGGTTTCGTTTCTTGATTGATGAACAAGAGCAACTGATTGTCGTTGCTGACGACCGGCAGGAATTCCGCCTGGAGCTTGCGCATATTCTCCCTTTCTTTCTTTTCCGGCGTCCATTTCGGGACATTTGGGTCAGCGGCTTGCCTTGCCTCGGTTTCCCGAACCATGTCCTCCAACGAATTGGCGGATGCCCGCGTAATGGCCGTGATGATTTGGTTCGCTTCCGTACTATTCGAGGTTTGCCCGATGATTTTCACGGAAGCGTTTTCGATGTCCACACCGACACTGATCCATTTGACTCGCTCGGTAATGAAAATGCCGAGTTTTTGCAGAACTTCGGGAAAACTTCCCGATTTCGGAAGAAGGGCGATATATTCGGACGTTTTTGGCGGGATCACGCCGACGATCGTCGCGGCGGCACCTTCTTGTTGCGCAAACGCCTTTTTCAAATAAGTGGTTTCGGAAGTTTTCAACTCTTTTAACCTTGCGCGAAGTTTTTGATCGGTTTCCTCTTTGCGGTCCGCCAGCAACGGAGCGGCACAAACCATGAATTCCCGTTCGGAAAACATGATCGGAAACGTCCCGCGAACAATTCGGGCAAAGGCCCGGCGTTGGTCGGCGGTTTTGTCCTTGAGCGGTGAAACCATGATGAACGGCGAGTATGGTGTCATGTCCCGATAGACGAGCAGGAAGAGATCGTGAATTCCGGCCTCCCGGATCAACCGATCCCGAATTTCCCGGAAATCCCGAAACATGTGATCGAATTGCACCTGGATATTCATACGAATATTCGTCAAAGCCTCGGCGTCAATCGTTTGCCCGGCCTGCAAACTGGTCGATCTCAAACCGTTTTCGATATAAAGAATCGTTTTATCGAAAATCAGGTCGAAATCGAACTTTTCGGGATCGATGTGGACGATCAGAACGACTTGATCGTCGATCATCGGAGCGATCATGGTTGCGAGGGGAGAATCCGAGTTTTGCGAAACCGCCGCAGGAGTTTCCTCGGCCGGGAAAATTGCTTCGCAAAACGGGCCGTGAAGCAGACCCAAAAACAACAGGTTGCGAAAGAAGGAAGTCAAGGTTTTCATTGGAGACTTTGGGGCAATAGGGAACGTGATCCGTTGGAAAAAACCGGTGGTTCCATTATACTCCTTTCTTGCAAAAGGTAAACGTAGGGGAACTGATTGGGGCAGTCCGTCGACAAGTTTCGTTTTTTTGCGATCCCGTTAGTGGCGGGGCCGTGTGTTGAGTTTACCCCACTCCCGCACGGGACAGAGCCGCCGTCGCTAACGATGTAGATAAGACCCCAAAACACAAACTTGTCGACGGACTGCTGATTGGGGCAAGAGAACTGCATTGTTTAAAATAGATCGAAATTAAGGCCCCCCCTGGGAACGCAGGCATCTTGCCTGCTCCCGGGTTCGCAGGCTTCCAGCCTGCCTAGCGCAGGCAAGATGCCTGCGTTCCCAGGGACTTTGCAGTTTTGCAGTTCTCTTGCTGTTGGGGGGCCTTGTCAAGAAACGCTCTTGAGGTACACTCCCTTTTCACAGTTGTTGTTACTTGTTCGTTTTGTGTGAGCAGACGTTCAGGTCCCATTTTTCTTGGGGATTTTCGCCTGAAGGAAATCTTTTCGGAATTTTTCTGTATTTTTCCGATAGACTCCCTTGACCGGTCGTTGTGCGCCTTGTATAATGATCGGTGTACGCTTGGTGTTTGCGCCTGTCCCGTGTGTGTAGTGTTCTTCCAGGGCCGTGGCGGATGGTTGACCAGGCGCATCGCGGTTTCATTTTTCCATTGCGGTTTTCCGCCCCCGATCTGTCATTCAAGAGAAGTTAAAGAGGTGCTCTCATGCGAAACGTATTTGACGCGATCCTGGAAACAGGACACGATGAAGATTTTATCCCAATGGTCACGGATGATTTTTGTCCGACAGACGCTCCTGCCGGTTCGCCCGCCAAGCTCGAAGTCCTCGCCGAACGTGTGCGTAAAGGTTTGCCGCTTTGGCACCCGGAAGATCGGGTCGATTACGCCGGTTTGACCGGAGCGGTCCGCCCTCGGGACTAATACATCGAATCTCAAATCCTATTCATTGGCATCCGCAGACAAACCTATCACGGCATATCCGTGGTAGGTTTGTCTGCGTTTAAAGTGTGGGCGTCGTAGAAGCAAGAAAAACCAACGCGGACGGTGTCTTGTACGTGCCCTGTGAGATAGTCACTTGATTTTATTCTTTATAACGCAATTGATAGCTAAAAACGTGCCTTCAGTGGACCGTACGCGTTGGCAAAACCCACACTTGGCCCAATTCGTAGCAACTTCTGTGCCAATTTCAAGAATAATGCTATGTTTCTCAAAAGGCACAAAATACGGGGCAAAATACGGGGTTTGGACAAAACACGCAATACCGTTGAAAGCATGAAGCACTATTTTGATGTATCTTTTTGATGCAATCCTATCAAAAAGATACAAAATTTTCTCTCTGGACGTGAAACCGAAAAATCGGTATTCTCCGCGTGAAAACTTGTTTTCTCGAAATTTCACGTCCCAATGCTCGAAAAAATCAACCAAATCTTCAACAGCGGCCGCATCCAGGAATTTCTGTTTCCGGCAGGAGTTGTGGCACTTATCATCGTGATACTTGTCCCGCTGCCGGGCGGGATGATCGACGCTCTGCTTACGTTGAATATCACGATTGCGGTGGTGATTCTTCTGACGACGGTTTTCGTAAAGAAACCGCTCGATTTCAGCGTTTTTCCGACCGTTCTCCTTGCGACAACAATGTTCAGGCTTGTCTTGGGAATTGCGACCACCCGGGCCATTTTGACCGAAGCCGGGACAAAGCAGATGCTGGCAGCCGGAAAAGTGATTGAAAGTTTCAGTAACTTCGTTTCCGGTGACAACATTGTCGTCGGATTCATTATCTTTGCGATTATCGTCGTGATTCAGTTCGTCGTCATTACGAAAGGCTCAACGCGAGTGGCCGAAGTCGCAGCCCGATTCACGTTGGACGCCATGCCGGGCCGACAAATGGCGATTGACGCCGACCTGAACGCCGGGATCATCGACGAGCGGGAAGCGAAACGCCGCCGGGAAGAAATCACCGACTCCGCCGACTTTTTCGGGTCAATGGACGGTGCCAGTAAGTTTGTGCGCGGCGACGCCATCGCCGGAATCGTAATCATATTCATCAACATCATCGGCGGTCTGTTTATCGGCATGATGCAGTACGGCATGTCGTTTATGGAAGCGTTGGAACTCTTCACAAGATTGACCATCGGCGATGGTTTGGTCAATCAGGTTCCGGCACTTTTGATCTCGCTTGCCACCGGTTTTTTGGTCACCCGAAGTTCGCAAAGCTCGAATCTGCCGAAATTGTTCTTCTCGCAAATTGCCCACAGACCTGTAGTATTGGTTCTGGCGAGTGTGTTTTTGCTGATCCTGACGTTTACGACCCTTCCCACGGAGCCGCTCATTACGCTTTCGCTTTGTGGGTTCGGTTTGGCGTACATGCTGAACAAAAATTTCAAGAAAGTTGCAACCGAAGAACAAGTCAAACAGGCCGAAAAAGAGGAAGCGGAGAAAAAACCGGAAGAACGAATCGAGGATTATCTCGTGATCGACGCGATGGAACTGGAAATCGGCGTCGGTTTGGTTCCGTTGGCCGATCCGGGACGCGGCGGCGATCTTTTGGACCGGGTTCACCGGATTCGACAAAGCATCGCTTCGGAGATCGGAATTATTTTGCCGAAAGTCCGAATTCGGGACAGTTTTCAACTTGATCAGCTTCAATACCGCGTGAAAATTTCCGGGATGCCGGTCGCACTCGGCATGGTTTACCCGGAGATGTATCTGGCGTTCGATCACGGGGAAGCGGTTAACGAAGTTCAGGGGATTCAAACGACCGATCCGGCGTTCGGTACTCCGGCGATTTGGATTGACGAAGCGACCAGGGATCGGGCGGAACTGTACGGTTACACTATCGTAGAACCGGGAGCGGTGATTATCACGCATCTGGCGGAAACGGTTTACAAACACGCCGACGAACTTTTGACCCGGGACGCGACGCAACACCTGCTTGACGAATTGAAGCAATCGACCCCGGCGGTCGTTGATGAACTGATCCCGAATGTCATGAAACTCGGACAAGTGCAACTGGTTTTGCAAATGCTGCTCCGCGAACAGGTTCCGATCCGGCAACTCGGCACGATTTTGGAAGCACTGGGAGATTACGCTTCAGGAACACGAGATTCGATTCTGTTGACCGAATACGTCAGGGCGAAACTTGCCAGGACGCTTTGCACGAAATACCGGGACGCCGAAGATACGCTGCATGTTGTCATGCTGGACCCGTCGCTGGAAGACCAGATTCGCGGCGGTTTCGAACACAGCGAGCGGGGAATGTACATTCGCTTCTCACCACAGGCCATCGATCATTTGTGTGTTCGAATCCTGGCAGAGATTGAAAAATTGACCCAAGCGAATTATCCGCCGATTGTGATCGTCAATCCGCAAATCCGACCGGCGTTGAAACAGATGACCGCCAAGGCGATTCCGCATTTGATCGTGCTCAGTTACAACGAAATCACCCGCGACACGAAAGTCAATTCAATCGGAATGGTGACGCTTGGGTAAATCGGGAATCGGAAATCGGGAATTTCTCTGCCGTCTGCCGTCTGCCGTCTGCCGTCTGCCGTCTGTCGTCTGTCGTCTGCCGTCTGCCGTCTGCCATCTGCCGCCTCTACTTAATCGGAAAAATTTTCCCATTCTGCCCAATTCGCTATTGATTTCTACGGCAAATTTACCGATACTTCGCCCCGATAATCGGGACAACCGGAATAAACGGATAATTTTAACACTTTATCCAAAAAAGAGTCGAGAATCTTTGTGGGGATCGCCGATCATAGCGATTGTGTGGAGAAGATCGGGAATTTCGATCTTTCGCGGAATAATGGTATTAGCGATTCTCCGAATTATCACGGTTTAACGATTACCCCCTTTCATCAGCAACACTCGATCTGAAACCGGCAAAAAGTCCTCTTTCGGACCAACCTCGATCAGATTTCCAGTCAAAGGAGAGCAACAGTGAGTTCCAAACGAGAAAAATTTTCTACTCTTTGCAAAAAGTTATGGGCCGCCGGTTCGATCGCTGTACTTGCGACGGCGTTTTTGGTTTCGGGAAGTCCGTTCGCTCCTGTTGCCCATGCACAGGGAACGTGGGATGCTGACCACAGGGTCTATACCCACAAATCCGATGTTTCCTTCACGCTAAATGGCGAAACGATTGATGGAACCGGTGGTCCGGCTGATACGATCGCCGCGTTTATCCAAACCAACCCTGGAAGTGACGCAAACCTTACCGTTACCAACAGCACGATTGATGTGGATTTTGGCTACTTGTACGCTTCCGGTTCCTTGTTGGTCAATGGCAACTCCGTTGTAAAACAGGCGTACACGGGAATTCTTGACGGTTTGGACATTACGATTACGAACAGCGAAATCGAACAAGGCACCGGAGGACGAATTTCCGGGCGGACGACGGCAAAAATCAACGGTTCCACCGTCAAACAAGGGAACGGCGGCCTGATCGAAGCGGTTCTGGGAACACTGACCATTGAAAATAATGCCGAGATCGCGCAAGACAATGACGGTAAGATCGTGGCGAAGGAAGCGGTGGTCATTAATGGAGCGTTAGTGGAGCAAGGGAACAAATCCATCGTGGAAAGCCGGGGTTCTTCCGTTTCGATCACCAGTAGCACCCTTATCCAAGGGAATGATTCCGCGGTATTGAGTGCCGCAGGCGAAGACATTATTGTCGCCTCCAGTATGATCTATCAAGACCTTGACAGCACTATCCGTTCCGGAGGCGAGTTGGATTTCACCAACAGCGATATCTTCCAGCTCGGCTATGGAACGATTGAGAGTGGAGCTGGAATGACGATGAATAATTCAGCGGTTTCGCAAGGTGCCAACTCCTACTTGGCAAGCGATGAAGCGTTGTCTCTGACAAACAATACTGCCATTACGCAAGGGGACGACGGTCTCATTGCAGGTGATTCTATCAGCATGAATAATTCGTCGATTCGCCAGGGAGACGGTTCGACGCTCCAAAGCGATACGACGCTTTCGACAACCGGCGGATCGATCCATCAAGGTGCCGATGGTACTATTCAAGCAAACAGTACCCAATTGTCCGGTACGACTGTAAACCAGGGGGATGACGGTTCAATCAAGAGCAATACCACGATGTCGATCACCGGTGGAACGATCAATCAGGCGAACGGTGGTAAGATTCGCGGCAATACATCGGTCGTCTTGTCCGGTGCAACCGTGAACCAGGAGAAAAACGGTGAAATCACCAGCGGCGGCACGATGTCGATCACCGGTGGAACGATTACGCAGGGATATGGTTCGTCGGTCATCACCAGCACCGGCAACATGACTCTCTCCAATGCAACGATCAACCAAAGTACCGGCATGAACGGTAGTGCCACCAACGCCTGGCTTGGCAGTGCTGGAACGCTTGCCATCGACGGCACAAGCAAAGTGACGCAAGGCGGCGGTGGACGTATCTATGGAAATGCCGGTGTTGGGATTAACGGTACGGTTCTTCAGGGAGACAACTCGAAGATCGAAACGCTGGCAGGAAGTGACATCGTGATTGCCGGTTCCGTCACACAGGGGAACGGCAGTTCGATCACAACGTCCGGCAGTGGCAAACTGGACATCCAAAACGGTGCGAAGGTCACTCAGGGACACCATGGTACCATCGTGAATGGGAACAACGGAGCCTTAACGCTTGATAATGTCGAAATCGAACAGGCGAACTTTGGAACCCTGAAAACCGGCGGCGATTTGACGATTGCAAACGGCAGTAAGATTACCCAAGGAAGCAATTCGTACCTTTCTGGAAGTACCATCACGATTGACGGTGCGAAAGTAACTTTGGGGGCCGACAGTAAGATCGGTCTCGGTGCCAGCGGCGTGGCTGCGGGTGCAACGGATGCAGAGAAAGAAGCCGCCGCGACCCAACTGAATGTGATTGGCGGCTCGACGTTGGAGCTTGGTAGCATGTCGTTGATCGTCAACGCGGACAATCCCGGCGGCGGCGCGAATCCGTTTCATAAAATTCACATTGGAGCGAATTCGAAAATTTGGACATACGGTCTGTTCACGTTCAACAATGATTGGCTCGGAATCGACGCAACGGGAACCCTGGTTTCGACTGATGGCGTCATCACGTTGACGAACAAATCCAAAATATACGGAACCGGTACGATTGAATCGGCGGGATTGATTGTTACCAGCGGAAGTATTTTGTCCCCCGGTGACAATTACGGCAAGGAAATCGGAACGCTCCACATCACGGGACCGCTTATGGTAACATCATCGGGAGTTCTCGAAATTGACGTGGACGGCAACGGAAACAGCGACTTGATCCTCGTGTCCCATAGCATCGGCAACCAGGACGGCGACGTGCTGCTTTGCGGCAACGAGTTCGGTGGTGCCTCGGTCATTCTGCGGGGCAACTTTGATCCGGAACAGGAATACACGATCATTCAGGCCGCAGGAACCATTTCGGGAGAACTCTCCTTCAAAGACACCTTCTTTGACGCAGAGCAGTGGATCGATGAGGAAGCGGGACAGCAATACCTGCGAATCGGTGCTCTCAAAGAGAAGGACTCGTTCTTCGCAGAGAGAGGCAAAACGTTCAACCAGGTCGCAGCAGGCCGGATGCTTGATGCGATGCAAGGCTGGGGGGACATTAAGGGATACTTTAATCAACTTTACCTCGACGACAAGGCCGACTTCCTGGAGGCCCTGAACACGCTTGCCGGCGGCGTCAAAGCGAACAGCCTGACGCTCTCCCGGGAAAATCCGTGGCGGGCCGCGGCGAATCAATTCGGCTGGACTCCAAGTGGTCAACTCGTTCTCGGCGATCAGAACCGATTCAACTACCGTGGACAAAACCGGTCTTGCCCAACGAGAGCGGCTTGGGCAACGCCGTACTATACGGAAGCGGATTACCGTAGCGACGGCAACGCCGGAGCTTACACGGTCCGCTCGCTCGGATTCATGGCCGGATTCAACCAACAACTTGACCAAAAGGCCGTCGTCGGAGTCTTTTTCGGGTACGGTCGTCCGGAATTGGAACAAGGACGGGACGATATTGACATGGACGATTTCACCGTCGGACTTACGGCAGGCGGAATGATTACCACGAAAGTAGAATGGAAGGCGATTGTTGCCGGCGGCTTCCAAAATTATTCCATGAAACGATTTATGAATCCGTCGCTCTTGGGAGCGTTCGGCAATCCGATCTTGACGAGCGATTTCGACGGCAACACGCTGTTTGCCAGCATCGAATTGGCCCGACCGTTCTACCTCAATACCGGCGTCCTGGTTCGTCCGCTCGTTGCGTTTGAATCGGAAAACGTTTGGCAGCAGGGTTTTCGCGAAAGTGGTTCCCCATTCGCTCTGCAATTCGATAAGGTTTACAACGACCGCACCTTCGTTCGAACCGGTTTGAACGCCGAAATTGGAGCGAAGAATCTCACGTTGTTGGGACGGGCGTTTTACTCGCACCAACTTGGTGGTTCGGCGTTCTCGCAAAACGACGTTCGGTTTGCAGCCGGCGGCGGTACCCCGTTTGTGCGGGTTCGCGGGATCGACTTGGAACGCCATTTCGCAACGTTTGGAGCCGGTGGAAACCTCTACCTGAATTCGCGTAAGACGCAAACGGTTGCGGCAAACTACGATGCAACGTTGTCCGCAAAATCAACCTCGCACGCGGCTTACCTTAGCTTTACGCAGATGTTCTAATGCTGTTGGAACGCGTGAAACGAGACGAGAAACAATGGCAGCCGGAAACGGAACGCAGCGCAGTGACCGGATCGAACAGTCGACTATTCCGGTCACTTCACTTCGTTACGTTCCCGGCTGCCATTCACAATTTGCGGTTGTACTACGAATTCTGAATTAATGCCATAAGCAATTTATGGCATCTTTATCGCTTATACGGGCGTCGGCATTTTCTTTGCGGAAATGAAAAAACGCGGCCGATCTAGTGAAACGGAGTGTTGTCGGTTGACGGGACTCCAACACAGATTCTCTCCCCCCGAGGTCAATGTTTTTTACGCAAGCCCCCCCCCAACGGGCTTCGACAAGTCACGAGAACGGCTTTTCGTACCTCTCCTGGAAAAGAAAAACCCTTCTTGCCGCAACGGTCGTCCTGTGCGGCGGCGGACTTGCGGCCCAATTTCCCAACACGATCACGGAAGCACCCGCTGCCGTGTCGTTGGACTCTGCGCAAACGGACGGCGTAAATGTGATCCCTCTCCTTTCGCAACCGCAAAATCGTTACGCCCATTATTTTCAAACGTCAGAAGAAGACGAACCCGTCTTTGCGGAATCGGGCGAACCGATTGGAAGATACATCGAGCCGCCCGCAATGAGTCCGGAAGACGATTCGGAGGATTTGTCCTCCGCTCCGCAAACTCTCACGGCGCGAAAAATCAGAGCGTTTGAGCAAATCGACGATTCCGGGTTCGAAAGGACGGCCCTGAATCTTCCGCTGGCCAAATGGAACTCGCTGTTCGACAAGTCACCGCCGCTCAACGAACGCACACCGCAACCGCAAATCGACGACAACGCGATTGTTCCGGCGCAACCGGAAACGCTTCAAACAATGAAGCCGGAAACGCAACCACTGATCCGTCCGAGGATTGATTTGACGCAGTTGGTGCCGGTGAGTGAAATCGTACCGAGGATTTCCGAAGATCAAATTCGTCCGGCAGAATAACACAAACGCGAGGAGCGGGAAGAAAATATCCCACTCCTCGCTTGCTTCCCTACTCAACACTTTTTACGACTTCGTAATCAATTCGTTTACAATTTGGATAAACGTAATTCGTAATTCGTAATTCGTAATTAATCAAGCCGATAATCGCCGCGGTAATTCGGCTTGACGAGATCGGCGACGCCCGGCGTTTTGAGCTGGTCGAGATTCGTCACTTTCAAGTTCTTGGCATCCCATTCCACCTTTTCGCCTTCACCGCCTCCGGCTGCAGCCCAAACGGCGAGGTTGCCCAAGAGGATCGTTTCGGTCAGCGGACCGCCGCGATCAACGAAGTTCGACTTGCAAATCTTCGGATCGTTCGCTTCGATGGCACGGAACAATTCGTACATATTGTTCACATCGAAATTCCCCTTATCGACGGCGAAAGTCGGTTCCAAACCTGGAACAGAATCGAGTTTGGATCCGTCGGGTTGGAACAACTCGTACGTTTCACAATAGTCGGAGGGAGCGTAGAATGCCCCTTTTTCCCCAACGATGAGAGCACCGCTGACGGAGATTTCCCCCTTGTAACCGGCATCCTCGAAAACCTCTTTCGGCGGTCTGTTCCCTTTCCGGTCGTACCAGTAGAACGGAATCGCCGGACGATTGGCTGTTTCCGGAAACTCGAAGCGAATATACGATTCTTCCGGAAAACTGTCGAAATCGTGTCCCGAGGTTTTCGCCTGCACGGAAAGCGGATCCTTGAGTTCGCAACCGTCGAACGGAACCGTAACCTGGTGGCACGCCATATCGCCCAGAGCACCCGTTCCGAAATCCCACCAACTTCGCCAGGCGAAATCGTGGTAGATACCAGGCCAAAATTCCCGTTCCTTGGCGACGCCGAGCCAAAGATTCCATTCCACATTATTGAGGATATTTTCGATCTCCTTTTTCTTGCCCTTTACGGCTTCGTCAATTTCTTCCTGGTCGGCACCGACCTCTTTCATGTTGGCAATGAATTTTTCCATCGTATTGACACGTTTCGGACCTTGCGGCCAAACGGGACGGTTCGACCAAACGTAAACGGCTTTGAGCGGTCCGAGAACGTTCGCTTTTAACTGGGCAATCGCCATACGGGAAGAATCCAGCGCACTTCCCTGATTCCCCATTTGCGTACAAACACCGGTTTCCCTGGCGATTTCGGTAATGAGACGGGCCTCGTAAATGGTTCGGGTAAGCGGTTTTTGCGTATAGCAATGTTTTTTCATCCGCATTGCCATAAGCGTCACCGGAGCGTGCATGTGGTCCGGGGTACTGATGGTTGCGACCTCAAACTTGTCCTGGAGGTCGGTGAACATTTCCCGAAAATCGGTGTAGCCTTTCGCATTCGGATAGGCCCCTTTGGCGGCGGCCAACCTTCCTTTATCGACATCGCAAACGCCGACGGTATCGCCGAATTGCGACGCATTCCTACAGTCACTCCCTCCTTTTCCGCCGACACCGACACTGACGACGCCGAGTTTGGAGTTGGCGTCTGCACGGGCGATGCGCTGATTACCCGCACTGACCCAATAGCCGACACCGGTTGCCGCCGACACTTTCAGAAAATCACGTCTTGTTGCTTTAATTGCCATAAGTATTTATCTCCCAAAATGGAATTTTGAAAAAATCTGGAGTACGAAAACGCGAACCACGTTTTCCCCAAGAAACATTGCAACGCCGAATCGGGCACGGATTTTCGTGAAACGGGCCAGCCGACACGGGCACACCCCCCTATTCTACACGAAACGATGAGAAAATACCATATTGAAAAAAATTTTTTCGATTTTTTTTGTGGTGTCCCGGTCGGAGCACATCCTTGCCCGACGATCCTACGGGCAATATTTCCAACCTTGACGAGGATCGTATTCCCAGGAAGGAGACCAGTAATGGTAAACGGAGATTTCGGAACCGGGGATATATCCGGCCTTGTTGCAAACTCGGTTATACGCCGGACATTCGGCGGGAACGGCCAGTGACACCTGGTCCAAACCGGCGGAGATGCTCCAGTACTCACACGCCTTTATCAAACTGCTTCCGACGCCACGTCCACAGTATTTTTCTTCAACGGCCAACATCCCGATACGCCCCTCTTTGACGGTTTGACCGGTAGGCGAATTGGTCTGCTTGACGACTCGAACCGTTGCCAAACCGGAGGGTTTTCCGTCGTCTCCCTGCCAAACCCAAATCGCGTCGGCGGTTCCTCCGAGGATCGCGTTGCTGATCCACGTCAGAAAAAGTTGTTCGTAAAACGGAGAAGTCTGGGGATCCCGACGAAACCGGGATTGCAGACCGGAAATCACCGCGAGGCTTTCCATACGTTTCGTACAAGCGGCTTCCGTGTAGAGACGCAGGCGGGGATCAAGTTCCGAAGGAAGCGTATGGACTTTTTTTTCGTAAACCAACTTGCGATCATAACAGACACACGGGACTTCAAATCCCTCGAATTCGTTTGGGCCTTTCTCTTTGAGAAACAGGTAGATCAAACGGAAATCGTTTTTTCCCAGCCGGAGTGTTTCGTTCAAATTTTCCAGAGAAAAATCGGCATTCAAATTGATGCGTCCCACGGGAAATCCGAAAAATTTCGAATCCCAATCAACCGGAAATATCGTGTAAATCATGGCGTCGCCTCATAAATTGACGGATTGAACCCCGAAAAAAACGAAGATCAGGAAGGAATCATTATAGATCAAAAAAGACGAAATCCAAGGCGTACCGAAATGACGGGGTAAGTTCGTCCATCGGGTGCGTAAAAACCTTTTTGCATTACGTAGCCCGAATCCAGTATTTTTTCCAGTGGCTGCTGTACCGGACGGCACACAGGACCGTCATCCGATTGAGGCGGGAGACCAGCCACTTCGCTCCCGTTTGCTTCAACCGCCT
>CAZNVM010000365.1:0-3890 GCA_964576215.1 uncultured Planctomycetaceae bacterium
AATCGGAAATTGGAGGAAGTTTTTCACTTATCACCTATGCCCGATGCCCGATGCCCGATGCCCTTGACTGTTTTGAGTTACCATCTGTTTACGGTTTGAGTGATTGATTACGACGCCGTACTAAAACTTGACGATTTGCGCCCCCTGCGACGGTCGGGTTGCGAAAACCGTCGGTTCCGGACGTTTGCGGGATTTGTACTTTTTGTGGAACGTTTTTGAAATCGCGTCGATTTTGTCCGTTTTCACAAGCGACACGGTGCAACCGCCGAATCCGCCGCCGGTCATTCGAGAACCGATCATGCCTCCTTCCGGTCCGATCTCACGGGCGATTTCGACCAGCAAATCGAGTTCCTTGCAACTCACTTCGAAATCGTCCCGGAGCGAATCGTGGGAAGCGTACATTAATTTGCCGCATGTTTTCCAATCGCCTTTCGCAAGAGCTTCCGCCATTTGTTCCGTTCGGAGGTTTTCCGTAACCACGTGTCTGGCACGACGAAACGCCAAATCGCTGCCGTACTCTTTCGTCATTTTCGACTTGGACGCTTTGAGCATTTCCAACGTAACGTCCCGAAGCAGGGAAACGCCGAGCGTTTTTGCCGCCGCTTCGCACTGGGCACGACGCTGAGGGTACTCGCTGCCGGTAAGTTTGTGTTTCACGTTGGAATTGACGATCAACACGGAAACATTCGGGTCGTTCATCGGAATCATCTTCGGCGTTTTCGTACGGCAATCAAGCAACATCGCATGTCCCTCTTTGCCCATGACGGAAATGAATTGATCCATGATTCCACACGGCATGTTGGCGTAAAGGTGTTCCGCTTTTTGGCAAAGGAGTGCCTTTTTGATCGGATCGAGCCGCACGTTCGCCATTTGTTCAAAAAGCGTTGCCGCCGCAACTTCCAGAGCGGCACTGCTGGACAAGCCGCCGCCAAGCGGAACGTTCGAATTGATGACGGCGAGAAACGGGTCCACTTGCACGCCACCTTCACGGCAACAAGCAACCGCTCCCTGGACGTAAGCGGCCCAGTCCACGGTGTTGCCCGGTGTGATTTCCCCTTCGACGAGAATGTCGGCGAACGCGTCCATGTTGACGCTGAAAAGCGTCGCTTTACGCGCTTCGGCCGGTCCGGCGGCAATGAGCGTGTAACGGTCAATTGCCATAGGAAGGACAAAACCATCGCTGTAGTCGGTATGTTCGCCAATCAGATTCACCCGTCCCGGTGCAGCCGCATACCAAAGCGGTGCTGTTCCAAAACGGTGAATATATTCGGCCCGGGTCGAAGAAACCAAATCGTCAAAATCAGTCATTGTTGAGCGGAAAGTAAGAATAGGGAAAATTAGCCACAATATTCATTCAGCCGTCGCCCCCTGTGCGACGACACCGAGTCTGAGTTTACCACACTTTTTTCAAATTGTCTACTACTCAAATTGTGTTTCCCTCTTTCCAAAAAATCGCTTGACCCAAAACTGCGAAAACACTATAATCGTCGCGGTTTCCGACGTTTTTTTCGATTTTATAACCAATTTACCGACAATTTGCACAATTTAGAAGCCTGTTTTCAAGACTTGATTTCCGGGAAAAGCCGGGGATTTGCGGCGAGCTTGCTTCGGGGTTTGCTGTTGAGTTGCGAACTTCCTTACGCAACGGCGATGCAGGTGCGCAACCGACTTTACGAGAGCGGTTGTTTGCCGGTGCGCGGCGTGGATGTTCCCGTAATCAGCGTCGGCAATTTGACGCTCGGCGGAACCGGTAAAACTCCGATGGTCGCTTGGTTGACCCAATGGGTACTTTCTCAGAAGTTACGGCCAGGACTTATCAGCCGTGGATACCGGAAAAAAGAGTCGCAACAGCTCAACGACGAAGGGATGGAACTGGCGACCCGCTTCCCGAATGTGCCGCACTTCCAATCGGCGGACCGTTATACGGCGGCGACCCGGATGCTTGAGGAACAGAAAGTCGATCTGCTGATTCTGGACGACGCCTTCCAGCACCGGCGGATGAAGCGAAACCTGGATATTGTGTTACTTGATTCCCAAGACCCGTTTGGCGGTGAGCATGTTTTTCCTCGTGGATTGCTTCGGGAATCGGTTCGCTCTTTGGCCCGTGCCCAAGTCGTTCTGCTGTCCCGTGCCGATTTGGTTCCGGAATCCCGGCGTCAGGAAATTCACGAACACGTCGCAAAAATCACCCCGGCCGCCGTATGGGGCGAAGTGGTTCATCGACCAAGTATGCTGGTTTCCTCGTTTTGGATGACACCGCATGACGATTCTCAAATCAACACGGAACAAAGCGGTTTTTTCGGGCAGCGAACCGCCCCAATCGATTTCCTGGTCGGCAAGCGGGTTTTTGCGTTCTCCGGGATTGCCAAACCGGAAGCGTTCCGGAAAACCCTGGCCGATTGCCAGGCGGAAATCACAAAGTTCGTCTCGCTTTCAGACCATCACGATTTCACGCCCCGGGAAATCGGGCGTTTATCGCAGGAAGCAAAAGCAAGCGAGGCCGATCTCGTCGTTTGTACCATGAAAGACCTCGTCAAAATCCGCAAACGCACTCTTGGGGGCAAAGAGCTTTGGGCACTGACGATTGGAATTGATTTTCTTCAAGGCAAAAATGAGTTGACAAACTGTTTGGAAAAAGCAACCCGCCGTTGAGAAATCGCAATTCAGGAACAGTATCATTATCGTTCGCTCAGGATTTCCGCGATTTTTTCGACGTAGAGGATCAATCGCGGACCGGGAATGGACGTGTAATCTTCGGTCAGCACGTAAATCCGCCCGTTGCGAACGGCGTCGACGGTGTCACCCAAAACGTTCCAATCGGCGATTCCCTGAGTCACATCGCTTGCCGACGGGATCGTGCAAAGATCGATAATCACTTCCGGGTTCATCCGCAGAATTTCCTCGACGCTTACGACCGGAACCGGCAGCGTTGCGTTTTCCGCAACGTTGACACCACCGGCGATTTCCAGCGTTCGCTGGTAGAACGGATTTTTCCCGGCAATGTAAAGGGAAAGAAGCTGGCCGGTTCCCCGTTCCCGATCCACGCAAATCAGCACGCGAACCGGTTTTTCCCGCCGCGACTTTCTCTCGATTTCCGCAAGCTGCTTACGAAGCTCCGCCTGACGTTCTTGAGCACGTTGAAAAACGTCCGGTCCGAATTTTTGACCAATCGTCAAAAACGAATCGAGCACGCCTTCCACCGTTTTGTGATTGACGGTCAACACGTCGATTCCGAACGAGCGGAGTTTTTCGCACGATTGAACGTTTTCTTCCAGTTCGATCACCAGATCAGGCTCCAATCGCAAAATCGCTTCGTCGTCCCGGTCGAGCAGTCCGCCGATTCGCGGAAGATTTTCCACTTGCGGCGGATACTTGCAGAAACGGCAAACGCCGACGACATGTTCGTCGAGTCCGAGGTCAAACAGAATTTCCGCAGTGCTGGGCGTTGTCGCTATGACCCGTTGGGGAATCTCCGCCGTCGTTTTCGGCTCGTTCAAAGACGGCTGACAACTGCAGAGGAAAATGAGAAATGAGAAATGAGAAATGAGAAATAGCGGAAAATCATTCACTCTCCAGTTTCTATGTCCTATGCCCCATGCCCTATGCCCTCTCATTTTTGACTTCATCATGGATACGTTTTCCGTTGGAGTTTGTTTTACGACATCGCCTCATCCACTTCGCTCATCACGATTTTCGTTTCGTTTAATACATGGATGATTTTCTGGTAGTGTTGTATTTCGTCAAAGTTTAAAGGGTTCCCCACCAGAATCTGTGGGTAAAAAAATAGGTTTTTTGAGGTATGTGGAACAGAAAAGTAGATAATGGACCTTGAAAGTAAAGTATTTCAGTCACGTTGTATCGAAATAGTACATCTGGAAATATCTGTCAAA
>CAZNVM010000366.1:0-31283 GCA_964576215.1 uncultured Planctomycetaceae bacterium
CCCGATCATCTCAAAGGGGAAGAGATTCCACTTTGTGGTCGTATCATTGCCCTGGCCGACGTGTATGACGCTTTGACTTCCAAACGGGTTTACAAACAGGCTTTTACGCACGATTCCGCCAAGCAAATTATTTTGGAAGGGAAAGGAACTCATTTCGACCCGGAAGTCGTTAATGCGTTTATCAAACGAGAAGAGCAGTTCCTCAATATCCGATGTCGATTTTCCGAAGCGGAAGATGAAGTTATGAATACCCCGGCGGGTGCTCTTGGATCGTAACTTATGTGAAAGAAGTAGGAAATAGGAAAATGAAAAACCATCCTCCTATTCCCTAACTCATCCGTTTACGCTTTGAATTCGTAATTCAATTATTCATTCGTCATTCGTAATTCGTAATTCGTAATTCAAAAAAAGAGCCGCCCTTTCAGGCGGCTCTCGTTTGCGTGTCTCTTTTGGAGTCATGCTCTTAGTAAACGGTTGGCATACTTCCGAGCATGTATTCCTCCTCTTCTTCCTGGATCAGGATTCGCGGTGTCACCATGAGCATGATGCTTTGCGTGTCCCGACCGATCGCGCTGTTCATGAACAGCCGGTTGACGAAGGGAATCTTGTTGAGAATCGGAACGCCCTGTTCGCTGCGTCCTTCGCTCAATCGTTTGATACCACCGAGGAGGATCGTTCCGCCGTCCGGTACGCTAACGACGGTGCTCACGTTGACGCTGGCCATGATCGGCTGCTGGATCGTGACACCGGAACGCCGTACCGTTGACGTTCGGTTTTTGTCTTTTTCATCGGAAGCCGCAGGGTTCTTGGAATCCCCCTTTGTCTTTTCCGTGTCCGAGTCTTCCGTAACGTCCTCGCCGTCGAACCGGAAATTCGACTTATTGGTGATTTTGCTGAACACGGGGTTCAGGACCAGTCGGACGTTTTGCCGATCGTGGGTAACGACGGCCTGGACCGTCAGATTCGTGCCTTCACGAAGCACCATGATGACCGGCTGGTACGCCGCCGAGAAATCGGCAACGACCGGATTGACGCTGGTGACGAACGGCGTTTCCGAACCGTCGTAAATGCTTGCGTACTGCCCGTTGAAGGTCGTAACCTTGGGTGCCTGGAGCACGTTGCTTCTCGAATCCCCTTGTGCGGCATTCATAAAGAAGAACGCTTCAACGTCACTGAGGATTGCAAAGCCCAAAGTCGCACCCGCATCCGGCATAAAACTGCCGAAACTTGGAACCGTATTGGCAAAACTGTTCTGCCTTACCGGAACATCCAGGTTGGCATTGAACGTTCCCAGTTCCGACATACCGACAACAACGTTGCTTCCATGAATGGAGGTATCCGTATATTTGTAGGAGTCGCCGATCAACATCTCGGTTTCCATTTGCGTTTTCGGCCCCGCTCCCTTGTTACGGAAATTCAAATCCATGTCGATCCCGATTCTCTCGAAGAAGCTGTCGCTGAGCGTAATGAAACGAACTTCCACCGTAACCTGCAAATCGTTGAGCTTTCGCAACTGTCTGAGCAAGTCGACGATTTCTTCATGAATGTCTTCCGTCTGTTTAATCACCAAAGAGAGATTCGGCGAATAATATTGCGGTTCCGGCACGTTGCCGTCGTCCCAGGCACCATCCTCACCGGTAACGGCCTGAATCAAATTAATGATCTGGCTGGGGTCTCCACCGCCACCCCAGCTTCCGGCCGGGTCGTATTGGTTACTGTTCGGGGCAAACGAACCACTTGGGAACGAACCCGAACCCGGATTGATTTGGGCCATGACCGCCGGATCAAACGTACCGTTGTTGGTGCCAAGGTTGGAAAACGGCGATGTCGAATTACCGAAACCATTATTGTTACGTCCCCGGCCTGCGGCGGTTTCCATCGCCCGACGATGCGCCGCTTCCAGTGAAAACTGATCATTGCTCGGCATGTTTTGGCCCGAAGGAAGCAAGTCGCCGATGTAATAAGTTTTCTGAATCAACTGACCCTTGCTGCGCTGCGGTGTCGTGATCGTGAGGACTTCGTTCTTGATAACATAAGTCAAACCGTGCTGTCCGAGAATCAGATTCAACGCGCTCTTGAGACTGATTTCCGTCGGAAGCTGAACCCGGGTCAACTGGTCCAACGTAATGTCCGCTTCAAGAAGAGCGCGGGAATCGGGAACCATGGCAATACCGGTCAGCGATTGCATGTACGAAATCACTTCGCCAAGCGGAACCATCTCCTCAAAATCAATCCGAACCGGCATACTCATCTTACGGAGAATCTCCAGTTCCGTTTCCGGACGATTGGTTCCCATCGCTTCGGTCATGTTGCGCCGGGGTTTCACCCGGTTTACCCAATAGTCCTGATTGAACTGTATCGGGTTGTGATCATTCCCAAATGGAACGCTTGCCGCATCCACGCTTAACATGGCACTGGTAAACCCGGCCGTTTTTGCGCTTCGGATCGCGTCGTAACGGCGGATATCGTCCTGCATTTGAGTCGTCTGATACACCAGGTTGGCGGCGGTGTTGTCCGGTGCGAGTTCCTTCGCCTTGCCGGCAAGGTACACCGCGTCTTCGGTACGGCCTTCGTTCAAACACTGGTCGATCTGCTGGAACAACTCCTTGAGTTTGTTTTCGACGAACTCTTTGTCGTTGCGGCGTGCTTCAAGTTCTTCGAGAACCAGAGCATTGGCTTCCTTCAGTTCCATCTGCGGACGATTCGATTCCATGAACGTTTTCGTCGCATCAATCGCAAAATCAATCTGCTTGAGAGTCTGTTGCCGGGTCATCGGATCAAGTTCGGAGTTTTCCACACGGGCGCGGGCGTTGAACAGGATGTTCAAGGCTTCTTGCGGCTGATTTTTCCGAACACGGTAGGCCGCCGAAATATCCCGGGTCATTTCCGCGTTGATCTGATCCACAAGGTTCAAACCCTGGCGGTTCGCTTCGTCGAGAAGTCCGTTTTCGCCGTACGGAAGTCCCAGCGGAGCGGCAAATCCTTCCATCGGAAGATCAAGCGAATTGTTGCTGACCTGACGAATTTGCGTGTTGTCCACATTGCTGTTGTAGTTGGCGGGAACCGTTGTATTATTGTTTGCAATCCCTCCACCGGCCGGAACATTGCCGCCGGCTTGTTGCACACCAAGCCTGGCTCTGGCAATATCGCCCTGCAAACGCATCGGGGAATCGCTTCCTTGCGGATAGACGTTTTCCGGAATACGCAGAGCAACGGCTTGCCGACAGAAGTTTTCCGCCTGGTCAACTTGACCGGCGGCGAGCGAGGCACGACCTTTCTGGAGAATGTCGGCGGCCTGCTCCAGTTGCCTCTGAACGGCGAGGGAAACCTGGGCCTCCGGCGTCGAAGGATTCGCTGCGAGCGATTCCGCTACCTTGGCAATTTTGGTGTTCTGAATTCGTTTGAGGATCGACTTGGAATCAAGGCCGGTGGCAACGTATTCCTGAGAAAACATTACACCCTGGGCCTCTGACATTTGGGCCAATTTTTCGGCAGTTTCCAAATCCCCTTTCAGCATCAGACCAAAGGCTTGGCGATTCAACACGTCGGCATACGCCTTCCGGTTGGCTTCCGTTTGCCCTTCGGTCCGAAGTTTTTGGAGAACATCCTTGTATTGTTGCACCAAAGCGGTGATATATTGCGGTTGATCTTCCTTTTCGGAATACTGGAGATTCAGTGATTCCAATTCGGAGACAAACCGTTCGGTGGAGGCGATATCGCCGGCGGCGAGTGCCTTCCGGGCGGACAGAAGAAGTTGATTCTTTCGAACGCCAAAATCTTGTTCCAGCGCGGGAACCGAACCTTGCACGAAGCCGGGTTGCGAACTTCCCTGCGGTTGTTGCGCGAGAGCGGAACTCATAAAAAGTCCCCCGGCACAGGCAATCATTGCCGAGACTCCAAGCGCAAATGCGTAAAAGCCTGATTTCTTTTTAATAGGTTCCAACACGATACTCCTTTCGAGACACGCTATATTTCTCATTTTGGTAGGAAGAGTGAACCAATTCTGCTTTTTTCGGCCAAAAACCAGAAAAACAGAGCTATAAACTTCGTCCATCTTGCCCATTTACCCCAAGCTGTACATCCAGAGAAAACGATACAAAACGGTTTTACGTTATTCCTCTTATCGAATCAAACTGGCCGATACATTACGAAAAATTGGCACAATCGACAGAAAAGGCATTTTCGGCATTTCAAGAGAAGTTTGCGCAGTCTGTGCATTTTGTGTCCGTGAAGTGCATTTTCCTAACCGTAAACCCAATCAGAGCCGCGCCCGCAGTAAGCACAGCTCCCGGTGGTAACGTGAAAACCGCTTACTCCGTGCGCGGCTCTGATTGTGCGCGGCGGGTGCGTAAAAGACGGGTTGAACCCTATTTCTTCTCGTCTGCAAGAATCATTCGATAGGTAACGCCGAAAACCAGGGCGACGAAATCGATGATCCAAAGCGTCGCAAAAACGATACCCGCTCCATCGAGAATCCGGGTGCTCACCGGGTCGCCGAACAGCGCAAGAAGCCGTGCAAAGAGAAACAGAAACATACTTCCAATGGGAAGCAATATTGCAATGATAAAAAGGACACGAAGAATGAGATGGTCTTTCATGGTGTCGGGCTTATCGAATAAATTCTTCTTGATCGCTCGGGGAAAAGGTGCCGACGAGCGGTAATGCTTCGCGGTCGAGACCGGCTTGAAACCCGAACTGCGTTTCTGCGGCCTTGGCTAACGTTAAATTCAACAGGTCCAAATCAATTCCCACCGGGCAGGCCGAACGACAATTGCTACAACCGACACAACGCCCTGCCAGGTGAAACGCCCGAACAATGTGCCAGGCGAAATTTCCTTTTTCCGTTGCGGACGTGTCGAAACGAGTCGGGCGGTTCTTGTCGGCAACGCAAACTTCGCAATAGCACATCGGACAAACTTGCCGACACGCATAACATTTGAAGCAGCGGGCGAACTCTTTTTTCCAGTACGCCAACCGCTCTTCCGTGTTCATTGCGAGAATTGTCTCGAGTTTTTTATATCGCTCGTCGAGGCTTTTCGGCGGAATTTTTTCCGCCAACGTTCCAATGACAAGATCGCAATGCAACGGCTCATGGACATCGCAAACGGCGCACTTTGCCGCGTCGGAGTGCGTTTTGGAATTCGGGTCGTCCCAAACACCTTCACAAACGACGCCGATCACGTAAATTCCGTCGCGATTCAATTGTTTTTCGACTTCGAGAACGGCCAAAGCTTTGGAATCGCATCCTTTGACGACGATGGCTGCTTTACCGAGTTTTTGCACCTCCTTGCGTTTCAAATAAACGACCAGGTTCGTTGTGCAACGCTCGTTCCAGAGAAGTTTGTCGCAATCCGCACTGTTCGTGTAAAAAACGGCACCCACGCTCCCGGTCTCCGTCGGACCGTAGCCGATCACGACATTGACGGTTCGTTCGACGAGAAGCTCTTTCGCCTTTTGACGCAATTCGTCCTGAATTTTGGCATTCCGACTCTGTTTATTGGGCATGGTTCCCCGGAAGAAGAAGGAAAATGTGAACCAAGGTAACTGGCGTGGATTTTACCAAAAATATTTGATAAAGCTATACCGGAGACCAGCAAAAATTGGTAGACTGAACCCTTTTGGGAGTTGTGCGTCTCGCAGGGCGAGGCGGCTCAGTTATTTTCTCTATTCCTGTTTCCTATGCCCTATGCCCTATGCCCTATGCCCTTGCTACTCGTTTTGGTAACACCGCTCACTTTGGTCGCCGCCGAAACGACGACACTCAAAGATGCTTTGGCGGTTGGAACGCGAATACGCAGCCAGGTTTCGCCGGAACTGTTGTTCGAATCCGCGAAAAAGAAGGAATCCGAGCTGGTCGGAACACAATTGCGAGTGATTCGCGGACGGCATCTCCATTTGATTACCGACCTTCCGAGTTCCAAAGAGATCGACCGTCTGCCACAGTTGTTTGACGCCGCCGTTCCCCTTTGGGCGGAGTATTTTCGCTTGGAGGATAAAACGGTCGGAGATTGGAAAATGCTCGGCGTTCTGATTGGCGATCCCAAAAATTTCGCTTCCACAACGCTTTTGAACCGCGTTCCAAAACTTCCGCACGGCTTTTCGGTCGGAAATTGGCTCTGGATTTGTGAACAGGAAAGTGATTACTACCGGCGGCACCTCTTGCTCCACGAAGGGGTTCACGGATTTATGAATCATTTTTTCGGCTTCTGCGGACCGAATTGGTACATGGAAGGACTTGCGGAACTGCTCGGCACCCATTCCTGGGACGAAAAAACCAAAACGCTGACGCTTCCCTACTTCCCGGAACATCGTGACATTGTTCCCCTGTGGGGACGGATCCGCATCTTGAATGATCTTCGCAATAAAAATCAATCCCGAAACATCGAGTCGGTTTTGACCATGTCGTTCGACGGGGCGGACAACACGCCTTCCTACGCCTGGAGCTGGGCCTTGGCGGCGTTTCTTAATGGGCACCCCTTGTACGGCGACCTGCTTTGTGACGCCGTAGTGGATGTTTCGCTTCCTCACGCCGAGTTTACCCGACGGTTTCGCTCGAAACTTGAAGCGATTCAATCCGGTCGGGTTCATGTCGATTGGAACGATTTTCTGGACCGACTGGAATATGGATATGATTTTCAACGCAATGTCATCAAGGATTTGACACCGGGTAAACCGCTGAAAGACGCCGCACCGGAAATCACCATTCAAGTCGATCAGGGTTGGCAAAACGCCGGGATTCTCGTGGAAAAAGGGAAAAAGTATCGTTTTCAAGCGGAAGGACGTTTTCAATTGGCTCAGGAAGGACGCAAAATCTGGTGGTCGGAGTCTGGCGGTGTTACGATCCGCTACTACCAAGGGCGTCCGCTCGGTCTTTTGCTCGGAGCGGTACTTTCCGGGCAAAAGGGGGGGAAATTCGATCTTTTTCCAATCGGCGATGCAACGACTTGGACCGCTCCCGAATCGGGAACGCTTTTCTTTCGAATCAACGACACCCCATCGGAACTCCAGGACAACTCGGGAACGGTCGTCGTGAAAATTCAAGCAGGATTATGAGTCGGCCACTCTCTTTTGTCTAAATCCCCCAAATTCAACGTGTAGGGCACCTCTGGGAACGCAGGCATCTTGCCTGCCCCTGGGTTCGCAGGCTTCCAGCCTGCCTCGCGCAGGCAAGATGCCTGCGTTCCCAGGGACTTTGCAGTCCTCTTGCCTGGGCAGGCAGAAAAAATCAGGAACAGGGGCATTTTCTCTTTGTTCCCACTTCTTATGCCCTGTGCCCTTCAGACGATAAACAAGGAAGAATTCCTACAAACGTCATAATCATCTCAAGTATTACAAAGCCGATTCCGATAAAAGTGAGGAACGGTATAGTGCCGGTCACGCGAATAATATCGAGTTTACGTTTCCCAGGAATGTAATATTAACTGGCTTGAGGGATTGATGCGATTTCATTGTTTCCTACTCACCTTTTTGCTTTTAACAATCGGCGTTGTTCCGACCGGTTGTTTTTCGGCAAAAAAGATGAAATTTCAGACCGGTGCCCCCTCCCAACCGAAAGTGAAGAAAATCAGTGCGGAAGAAGAACGCACGATTATGGAACAGACAAACAAAATGTTTGCCGTCGGACTGGCCGCGGAACAGCAGGACGACTTGCAGGCTGCCGAGTGGGCTTACCTGAAATGTTTGCAGTACAATGAAAAACGAGACAGCGTAAAATACGTCGGTCCCCCCTACCATCGTCTTGCCGTAATTGCTGCACGACAGGGCAAAATGGAAAAAAGTGAGGAGTATTTCCGAAAAGCCCTCGCACATAGTCCGGAAAACGTGGAGTTGGTGTGTGATTTTGCACAAATGCTCATTGATGTGGAACGGGAGCGTGAAGCAACCACGATTTTGGACAATGCACTCATTGCCTTTCCCAAGAACAAAAAACTTCTGTTTTTTCTCGGTTACACCCTTGCGATTCAGGATCGGGAAATTGAAGCACTCCGCCGTTTGAAAGGTTCCATCGGCGATGCCGCGGCCTATCACGAACTTGCCCAAATTCTTCGTGAAAAGGGGAACTCGCGTGGTGCGGACTTAATGGACCAAAAAGGCCGTTTAGCTCAACAGGAACGTCGTAAATCTTTCGATAAAATAGAGACGTTCGGCAAATTGGAAGGGGGTTTGAACCAGGAATTGATCGACGAAAACGCGATGGCGTTACAAACATATTCGTCTAAAGTTCCCAAACTGGGAAGCATCAACCGACGCTACAGTGGAATTCTTGACGATCAGTCCGAAATGAAATTGGATACCCTGGAACAGCTTGCCCAAGTTCCGAAGGTCAATCCGGTCGAAGTGATAAGGAAGTACGGACGTCCCAGATTCGAGGCATCGAACGCCATGTTCCCGGGTTTGCCGGGGTCGAACGATGCTTCGGATTTCGTCGTTTCCATGCAATCGGCACCGTTACCTCAAGTATCGGTTACGGTCCAAACGTCTGACGTGGAAACGGAAATGGTGTCTGAGCTGGAAGCGCAAGCAAAATCAAGCATTCCGTCGCTCCCGGCGGCACCGGCGGTTCCGCCGAACCAGAGGATTGCCGTTCGGCCAGACCGCGCAATCGTCTTTCCGCCGGAAATGAAGATTCCGTCGGAAAATGACGTTCCGGCAGACTTTGCGTTGCTTGCTGAGACCGGCCCGGTTGGGAAAGCGACGACGAGTACGGCACCATCTCAGGAATTTCCGATTACGGCTATGGCGGAGCTTGTCGGGGAATCGCCGAAACTTGCCATGCGGGACAGTTCGGTCCCGACCAAGCCGGTTGAAAAACCGCTGACGACGGATCCTTTTTCAGAGGTGCCGCTTTTGCTTGAGAAAGACTTCACCCCTCCGGCCATGCCCCAATTGCCGATGCCGGAACCGACCACCGAAAAAACCGGAGAGGAGACAGGAAAACCGACTCCAGGTGTTTCGGACCTGACTCTCCAGGAACCGTTGTCGCTCATTGACACTTCAAACGGAGCACCGAAAACGGCGTCCAGACCGGCAAGGGCTGCAATCGCAGCACCTTCCCATTCCATACCGGAGGTTCAGCAGGAGGAACCGGTGTCAACCGTTTCGGCACTGGTCGTGGAAACGCCGACGATTTCGGAAACACAAATCCAAACCCCGCTGGCTCTCCCTCAAGTGGAGAAGGTCGAGCTGCCGCCGAAAGAGCCGAAAAGCCAAACTTCTCCGCCGCAACAACCGCGACAACGTCAAAAGATTGCCGAACGTTCGGATTCAATCCAATTGCCGATACCGCAGATGGAGATGTTGACGAAACTCTACGGTCCCGCACGGGAGTCCTGGCAGACACCACAACGTCAAAACGAAGTTCCGGTGATACCGCCGCAAACAATGGAGATTCCGGAGGTTCCGCCGAAAAAAACCGTGCAACTTGGCATCGACGACCAAGCGGCGTCCGATTCAGAGGACGACAATAGAGTGGTCGCGTTTGGCAGCAGGACCGTTTCCGTGAAATCGATCAGTCCCGCCTCGGACATTGTTCCAAAGACGGAAAAGGAAAACATTATGGGAACGGCACCGAAAAAATTGAAAATGCAGTCGGAATCGAACTTTAATGACGCTTGGGAAACTCCGAAATCGTCCCGGTTCTTGTCGTTGCATTCTCTCTAATGGAAAGTGGGGAGCGGGGAGTAGGGAGAGAGTGATCCACTCTTCCCCTCCCACTCCCCACGATCCATCCCCCACTCCCCACGATTATGGTCTCACTCGAATCTCGTTCACCGCTGATCCTGCATGAGGAACTGGAATCATTCCTATATCCGACTCGCGTTTCCGAGTCCGATCAGTTGACGTTGCGCTCCAATCCGCTGGACGAACTCGATTGCGTCAACCATTACTGTTTCGGCGGTCTGCGGAACATGAACCGGAATTTTCTCGTTCTCTCGATCAACGATCATTCGCCGGGGGACGAAACGCTTTTTCTCGCGGTTCAGCTCAGGGGTACGGAATCGACCATCGTTCATTTTGATTGGAGTCCGCTTGCTGCCGAACTGCTTAAAGCACGAGCGGCCAGATTGGGACTTGCCGATCAAATTATCTGGGTCGCCGGCGATCTTCAAAATATTCACCACTTGTTTACGGACGGTTCATCGGACGATTTGGACGAAGACCAGGTTCGGCCTTTAGGGCATGGGCAGTTCGATTACGTTCGTTGCTGCGGTGCCTTGGACCGCGTCCGGAATTTTGAAGCAACGTTCGACGCAATGTTGAAATTTCTGAAACCCAACGGAGCATTGGGAATGTCCTGTTTGGGATATTACGGACGTGAACCGTATCGGCAGTTTCAAACCATTGCCGCCGCTTTGGGTTCGGACAATCCCGGCCTTCAGGAAGAGGTGGATCGTCTGAAAGAGTTGTTCGTTTTCCTGCCGCAACGAAATTGGACCCGTTTGGCGTACGACAATCTGCTCCCGGAAATCCGGTCGATGAAAGACGACGCGTTTGCCGCACATTTCGTTCGAAGGGATATTCACAGTTGGACCGTTCCGAAAATTTACGAATTGTTGCGCCGCCACAATCTCGACCTGGCGAACTTCTCCCGGAAAACGCGGATGTATTACCAACCTTGGTTTGCCCAAAAGAATCCGGAATTATTCCGATTGGTCAAGTTGTTACCGCTGGAAGATACGCAAGCGATTTCCGAAATCGTTTGGAATACGATTGAAGAGCATTGTTTTTGGGCGACCCGGGAAAAGTCGGCCCGAGTCGATCCGAACGACTGGGGAAACGTTTTGTTTTTCAATCCGATTCCGCAGAACCAAAAGAAATGGAGAGAACGATTCCTTGCGACCGGCGGCGATGCGGTTCCGCAGTTGACCGTAACGCTGACCCCGGACGAAAAGTATACGATCGACCTCCCGTGGAACCCGCAAATTCGCCGCATGATCGAACTGATCGACGGACAACGCACATTTAAGGAAATCCTCATGACGATCCGCGAAGAAATGGAAACGCCGCTCGGCATGGAAGAAATCCTTCAGTCCTGCGGTAGTTTTCTCGCTGCCGCCGAGTTTGAAGACGTCATCCTCATGCGGCATCGAAACGCTCCCGTGTTACCGTTTACAGCAAGCACTTTTAAGTAGGCGGTCGGCAGTCGGCAGACAGCAGAACTCGTTTTTGCTTTTTGCCGTCTGTCGTCTGCCGTCTGCCAACTACTATGAACAACGAATTTTCTCAGACCCTTGACGAACTGAAATCGCTTGGCGGACAGGATACGATTGATCCGTTTGCCGGGACGTCCCTGATGTTCAACCTGCGTCAAACCAACCAAACGGTTTACGGATTTCATCCGAAACATGGCCGAACGGTTCCGAAAGTTCATCTTCTCTCGGAGAACACCGGGGAAGAACACGCACTCGTTTCGGTCGGGGTTGAAGAATACGCCCAAGCATCTGCACGAATGACGGAGGTCCCCGACGTGTCACGGGAAATCGATTTCGTTTCCGAACAAAAATCACACGAGCTGCCGGAACCGGTTCTCGAAGGAGCAAAATGCGTCACCACCAACCGGAATTCGTTGGAAAAATCGTCCGACAGCTTCTCCGGCACCGCTTTCGCACCTTCCCGGTCGAACAGTTCCCTGTCGCAATTAACGCCGGGAAAGTCGTTTGTCAGGATGGTGTCAGGTCGAAATTACGATCCTTTTTCCTCTCCCCGCGGATTCATCTTGCCTCCTTCGGAATCGCCGGACGAACCAGCCGGTTGGGATGCGGACGACGACGTTTCAAAAAAGGTCCGGATGCAATATGAAAAACTTCCGTACCCGTTTCGTGATCCGGAAGAGGATAAAAAAAGTCTTACCATGCCGCTACTCGACAATCTGATGATCGTCAACCAGCGGTGTTATCAGGGCAAGAAGAATTTTCACGACGAATTTCGAATGCTCGTCGCCGGAGGAGGGACCGGCGACGCATTGACGTACCTCGCCGTTCAAACCGCCTGGCTTCCGGATGCGAAAATCGTTTACGTCGATTTGAGTACGGAATCGATGAAAATTGCCAAAGAACGGCTTCACAATCAAGCGGAGCGGTTAAACCATGCGAACATCGAAAATATCGTCGAGTTTCACCAAGGTTCGCTTCTGGACGTGGAAAAGATGGGACTGGGAAAATTCGACTACATCAATTGTTCCGGGGTGTTGCATCACCTGGAAAATCCGAATGAAGGGCTTGCCGCGTTAAGGGGCGTCCTCAAGGACAATGGTGCCATGTCGATCATGGTCTACGGTCAAGTCGGACGAACAACGATTTACCAAATTCAGGAATTGATGCGGATCGTCAATCGTAATGTTGATGATGCGGACGAAAAAATCAAAAATACGAATCTTTTCCTACAGTATTTACCATCAAGCAATTTGCACCGTCTCAGTAGACGCTGGGGAGCGAACGAGTCCAATCCGGCGGAAATCTACGACTTGTTCCTTCATTCCCAGGATCGGGCGTATACCATCGATCAGCTTTACGATTGGGTCGAAGGATGCGGAATGTCGATCACGGCGTTTTCGTCGGGCCAACAGTCGTTTTTAGTACCGGAGTTGTATCCTGACACCTTATCCCATAAAATCCGGGAACGAATCAAGGAGATGAGCCCCCGTGAACAGCGGGTCTTTTCGGAGTTGTTTTACGGGCATATCAACAAATTCGAGTTTCACATCACGCCGCAGTCCCCGTCAGGTTCCGGTACCGGGGGAATCGACTGGCTTGACCTTGACCTGATCCCTTGTTATTCGCTTCTTGCCAGGCAGCAAAACATGCCGGGCCGGCTCGTGGAAACGGAGGAATCCGCGTCGCTGTTCCATATTCCCAACCATCTCGACAGACTGTCGTTTACGGTTCAGTCGTCGCCGTTTGCCCGAAACGTTTACCGGAGAATCGACGACGTAACGACCATCGGCGAAATTTTCCAAAAGGTACAGACACTCTATCCGCAAATGAGCGATGAAGTGATTCACCGGGAGATACTCAAAAATCTGAAACAATTGGTGCAGTTCGATATTGTCCATATCCGGCACAAATCATGCCGTTGTGAGTTGCTCAACAGGAATCTTTTTTAGTTCCCCCTCGTTGGTGCGCCCCTATTCCGGCAGGAGAAATTGTTCGGGGCGTTCCTGAATCACGCGACGCAACCATTTTTCCGGATAACCAACGTTCGGATACTTGCCGTCTTTGTCCCGAACGTACCCGTCGTTGAATTTCGTGAAAATCTCCTCGGCCAATCGCTTCCATCGGGCGGTCACTTTTTCGCCGCTCATCACGGAAACATCGGTCAAAAACGCTTTGCACAGGTCCGGGTTCGTCCCGGCAAGCTCTGACGCCGTTTTGTCAATCGCCGGTTGCAACGCAAAAAAATGCGACTCCATTTCTTTTTGGACCGCGATAATTTCCGGCGAAATCATCGAGTATTTCAGATTGGCGTAGTTTGACACCAGATTGAAAACCCACCAGGCGTCGTTCCAGGAAAACCGCTCGATTCCGCCGGTCTGGAACGACGGTGGAACGGCGTTGATCCCGCAGTAAAGCGGAAAATAACAGGTCAAATACGAATCGTCGACGCCGTACCAAATGATTCCGCCGACCGGGTCGGGCAACCAATCCCGCGATTGCGACACGAACGAAAAACAGGTTTGCTGCGTCGAAATCGGGCGTTCCCACGAGTATTTCCTGCCGTCAAGTTCAAACGTGAGCGGTCGCCAACGTCGGGGCAAGCCAAATTCTCCGGCGTCGATCCCTTCGGTCATGTCGTAATCGGTTCCGTCAAACTGATCCCGAATTAAACTCATCACGTCCGAGGCGGACAATTTTCGGTCCGGCTTGATCGACCAGGGATACGGCTCGGCGTCTTTGACACCACGGTGGTAATTCGCCGAAAAGTTTTGCGACGGGGCGGCACGGCGATAGACGCTCCAAACCCGTGCTTCGCAAACCCGCTTGGACAAAACGTCCGGCGGATTGTACGCCTCGTCAAACCGGAACGGTTTCCCGCTTTTGGGATCGTAATACCCTTTTTCGATTGCGAAGCTCTCGACGTTTGCGGAAAAGAAACAATTTTTCGGATCGTTTCGCGGAAATTCGCCGATCCTCGCTTGATTCGCATGGACGGAAATTTCACCGTCTGGAACCCGTCGGGCGACCCAGGCCGCACCGGTTTTGCCGTCGGGATTTCCCCCTTCGCCGGTTCCGACGATTTCCAGGACCCACGCTTCTTCCGTGTCGCAGACGGAAATCGATTCGCCGCCGTCGTTCCAGCCGTATTGATCGACCAGAGCGGTCATCATCTCAATCGCTTCCCTCGCTTTTTGGGCGCGTTGCAAACCGAGCGTGATTAATAATTCGTAATTCAACAATCCTTGTGGATTTTGCAGCTCGGACCGGCCCGTGAAGGTCGTTTCCCCCATTGCGAGTTGAAATTCGTTCATAATTCCCTGTTCCAGACTGCCAATGATCTGGTACGTGTGGGGAACTTGCGGGATTTTTCCTTCCGGTCGTTTTTCCGTTGCGGGGACCACGATAAAGTCGTCCGACCGATGGTCGGCGGCGGGTGTGATTTTCAACTGCGTATGATACCCGGCGGAATCGGCCGTGTAGGTAATCATCACCGACCCATCCGCCGAGGCTCCTTTGGAAACCAGAACGTTCGTACAAGCGGACATCCGGTTCGTTTCGCAAAAAAGAAACGTTCCTGAAATCAAAGCAACCGGTAGAAAAAAACGTAAGTAAAACATGATGAAAAAGCGAGAAAGTGAACAAGGGAAAGACGGTAGTATACATGCGAACAACACAAAAAAAAAGAGCGACCGAATCGAATCGCGGGGAAATCCGGTCACTGCGCTGCGCTCCGTTCCCGGCGGCCATTGTTATTTTTATACTGTTCCTAATCCGATCACTGCGTTTCGTTTCCGGCTGCCATCTTGCGGAATACGGACTCTTGTTGTTAAAGGCTAAAACGGATAGAATGGTCTCAGTTACTTGCCGTCACCGTTTGCGACTCCTTTCCTTCCATGTCATTTGTCTCTTTCCCACATCTTTGTATTTCGCCGATGGGGCATCCTTACCTTGGCGAACCGGAAACGGAAACTCTCGACCCAAAACCGGACCGGGTTGCTTCCGTATTGGAAAACCGGCTACGCGGTGTCTTTCAAGGCGACGGCTATCCCCGAGGGCTACTCCACCTTGCTACCGTTGAACTTGAAACCGCGTTACCGGGCGATTTCGATTTTCTGCGGACCTTTGCCAAAAACTACCTGACACGGCTTTGTCATCTGCCGGAACTTGGAACCACTCAAACGGTGCTGGAACTGCAGCCGGTTCCGCCGCCGTCCATTTCCGAAACGGAATTTTTTCTCATCTCTGCGCCCCCGATGCCGGGTGCTGAATACCTGACCGCCGACGTTCTCGCCGAGTGGTGGCGGGAACTCGACCGATACGTCCACGCTCAAATCGAAAAGCATACGGCAGGGGCGGTCGATTGGATTCAGCGTCAAAGCCCGCTGTGGCGCACCGTCGGTCGGGTTACATTCCATCTTGCGGAGAACAAACGGGACGAAACACGTCCCTTTGCGTTCATGGCAACGTACACCGACAAGGTGTCTGCCGGAGCAAAACCCGTTCAACTGCCGCTTTCCAAGGCTCTTACGGAGTACGCTTCCGCCAGGGATCGCAACGCCCTGTTGCGTCTGTTGCAACCCATCACGGCGGCGGCGGAAAAATGCTCGTGGGTTCAGGAGATGGTTGACGATCAAACCGTCTACCAGCCGCGAGCGTGGTCCCCCAAACAGGCCTATCAACTGCTACAGGATATTCCCGCACTCGAGGAAGCGGGCTTAATCGTGCGTGTTCCCGACTGGTGGAAGGGAAAACAAACGGCAAGACCACAGGTCCGTGTCAATATCGGTACGGAAAATAACACCTCATCGCTCGGCATTGATTCTATCCTGCAATTCCGTATTGAAACGGTTCTCAATGGTGAACCGCTTTCGAAAGAGGAATTGGCCCGGCTCCTGACCTTTGATGGTTCACTCGTTCGTTTGCGGGGCGAATGGGTCGAAGTCGATCGTGCAAAACTCCAGGCGGCACTCGACCACTGGCAAAAAATCGACAAGCTCGTTCACGAAGACGGCCTCTCGTTTTACGAAGGAATGCGGCTCCTTTCCGGTCTGCCGGTCGACGGCAAGTGGGACGGACTCGACAAGGAATTATCGTTCCGCGATTGGTCCGAAGTCATGCCGATCGGCTCCTTTGCCGAAGCGTTGGCGGCCATTCGTGATCCGTCGCAAGCGGGCACCGAATTGTCGTTTCAGAAACTCGGTCTGAACGCAACGCTCCGTCCGTACCAGGAAACCGGCGTTCACTGGCTGCATCTCCTGACACGGCTCGGACTTGGTGCATGTCTGGCCGACGACATGGGACTTGGCAAAACGATCCAGGTGATTGCGTTACTTCTTGCTCTCAAACAAACGCAAACGAGCACCTCACTTCTCGTTGCCCCCGCTTCGCTTTTGGGGAACTGGGAATCGGAAATCCAAAAATTCGCTCCGTCGTTAAGAACGCGGATTGCTCACGCCGCCGGTGCCGGAACCGACAAGCCGGAAAATTTGCACGATATCGACCTCGTCATGACGACCTACGGCATGGTCGAACGGATCGACTGGATCAAGAAGCAGCACTGGCGCAACATTATCCTCGACGAAGCACAGGCGATCAAAAACGCCGGGACGAAACAAGCGAAGGCGGTAAAAGAACTCAACACCGCCGGACGTATCGTGCTGACCGGTACACCGATTGAAAACCGGCTCAGCGATTTATGGTCGTTGTTTGATTTCCTTAATCCCGGTTTGCTCGGCTCGAACGCGGCGTTCTCGAAATTTGTGAAATCGCTCTCGAAAAATACGGAAAGCGTCAATTATGCCCCGTTGCGCAAACTCACGCAACCGTACATTTTGCGGCGTTTGAAAACCGACAAAAAAATCATTTCGGACCTGCCGGACAAAACGGAAGTAACGGCATGGTGCGGCTTGAGCAAAAACCAGGCAGCGATTTACGCCCAGTCGGTCAAGCAACTGGAAAAAGAGTTGCGTGAATTGCGGGAAGACAAGGGAAACATGAAACGTCGCGGTTTGATCCTCGCTTACCTGATGCGGTTCAAGCAGATTTGCAACCACCCGGCCCAGTGGACCGGCGACGGCGACTTTGATCCGATGCGAAGCGGAAAATTCGAGCGATTACGGGAAATTTGTGACGAAATTGCATCACGCCAGGAAAAAGTGTTGATTTTTTCGCAGTTTCGTGAGATCACGGAACCATTGTCACATTACCTGCAGACCATCTTCAAGCGACCGGGCCTGATTCTCGACGGGACAACGGCGATCAAAAAACGCAAGGAGATGGTGGATGCGTTTCAAACGGAAGCCGGACCGCCGTTTTTCGTCCTCTCGCTCAAGGCGGGCGGAACAGGCTTGAATCTGACGGCGGCGTCACACGTCGTCCATTTCGACCGTTGGTGGAACCCGGCGGTTGAAAACCAGGCGACGGACCGGGCATTCCGCATCGGGCAACGTAAAAATGTTCTCGTACACAAATTCGTCTGTCGTGGAACCATTGAAGAGCGAATCGACGATTTGATCGAGAGCAAAAAAAGCCTGGCGAAGGAAATCGTGGAGGGGGGAGGTGAAACGCTCGTTACGGAAATGAGCGACGAACAGCTTCTGAAGATGGTCACGCTGGATATTAACAAGGCACAGGAAAACTGAAGTTTTTTGCCGATGTCTTTAAGAGAGTTGCATTGTTCAAAATGGATAGAAATTGAGGGCACCTCTGGGAACGCAGGCATCTTGCCTGCTCTTGGGTTCGCAGGCTTCCAGCCTGCCTCGCGCAGGCAAGATGCCTGCGTTCCCAGGGACTTTGCAGTTCTCTTGCCGATGTCTTTAACAACGACCAAAAATCGCTTGACCAAAAACCGCGAAAACGCTATAATGAAACCGCACGCAGATTTAACGCGGGGCAAGCCCCGCCGCTAACTCAAATGCCCTGCCGCCAACTCAAATGATTGCAGAAATCCTCTCCATCGGCGACGAATTGACTTGCGGAAAAATTCTTGATACCAACTCGCAATGGTTGGCCCGGGAATTGTCCGATCTCGGTATTCGGGGCCTTTACCATACGACGGTCGGCGACGACCTGGACGCAACGATTGCCGTGCTCCGAATCGCCACGCAGCGTGCCGACGTCATCATTGCAACCGGCGGCCTCGGTCCGACGGCGGACGATTTGACCCGGGAATCGATTGCCGCCCTGCTCGGCGTTCCACTGGAACAAAACGCCGACGCTCTCGAAAGCATCAAAGCCCTTTTTCGGAAACGGGGCCGCGAAATGACGAGCAACAACGAAAAGCAAGCGTTCATTCCGCAAGGGGGAAAAGCGATCCGCAATCCGAACGGAACCGCGCCGGGTGTCGATGTAACCGTTGCCCGTAAAAATTCGCACGAAAATCTCATGTCGCATTATCGCATCATTGCGCTCCCCGGCGTTCCGGCGGAGATGAAGGAAATGTGGCACGAAACGGTCCGCGGCGAACTGGAAGCGTTTTGCCGGAAAATGACCGGGCGAAACGTGGTGATCCGTTCCCGGTCGATCCATTCGTTCGGTGCCGGGGAAAGCCAGGTCGAAACGATGCTGCCGGACATCGTGAATCGCACCCGTTTTCCGTTGGTTGGTATCACGGCGGACCGTGCAACGATTACGCTCCGAATCCAGGCGGAAGCTCCGACCGAGGAAGAATGTTTCGAGCAAATGGAACCGACGGCCAAGCTTATTTACGACAAACTCGGACCGCTCATCTACGGCGAAGCGGACCAAACCCTGGCTGACGTCGTTTGTGAAATATTGCAACAACAAAAGAAAACGATTGCCGTGATGGAGTGGGGCACACGGGGTTTGCTGGACGACGCCCTGGCGTCATCGCCGCTTGCCCTGGAGGCGTTTCTCGGCGGTTTGATCGTTCGTTCCGCCGCCGCTCTGAAAAACGCGATTCGGTTTTCCAGTGAACTGGCCGAAAAGCAGGAAATTCCGCACGATTTTTCTGAAACCACTCCCGAACAGAATGAACAAGTCGTTGCGCTCATGTGCCGTCATGCGCTCAAAATGTTCAATGCCGATTATTCGTTAGCGATTGGACCGTATCCGGACAGCGGGAAAAACGGCGTTCCGGTATTTATCGCTCTTGGGATTTCGGAGCAAAATGGCACCACGAGGGTTATCACGGAATCGCATCCCTACGGCGGCCACCCGGCTCTGATCGACGATCTCTACATGAAACGGACACTCAATTTGTTCCGATTGAAATCTTAAATTTTAGCCTTGTAGCCGCCTCGCCTTGCGAGGCGTGAACCATATTTTGCGCCTCGCAGGGCGAGGCGGCTAAATGACAAATGGAACAACAAACGACCATTTTTGCGGTTTGAGACCGTCTCGAACCGGATTTTGCTCAACGTAACGAATCGCACGGTGAACATCGTCGTCCGAATCGAGAAAAACGTTCCAAAAACTCCGTTGCCACGGAGAGTGTTCGCCGTTAAACGGATGGAGTCCTTCGGCGGTCAACTGTTTGGTCGCACAACTTTTCAATTGATTGACAAGCGACTCTGCTGTCCGCAAATGGACGGCAAAAACCAAATGAACATGATCGGGCATAATCGCACAGGCGTAAATTTTCAATTGCGTATCGGTAACGACTTGACGAAACCCTTTCGAAACAGCCAAAGCCTGAACACCCGTCAATCGAACCGGTGGAAATTTGAGAGCGTTTTTGGCAGCAAGGCGTTGTTGAACATTGTGAGGATTGTGGGCAACACTGTGCGACGTGGAAACCTTGGTCGCCAGCCCAAACTGACGAAGCCGTTCGCTGTACACATAATCGGAACCGGAGCCACGAGGGTCGTTGGGCAACTAAAAACCGTAGGTGCCGAAAGTAATGTGATACGCAATGATTTGTCGCATAATGTATCGTGTTTTAGCTACCTCGCCCTGCGAGGCGTGAACCATATTTTGCGCCTCGCAGGGCGAGGCGGCTAACAAGAATAAAAATATTACCGTGCCATCTGTCGGAAATACTGTTCGATAATATCCCGATAGTGCGGCGGAAATTCCTGCTCGATTTGCATCAGAGCGGCTTCCCGTTGTTTGGCTGGCAACTCGCCCCAGCCGCTTTGGTCGCCGACGTTCTTTTCGCCGACATTGCCCGGCCCCTTTTGCCGCATAATCCGGCTGTCGCCCGCCGGTTTGTTCCCCTGGCCTCCTTGAGCGGATTGGCATCGCTTTTGCCGCTCTTCCAGCTTTTCAATCAGCTTTTCCAGCGAATCAAGCACGTCTTTTTCGACTTTTTGAACGCCGTCGTCCGTGTTTCCCTGCCCAAGCCGTCGCTGCACGTCCTCCATTCTTCGAGCGATGTTTTCCGGGTTTTCTTCTTCGTCGTCAATGTTTTTCAACTCGTTTTCCAGCAATTTGGCGACCTCGGCGAACCTCCGGGAATAAGGGGACTCCGTCGGAAACGAATCCCGAAGCTGCTTCATCGCAAGAAGCCCTTCCCTTTTGTTAAGCAACTCGTTGTGAGCGATTCCGAGACAAAAAAGAACGATAATCGGATCAATCGTGTTTTCCGGGTTCATTTCACGGAGCAACATCAACGCTTCGTCGTAATAGTGAGCACGAATCAAACGTTCGGCGAGGTACATCCGCAACGTCCCGGTCAAGCGAGGTGAAACGGCAGTTGAGTGGTCCGGAATTTCCGGTAATTGCAATTTTTGGCCGAACGGTAACGGCGTCCATTCAATCGCGTCGCAAAGGTTCAAAAACGCGGCAATTTCCGGCGACGCCGTTCGCAGGGAATCCAACACCCGCTGCGTAAGAATTTCGGCGGAAGGCAAAGCAACGGACTCGTCTACCGACCAGGATTCCATGACTTTGTTCCGAAGAATCTCGTCGGAAACGAACACGTTCAGGTATCCCAGCAAGTCGGCCCGAAGCTGCGACTCCGGCGGAACGGTCCACAAGACTTCAGCCTCCGATTCCGCAAGAACCGGACTCCAAAGGAGGAAAAGCAAGAGTAGAGGGCATAGAGCATGGGGCATAGTTGGAATTAATACCGTTGTTTCAGCAAATCCTCCCGATCAATTCCTTCGATATCCGGTATCTCAAACGGTTCCCGGGCTTCCGGGATGTTGGGAAGATGGTCGATCACTTTTCCGTAGTGGAACGCTTCATGTTCCGGACGGTCACAACCGGCAAGGAATACAACACCACAGAGACAACCGATAAAAAGTAATGGTACAAAAAGTCGCATGGTTTCGAAAAAATAATGGTCCGTTTTTTGCGTCGCACAAGGTGGAACGTTTCCGCTTCATTGGTTTAACGGCCGTTTAGCCGTTGGCCGACGCGTTGCAGGATTTTGCGATCCCCGCCGCACCGATGTATCCGGCGTCGCCGCCGAGAACGGCAAAATCGAGCGTCAGTGCTTTGACAATCGCCGGAAACGCCCGCTTGTTGATTTCCTCCCGAACCCAGCCGATGTATTTTTCCCCCATCGGTGAGCCTTTGCCGCCAAAAGTCATCGCCCCGCCGATCAGTACGCAGGCCGGGTCAATCGTATTCAGCATGGAAACGATTCCGATTCCAAGATATGTGGCGGCTTCACGGATAATATCCAACGAAACCTGGTCCCCCTGCTCCGCTTCTTCGCAAACCAGCTTGGGAATGTCGCTCAACCGTGTTTCCGGGATGATTCGATTACGTAACGAACTCACTTTCGTGTCGGTAAGACTGATCGCCCGTCGGGCAACGCCGGTTGCGCTGGCATAGATTTCCAAATGTCCGCGTTTTCCGCAGCCGCAAATTTTGGCGTCCTCGGAAATATCAATGATGATGTGTCCGCATTCGCCGCCGTATCCGATGGCACCATCGACGGAGCGTCCGTCGATGATGATTCCACACCCGACGCCGGTTCCCATCGTCAACAGTGCGACGCTGGAATGTCCCTTTGCGGAACCGACCCAGTATTCGCCGAACGCCGCCGCATTCGCATCGTTGCAGAAAACGACGCCAACGCCGATTTTGTTGGAAAGTTCCTGGCAGATCGGATAGCCTTCCCATTCCGGGAGATTCGGCGGTCGACGCAATCGTTGCGTTTTTACATCCATTGTGCCGGGGATACCGAGTCCCGTTCCGGCAATGTCTTCGACGGTAAGCGAATGTTTTTCCAACAAACGGAGGATTTCCAGTGCCATGGACTGCGTGGCAGCTTCCACGTTTCGTTCCGTTGCGATTTTGGCAACGCTTTGCGTCGAACCGGAGGCGTCGAATTCTTTCAAATCGATTGAAGAACCGTTGCTGTCAACCAAGCCGATTTTGATGCTGGTTCCCCCGACATCGATCCCGAAATAGAGGGGTTTAAGAGCGTTTTGAAGTGGGACAAAAGGGATAGGTGCTGACATAATGAAGAATCAAAGGAGAGAATTGGGGGTTACCTGGCCGCCGCATTCTGTGCGACGATCTTCCAAAAGGTAGCAGATTCAAAGGCAAATTCAAGTGGATGGAGTACTCATTTTATCATTTGTCCAAAAATGACTCGCTCCTTGATCGTAAGTCGTTTTGTCGGTAGAATAAGGAACTGATTTTTTCCGTCCGAACCTTTCTTTTATTTTAGGAGAACTAACGTGAGCAAGCGATTATTTACAAGTGAAGCGGTAAGCATGGGGCATCCCGATAAACTGGCGGACCAGATTTCCGACGGCGTGCTTGACGCACTTTTTCAACAAGACCCGATGAGCCGCGTCGCTTGCGAAACAATGGTGACGACCGGCGTTGCGATCATTGCCGGAGAAATCACGACCCAAGCCCGGGTCGACTATCCCGACATTGTACGTCAGGTGATCCGGGATGTCGGCTACAGTGACGATAAATGGGGCATCTGCGCCGATACGTGTGCCGTTATGGTCGCGTTGGACCGTCAAAGCCCCGATATTGCAATGGGAGTCAATGAAAACGCCGCCTCAAGCAAAGACATCGGAGCCGGCGACCAGGGACTCATGTTCGGCTACGCATGCAATCACACGCCGGAACTGATGCCGATTCCGATTGCCTTGTCGCACCGAATCACCAACAAACTGACCGAAGTTCGATTCAAAGGGGAAGTCCCCTGGTTGCGACCGGACAGCAAAAGCCAGGTTACGGTCGAATTTGACGGGTTCAAGCCGGTCCGAATCGATACGGTCGTCGTTTCGACGCAGCATGATCCGTCGATCAATCAGAAAGGGATCATGGATTACCTGATTCCGAACGTCATTGTTCCCTGTTTGCCGAAGAACCTGGATTGCGGTGGTATCAAGTACCATATCAACCCGACGGGTCAGTTTGTCGTCGGCGGTCCGCACGGCGACTGCGGTTTGACCGGACGGAAAATCATCGTCGATACTTATGGCGGCTGGGCAAGGCACGGCGGCGGAGCGTTTAGCGGTAAAGATTGCACGAAAGTGGACCGCAGTGCCGCCTACATGGCCCGATACGTTGCGAAAAACGTCGTCGCCGCCGGTTTGGCCGACTCCTGCGAGGTCCAGTTGGCTTACGCCATCGGAGTTTCGGATCCGGTGAGCGTGTTGATTGACACCGCCGGAACCTGTAAGGTTGATGAAGCGAAACTGACCGACGTGGTTCGGCAAATGTTTCCGCTCTCGCCGGGCGGGATCATCAAATATCTCGATTTGCGTCGCCCGATCTACCAAAAAACGGCGCACGGCGGCCACTTCGGACGCAATGAGCCGGACTTTACCTGGGAAAAAACGGATAAGGCTGAAGAATTGAAGAAAGCGTTTTGAGTGGCGTAGCAACCGACTCTATTTCGAATCAGAGCCGCGCACGCAGTAAGCGGAGAACCAGCTACCGCTTATTATGTGCGCGGCTCTGGTTCGTGCGGCAGTTGTTGGAATTCAGGAACTTGTGGAAACGGAATCGGCGCGTCTGAAAAACCTTCCGATTTCTGCGTTTTGTCCCGGAGCGGACCGGTGTCGATCCACATTCCTTCGGAATCCAATTGGAAAATTCCCATCGCCAGTTCAAACCGCATCCGTTGCTGCAAATACTGGACCCAGGTCGACATAAACGTATTCTGGGCGTTGAGCAAACTGTTCAAGTTGTCCAAAACGTCCCGGGTCGCATTGACATTGGTTGCGTCGGGGTTTTCCAGGTTCAACATGGCCGAATCGACGTTGACGATTGCACTAAACACGTTTTCCCGCTGAATTTCGAATCCGAGCTGGCTCACCTGAATGTCCCGCACGGTGCTCCGCAGGTTCGCTTTGACGCTGTCCACGTAAGTGTAGTAATCGCGTCTTGCTTTCTGGTAATTGATTAACGCCGTGCGGTACGCATTCTGTTCCCTCAACCGGTCCAACGGCGTCTTCCAGTTCAACCCAACGCTCACGGTGCCGGTTTTTCCCCGAAAATTGAACGGATTATTCCCTTCCGTTTTAATTTCCCCATCGACTTTCAAATCCAGGACGCCCCGGAGCGCATTGCCGGTGATCTCGATTTGACGCCAGGCGTCAACCAACGCCGCCCGTTGATTCATCCAGTCGAGCCGGTTTTCCGAAGCTCGGTTAAACGCTTCTTCCGCCGAAACGTCAATCGGCATCAAAGTGATGGAATCCAGCCGGATTCGCGCCTGGAGAATCAACAGCTCGTTCAGCTCCGACGCCAATCGGTACGAAACGCGGTTAAGCCAGGTTCGATAGGAGTCGGGAACGCGAATGAGATCGCTGTCCGATGTCCGTTCCTGCCGTATTTCTTCCCTGGCTTTCTCAAACGACTTTCCAACGGCAAGAGTCCGGTCTCCCGCAACCCAATCGTGAATCCGTTTTTGAACTTCCTTTTCCTTCGCCGCTTCAACTTGCGAAATTTCTGCAAGAAACGATTGGACTTCCTTTCGGAATAAATCCATTTTTTCCCGCGTTTCCCTGTAGGTTTGCTCCACGAAAGGCCGATCTTCCCGGGAATTTTCCAGACTCGACAAGAGACCTTCCAAACGGTTGAGTTCCATCTGTGCCCGACGCCGCTTTTGCGTCAAGGGATCAAGCTGTTCCCTGTACGGTTTTTCAATCCGTTCGCTAATCTCCCGATTCAAAACGGGAAGGACATCCATCAGGTTCAACCGGTAAAGAATTTCCAATGTCTCTTCGTCGAACTTTTCCTCTTCGATCAGCACCTGAAGTTGCGATTTGTCGTAAGGAGCAAGCCGTTCGTTCAGTTCGACGATCATCTCGATCCGGCTTTTCTTTTCCGGGAGTGCGATTTGGAGCGATCGAATCCGTTCCTGGAATTCCGGGATGCTACAGACGTCGGAAGAAACTTCACCGTTGCGCACGGAGGGCCGATCTTCGAGGAATTGGAGGTTGGCGATTCTTTCCGGGATCGTTTTTTCGAGATAAATCAAGTCTTTTTCGACGATTCCGACATCTTGCCGTAATTGTTGGGCAAAAACCGGAATGCGGCCTCGCAGTTCGTCCGGAATCGCCTGGTTTTCGTCCCGCAGGATCGCCAGCAGCAAGTTCAGGTCTTCCTGCAATTTTCGCAGCGACGGCGACATGAGTTCGAATTGTTCCAGAAGCGGGTCCTGGACGCGAACTTTTTGGTCCGGCGGAAGTCCGAGGGATTGAAGGTACGCTTCGACCATTCCTTCGTAGTTCCCTTTTTTCTGGAGCAACTCGTTTTGTGAACTGAGCAGCCGGATGCGGGTGTTGATCACGTCCACTTTTCTTCCGGCTCCCGGACGACCGGCAATGAACATTTGCGTCGTCCGGTTGAGCGTATCTTCCAACGAAGCGATCTGCTGCATCTGGTTGTTGATCTGGACCTGCTGGGAAAGGAGATCGTAATATCCCTTGCCCCCGCCGCCGAGACCGGGAATTCCAGTGGAACCGGTTACAGTCGAAACGTAAAAGCCCTGCTGATAGTAGGCCGAATGCCGCACCTCGGCAAGGAAATTTCGTTCCGCTTGCGTCAGGTTTTCCAAAGCGACCGCTCGTCCACTGCCGCGCAGAAGCGGTTGTACGAACGAAAAATTCAACGCCGACAACGAGGAATAACCGTCCTGACCAGAAAACTGCCAGGTGAGCGTGTTGGCAAATCCGACCAAAATATCCGCTCCACTGGCAAAATTTCGGGTCATGCCCAGGTCGGTCGTATCCTTCAAGGTGTGGGTCGGCTTTCCGGTGGCGGTGTAAAGCAATGAATTGCCGCCGAAAAATTTTGCGTCGAAATGGTATCGCTGCAACGAAACGAGCAGTGCCGATTTGTACAGGTTTTCCATCGTCGTTTGGTACGCCGGAGAATGTTTCAACGCAAGACGCACGGCGGTTTCCTTGTCGAGAACGATTGCCCCGGTTTCGTCGACGGAAAGATATTGACGCCAATGGGGGTTTTCCGAGTAGGACGTTTTCCCGTATTTTTCCCACGCCTTGGAACCCTTCTTTCCGTCCACCCGTTGCATGAGACGCTGTGCGGTCGGATCGTCGCCTGGCATCGGTTCGCAGTCAGGGTCAAACGGGTCGTAATGCCGGGAATCTTTTGCCGCATTGAGCGAGTAATCATGCAATTGCCAACGGGAATCGCTTGCGACGGTATTGACCAATGCGTACGCTTCGTTGTTCGCTTTTTGGCGATAATGCGAACGGCTACAACCGGAATGAAGTCCCAGTAGCAACGCCGAACAAAAAATCACAACCGCCAGTTGGATGTATTTACGTTTCGCAAACATGGCCAATATCGCCGCACAGGGTGCGGCGGCTAAACAAATGCCCTACAATCCTTAAATTTTCACTATTTGACAATTTCAAACGAACTGTCCCTATAGGTATTGAACGATTTATCGTCTTGGGAATGTTCTCGCTTTACCGGATAGTAGGGGGGTATACCCCATAAGGATTAAAATAATCACTCCTGAGGTACGGCTTGTACCGATTGTAAGGAATGTATTGTAAGCATGAGGTTTCACGAACCTTTTTCCCGTTTTTGCCAAGAGAGAACAACGGTTTTGTTGACAAGAGGGAAAAAAGAAGGTACATTTCGCCAAGAGTTGCGTTCCGGCGGAATCTGCGAAGAATGTAGGGATTTTAACGAATTTTCTCTTTTTTCGCTTTGAAGAAGAACGCAATATCCGACCTTCCGGTCTTCTGTTGCTGTTGCTGTTGATTGATTCAATTGCCGATAGGAGCGGGGGGATTATCAGTCGGCAACCACTCTCTCTTGCAATACTATGAACATCTGGAATAAGGTTCTTATCGGTTTGATTTGTCTGGTGGCGGTCCTCGCAACGTTTTGGTCGGCCAAAGTCCAGAGCCACTATACGAAACGTGGTGCTGAAATCGTAAAACTCGAAAAGGAAACAGCCGCGGCCGTCAAGTCGTCCGAAGAGATGACGGCTTACCCGGAAGATAGCGGTAAGGGAGTTTCGGTCATGCAAATCCGAACGATTCCGGTGCTGGAGGTCCGAAATGCCGCGCTGCTGTCGGACCGTGCAGAAAACTGGCGGGACTGCACGCCGAAAAGCGTGGACCAGTTGCAGGACAAGCGTGTAAAAATTGTATTCTCCGTGAAACAGGAATCGACCGCCGCAACGATGAATGTCGGCGATACGGTCTATGTTTTCGATCAACGCCCCTTCGACAAAGGGGGAAAATACCTCGGGCGATTTGCCGTCTCGCAAGTTCAAAATCTTGATGTCGTCGCCGAATCGCTGGACGTTTTAACCGACCTTGAATTGCAGAATTTGAATACCAGCCAACGGGACTCGCAATCTCCGCAAAACGCACAAGAGGATTCCGAGCAAGGGGCGGGACAACAAGCGGCGTGGTCGGTCTTTTCTCGTTGCCCTACGGACCGATACGATCTATTTGAGGTTTTGGCCGATGCTGACAAGGAAAAATATCTGCCGGAGTCGATTCGGGATTTGTACTCCAAGGCCCCGGAAAATTTTGAAGCAATCGACTTCGGAACGTTTTTTGCCTACCACTACCAAAAGCGGATTGAAAACACGGCGCAACTTGCCGAGAAAATACTCCAGCAATCCGAAATTGACGAATCCAATCGCTTGGCATCCGAAGCTCTAACGTCTTGCCAAAATGAGAATGAGCAGCTCAAAAAAGAAATCGAGCAAATGAAGGCGCAGCGGAAGGAAGTCGAGGAGCTTTGCAAAGCCCTGGATGCGTTTTGCGTGCAGAAGAAAAACGAAATTCAGGAAATCCAACGGAAAAACGAACGTTTGATCGAGGATATCCGAAAATTCCAGCGGGAAATGTTGCAAAAGAGCGGTCGCACCGCCGCAGAACCGGCAAGCACGGCATCACGATAAGCTCAGCACTTTATTGAGCAGTCCGGCGGTCATTTCGTCCTGGTTTTGCATCATTTTCGTATTCGTTTCGATTGCCCGGGCCGTTACGATCATCTCGATCATCTCCGCCGCCGGGTTGACCGAAGAGCGTTCCAGTGTGAATGCTTTCACTTTACGGTCCGTCTGCGCAACCGGCGTAAAACCATCCAGAGCACGGTAAACGTTTTCACCGAGTTTGAGCATATCGTTGTAGTTGTTCGAACGAACAATAGCGATGTTCGTGAAGACTCCCCCGGCCTGTTGGACCGTCCCGTCGTCGTTAATTCTCCAGGTCGGGTCGCTGACGTCGATAAAGATCGGCTGCATGTCCTCATCGACAACGGAATAGCGTCCTTTGCCGCTCTGGAGCACCAACTGTCCATCGGAAAGAATCTCGAAATTCCCGGCCCGGGTGAGTAAAAATTCGCCGTTTCTGGGGTCTTGAACAACGAAAAAACCCTTTCCGTCGTCGGCAATCGTCAAGTCGGTCGGATTCGTCGTCGATTCGACTTTGCCAAGCATAAATTCCGTTTTCGTGCCGACGGTAATCACGCCGCCGCTGATGTCGTTGATCGAGCCGCTACCGGGATAATCGTATCCCTGGTCGATGCGCTCGGTGTGCCGGGCCATTTGCAACGCGACTTCCCGCTTGAAACCGGGCGTGTCAACGTTGGCGATATTGTTTGCGATGGTGCGAAGCCGGTACTCTTGAGAATGAGCCCCTTCCGCAGAAACGTAAAGACCGTAGGACATGGTAATGAGATAGCAGTTGGCTGTCAGCAGACGGCAGACGGCAGACGATTGCCGTCAGACGGTAAAGTGCAAGAGCATAAATCGTGCCAAACGGTTTCGCCCTGATTTTTCCAGTCTCTCCGCATTTGAAATAAAATTGCCCTGAAAAACTTGAGTCTTTTTATCGAGAAAGTAAAAATTTTTTTGTGCGGAATTCGGCAAAATTCGCCGACCGTCCGGCAAATTCTGCCGTTTCGCAGCGGCAAGATCAACCGGTGCCCAAATTGCAGTTACACCATCAATTTTAGCCTTTGCTAAAATCTTTTTAATCGATACAAATTACGCAAAAGGAACAACCCGGCTTAAAATGCGGCGATATTAATTATTCTTGTTGTTGCGGTTATTCCAAATTAAACATCTGAAAGAAATATTTCGATGATTCGACCAGAGCAAAGTTGTCTTACTTTGCCGTGTGCGATTCCGGGAAGACGGATCATGGAAGATCGGTTGAAACGGAATCGTGTGCCGGACCACTCATGAAGTCTTGAGCAATCGAGAGTTACTGCATGATAAAACCAAAAAGTTCCAAAGCGGTTTTTTTTCCGTTTTTTGCGAACGAAACAGCACCGTTGTAAAAATCATTCCGTGATGAGAACGGGGTTTGCTTCGCCTCGCAAAGTTTTCTGGATTAACGATTCTCATTACGGCTGACCCAGCTTGATTATTACAGCGCACAAACCAAGGACAATGCGACACCAGTCGTGTTGTCCTTTTTTTATGGGTGGGCATTGACCTTACTCTCAAGTGTGATAAACTCCCAGCTCTCTCACGGCGACACCTTTCGCAAATGTGTTTTCCGAAGGGAAAAAGGAGTGAACTGAGGCACAAACAAAAAAATCTAATAATTTTTAAGTGGGTGCTTGACGATAGACAAATATCGAGTAGATTACTCCTTCTCACGATTGAAAGAGGAGCTTGTTCTCCTCACTGAAGTCTCGATCGTGTTGATATTTGACAACTAGGTAGTGATGTTTGTATAGTGAGATGGCAATCTTTTCAACGTGGATTGCCAGCTGACTTTACATTTTCGATAGAAAATGTGAAGCCCCAAAAATAGCCGATTGAGGATCGGAGTTGAAATTAAAAAGTCCTTTCCATGACCTGGAAAGGCAACCAAGAGAGAACTCTCAAAACGTTTAGCCGTCGGTTGAATAGATCGAGGATAGAAACAATATATAAATTGAAGGGTTTGATCCTGGCTCAGAATGAACGTTGGCGGCGTGGATTAGGCATGCAAGTCGTACGGACGTAGCAATACGTTAGTGGCGGAAGGGATAGTAATGTATGGATTACCTGCCCTCAGGTCGAGGATAGCGGTGGGAAACTGCCGGTAATACTCGATGATATCTCCGGATCAAAGGTGTGATTCCGCCGGAGGATGGGTCCATATCCTACTAGCTAGTTGGTGTAGTAATGGTGCACCAAGGCTTAGATGGGTACCGGGCGTGAGAGCGTGACCCGGATCACTGGGACTGAGACACTGCCCAGACACCTACGGGTGGCTGCAGTCGAGAATCTTCGGCAATGGACGAAAGTCTGACCGAGCGACGCCGCGTGTGTGATGAAGGCCTTCGGGTTGTAAAACACTTTCGTTGGGGAGGAAATGTACAAGGGCAATCCCTTGTGTTTGACCTATCTTAGGAAGAAGCTCGGGCTAAGTTCGTGCCAGCAGCCGCGGTAAGACGAACCGAGCAAACGTTATTCGGAATCACTGGGCTTAAAGGGTGCGTAGGCTGTCTGTTAAGTGGGATGTGAAATCCCTCAGCTCAACTGAGGAATTGCGTTCCATACTGGCGGACTTGAGGAAGGCAGAGGTAAGCGGAACTTGCGGTGGAGCGGTGAAATGCTTTGATATTGCAAGGAACATCGGTGGCGTAGGCGGCTTACTGGGCCTTATCTGACGCTGAGGCACGAAAGCCAGGGTAGCGAACGGGATTAGATACCCCGGTAGTCCTGGCTGTAAACGCTGAGCACTTGGTCGGAGGACACTCCATAGTTTTCCGGCCGGAGAGAAATTGTTAAGTGCTCCGCCTGGG
>CAZNVM010000367.1:0-1883 GCA_964576215.1 uncultured Planctomycetaceae bacterium
TGCAAAGTCGCTTTTTTCCTGGGAACGCAGGCTTCCAGCCTGCCAGTGAGTTCGTAGGCATCCTACCTGCGCAGGGCGGAGACTTCATTCCGCAACCTTCGCGCAGGCTGGAAGCCTGCGTTCCCAGGGACTTTGCAATCCTCCTGAATACCAAACCAAATTCGCGGCTAGCCCGCTTTCGCAATTTCGGCGGCGTTTTTCTGGATACGCTTAACGGCATCGGCGATGATGTCCATGTTTTCTCTTGGACCAATCAGCATATTCTGCGTAAACCAAACCGCTTGCGAACAGAGTTTCTGAAACTGCGGCAACGGTCCGACACGCTCGGCCCATTGGTCGAGCACCGATTTCGGATAAACCCGTTTTCCGGCGGTCGTGTTGTACGATTGACGCACGAAATTGACCCAATCGACGGCACCGTATCCACCGCTACACGGGATTCTTTCGGCGGAAAGTGCTTTGAAAAACAGATCACGGCTGATTCCGAACTGTTCCGCATCGATCCGGAACATGTATAGGTGCCACGCATTGACGGCCCCGTCGTAAATTTTTGCCGGAAAAACGCCGGGAATCTCGGCAAGCCGCTTGTTCAGATAAAGCCCGTTTTCGTTCCGGATCTGTGCGTATTTTTCAATATGCTTGATCTGAGCACAAAGGATGGCCCCCTGGAACTCGGTCATGCGGTTGTTGACGCCGCGAGCCGCCCCATACGTAAAATCAAAACTGTCCCGCTTGCGGCCACGGCTGTTGTTGTGACATTGGTAAACTTTTTCCGCGAGCATTTCGTCGTTGGACAAAACCGCGCCTCCTTCGCCGCTGGAAAGGTTTTTCGAAACTTGAAAACTGAAACAACCGGCGTCGCCGACCGCTCCGAGTTTTTTCCCACGCCACTGGCCGAGGTGTGCCTGGCAGGCATCTTCGATCACGCGGATTTTTCGTTTTTTGCCGACGGCGAGGAAGTCGTCCATGTTGGCCGGATTACCGCCAATGTGAACGGGAAGCAGGCAGTGCGTATTTTCGTTACAAGCGGCATCGGCGAGTTTGCCGTCGAGCTGGAACGAATCGAGGTCAACGTCAATCAGAACGGGAAGCGCGTAATGGGCCAGAATCGAATTGATCGTTGCAATGAAGGTGTACGGCGAGGTGATGACTTCATCGCCGGGACCGGTATCGATTGCGGCAAGCGATGTTACCAAAGCCGACGTGCCGCTGCTGGTTGCGACGCACGATTTGGCACCGCACATGTTCGCATATTCTTCCTCGAAACGGGAGACCATGCCAAGCCCTGTGGCTCCGCGAAACCATTGGCCGGTTTTGAGAACTTCGAGCAGGTACTGTTCCTCGTCCCCTTGCAGGACCGGCCAGTGGGAATAGGAGGATTGGTTCATCGCAGTTCCGCCGAGCAAGGCCGGTTTTTCGTTAACCGAGGCACCGGAGCCGACGAGAACCGTCGGTGCGATTCCGGCAAGCATTGCGGCCAAACCGCCCCGAGCAGAGGCCGTAAGGAAATCACGTCTGGAAAATGGATTCGTCATGGAAAACTCCCTGAAGTTGAGTGAAATTGTTAGGACAACCTGACGCATCATACCGCTTCCAGAGCGGCGCGTCAATCTGAGACAAGAGGGTGTGAAACCGGGGGGCAGGCTACTAATGGTAGATTTAGTTTGGTATTGCCTTAATAGACCTGTTCTCTAACCTGTGTTGAGTGTAATTTCGTAATTTCGGATGGCACACAGGAGTGTCATCCTACGCCGTTAAGTAACTTGGCAGTCTGACTTGACTGTCAAGCGAAGTAACCCATTGTTGTAAAAGGATTTGCGTGATTTTTAATTGCCAAGTGTTTTGCGTTTGTTTTTTTACCAGATTGCTGAAAAACCTTGCAT
>CAZNVM010000368.1:0-13222 GCA_964576215.1 uncultured Planctomycetaceae bacterium
GCACTATGGAGCGCGGGCATCTTGCCCGCACTATGGAGCGCGGGCATCTTGCCCGCACAGGCTTGTATCGCTACGAGTTCCCGATCCAACGCCCCGTGATATTGATCCAGCAAGATTTTGGCGATCCGCTCCGTTTTCGCGAAAGGGATCAGGGAAAGGGCGATTTGAGTTTGAGACGGTTTATTTTTTAATATCCAATCACCCCAAAACAATTCGGCCGCCTGAAACCGGTTTTTAAGTGTTTGCATAATGGCCGCCACCACCGCCTCGCCGCCGTGCGAGTGGATTTCCAAGTGGTTTTCGTCAAGAAGGTGCAGAACAACCTCTTCCGATGTTCCCAAAATATCCAAAGGAAACCGGGCATAGACCGGTACATTTCGGACAAGGGTGGACTTCACGGACAACCACTTGAAAATTTCAGCGACCTTCTCCCCTTCAAGGCGTAAAGAAGCAATTGCACTTCGTCCCGGCGGTGTGAGGCGGATGATGTGGATGGCTACCTTCTCCCCTCTATCTTTACTAAACAAACGCTTCGATTTCGAGCTGGTTGCAGATACGTTCGATCAGGACATCGCTGGAGAACGGTTTGTGGAGGAAATCGTTGGCACCTGCTTCTCTCAGATCGGCGATCTTGTCTTCTTCGACCATGCCACTGATGCAGATGATTTTGACCGCTTCGAGCGAAGCGTCGCTTCGAACCCGCAAGCAGACCTCTTTTCCGTTGATGTCGGGGAGCATCACGTCGAGAACGATCAGGTCGGGCCGGTATTCCTTGACCATCATCCCGGCTTCAAATCCGTTGTTGACGGTTTTCGTTTCGAATCGACCATCGCGTTCGAGAACGTCGACAATCAAGTCCACGAGATCCGTATCGTCGTCGACGACGAGCACCTTGCGTTTGCCGCTTTCCAGGGCATCGGTCGGAATTCCGTTGTCCTTCATAAAGGCGAACAACTGATCGCGCGGAATCCTCCGGAAACGACTGCCGGGAACGCGAAATCCTTTGAGCTGCCCGGAATCGAAACAACGGATAATCGTTTGTTGACTGACCTTACAAATTTTTGCGGCCTCGCCGGTCGTAAATACAGTTTTAATCGACATAATTAACTTCCTTAATCTAACGGTGCATCCTTGAACGAGGGCACAGTGCCCAATTTGTGGAATCGGCATATCTTACTGACTCGGCTATCTCTGCCAGCTTTTCCGATCTTGCCAATAACGCTAATTATATCTATCTTTCCCAGTGTGTCAAGATCAGTTTTTTTGGCGTAACCTATTGCAAATAAAGCGTTTAGGGAAATTTTGCCAAAAATGGATAAATTTTTTTTGAAAAAAATGGGGCAAAGGACCGTATCAATTCTCCCCTTGAATCTGTTCGAAGGCACTGCGCATACCGGGCAACGAAACACGAGTAACGTCGGGATTGCCAAGCGGTCCTTCGATGTGAATTTCGTTGAGCTGTTTACCGGCACCGCCGATCAGGTCGCCGATGATCGGAACCCGATTTCGGGAATTGCCGAGTTCCGGACGAAGAATCAGGTTGATCTTTCGGTTCGCGTCCCATTGCATATCGCCGTTTCCTTCCAACGCAAACGCATCTCCCTGAAATCGGACGGAGTTGAGCAGCATTTTCTTCCCCTGAATCCGAAATTTCACGTCGCCGGTCGTGAACGCATTTTGGCTCGGTTCTTGGATGCTCAAAATTTGCAGCAGTTTAATCATCGTTGGCGTTTCGTAAAGGTTCGCATTGCGAAGCGCGATGAACCCTTCGCCGGAAATCGTATCGGTATTTTTCCCTTCGCCGCTGATTTTCGCACTGGCTGTAATCGAACCGGACACGTTTCTTCGCAAAAAACCGCTGTTCTTTTCCGAAGAGGTTCCGATGCGGTAATCCCGGACGAGCTGGGCCAATCCCGCTTCAATCAAGTCCATTTGCAGACTGTAGGACGTCGTTTTCGGTCCGAGCAGCATCCCGCCGCGACAGTAAAGCGTTCCGTCAAAAACGGATGCGGAAATCGCCCGTGTATCCCTCGACGGAACGAAAGAATTTCGAGTCGCTTCCTCCAGATTCTGTAGTCGCTCCTTGTACGGATCGAAAAGGTCCACGGCGTCTGTGGAATTAGGCCGGCGCGTTTTTCCGTACATCCGTTGCTCAAACGTCGGCATCGTCGGAGTGGAAGCGATTTCTTGTCCCCGATAGAGCGATTGACCGGCAAACGCTTGTTGCTGTTGTTGCTCCATCATCACGTTTTGGCCGAAGAGAATCTGTTGCCCGTCGTATAAAAACGGTCCGGTAATGTTCAAAAATTGCATACCGTTGTAGAAAGCGGAGTCCAGTTCCAATTCGCCGAGAACTTCCGTTCGACCTGTATCATTTTCTCCCAGCAAATGGATTTGACCGGCGATGTTGCGAATCGGTATGCCAAGATTGGCGGCGTTTTGAAACAGCGTGAACGACGTGTTCCATTTCGTGTTCAGCGGTGCTCCGGCGTAGGCTTTGGAAAATTGAATCGTCCCGTCGAAATTGAACGGTCCTTCCAGACGAAGACTTTTCAGGAACTGCCGCAAATGGTCCGGAACCGCCCGGAGTAAATCATTGTCCTGTACGGAAATCTGATCGACATGCAGACGGAGAATATCCATGTTCCACGCCCCCTGCGGCGAAATTTGGCAATGAATATCCGAACTGAATTTGGCGTCCTTGTTGCGGCCGTTGAGATTTTTGATCGTGCAACTTCCGTTGTCGAAGCTGATTTGACCGTGAACGTTTTCGATCCGGTAGGGAAAATGGACCGGACAAATCGTAATTCCATAAACCGGATCGGGAACGGCGTCGAACGAAACATGCAGCTTTTTCGTTGTCGGAAAAAAGAGAACTTGCGCATCGACGTTGATTTTTCCGCTTCCGCGAATCGATTGATAAATTTCCCGATAGCTTGGATTTTTGAGGGCTTCCTGAAGCCGTCCTTCCAAAGGAAGATTGGTCGCAATGATATGAAGGGAAAGCGCGTAGTCGTCGTTGTTTTTTCGCAGGTATCCGTCCGCCCGCATACTTGTCGATTCATTGTCGCCGAAAAAATCGCGAAACGCCCAGTCCGTTCCGTTCCATTCTATCGTTCCGTAAATTCCCCGGACCGGATAGGGAAAATTATCGTAACAGATCGAGCAATTCTTTGCCTTGATGACAAAATGCTTTTGGATTCCCCGAACGGCCAAATCTTTGGAAAACCCGAGGTTGACAATCATGTCGATTGATCCTTCCGGACGAAGCGACTGAACGACTTTCCGTTGTTTTTCCGGAATCATGTCAAACAGTTGCGCATTGATCGGAATCGTCGACGCTTCGATTTGAATGTGCCCTTCCGGAACCGTCAAAAAGTCGTGAAATTCCCCGGAAATACGAACCCGACGCTCTTCAATCACCGGAGTCTGTCGATTCGGAAAATCGGAAAGCTCCTGGAAAGAGCGACTTGGCGGAAAAGGACGCGTATTTTTGTTGCCGATTTCATTTTCGACGGATTCGGACAATTTATCCCACTGGACGAAACGCGGAACTTCTCGGAGCGGAGTTTGCGGCGTCTGGAAATCCAACGAAAGGAGTCCTGTGCGATCAATCAGGATTTTTCCGACCAAACCATCAATCCGATAAAAGGACTCGGCGGACTGCAAACTCAGGTCGGTCCCCTGAAGCAGAAAATAGTCGGGAATCCAACGTTGTCCTTTCCGAACCCAGATTGTTTCCAAATTGGCGTTCACCGACAATTGCCGGAACTGCCGGAGAAATTCCTCGAGATTCTTCGGCAAAAACCGTTCAAACCGGGCGATCAGCTCTTTGTCAATCGGAGCGTCGCCCGACTTGATTCGGAGGGCGGCTCCTTCGAGGTTGGTAAGATTCGGCTGTTGGTACGCGAAGAGAATCTCCGTGTTGCCGTAAACTCCCCGGCAATTGTTAATATGGATTCCTTCGTCGGAAATCCGAAACAACAATCCCAATTCGGAGACCGGTTGTTTGAGAAATTCCACTTGGACCCGCCCATTGCGAAGCGTCCCCTCGAGATTCCCGCGAAATCCGAGCGGCGCGGCTGCGTCGCCGGCAATTTGAAACGCAAAATCGCTCTCGCCGCGAATCGAACGGATCATTCCCGCAAGATCAAATGTTTGAGGAGCTTTTTTTGCTCCCTTTTCAGCCTTTTTCTTCCACGATTCCAAAAACGTCCAAAGTTCGTGGTCGCACTGAAGCTGCTGAAACGAACCGTCGGCGTTCCATTCGTTCGTTTTTGGATCAAAAGAACCTTCGATTTGGCTGCGGCGAAACCAGTTGCCGCTCGCCGTACACTCGAATTTCCAAAGGCGAACGGTTTCGCGAACGCTTGGGATCGATTCGAATTCCAGAAAATTTTCTTCTTCAGATTCGCGAAAAGTGGGTGTTCCCAGCTCGACAACCTCCTGAAACACCGGCGTAATGGTTGCGGCAATGTTCCATACGGTCAAGTTGTCCAGCTCGACGGTTCCATTGGAGAGGGAAATGGGAAATTCTCTTCGATGATCCTGGGCGGCTCGAAAGGAATCTTTTTCTCGCAAATTTCCCTCGGAATCCCGGGAGAGAAAGAAATGTGGGTGATTGAGCTGGGCGGATTCGATTGCGATGGAATCGTTCCAGTATTTTTTCAGGGTGATCGGGCAGTGAAGGACGACTTCGTCGATTTCGAGCACACGTCGCCGGGGTTCCTGATTTTGAGCGGGTTCGTAAAAGATCAGTGTGCGACAGATGATTCGCTCTGTTCCAACGAGTTCGGCGGCCCCGAGCGAAATTTCCAAGCCTGGAAACTTGCGTTGAAACTCGGCAAGCAGGCGCAAACGCACCCTGTCGTTTATCTGGGAATAAAGATAAACGCCGAAAGCCGTGCCCCCGATAAGACACAGGAGAAAGACCCATTTCAGGATCGTTTTAATCGCACGGAAAAATGTCAAATGACGCAGCCGACAATCCTTGCCGAAAAAGGGAAACGTTCAATCCAGAACAACTGCGGCATTCTACCATAAAACCGGCATTCAGGTCAATCTCAAATTCCGGGCAGGCCGCTAAGAAGTTGGCGATGAATGGTAGCCGGGAGCGCAACGGAGTGAAGCGACCGGACCGAATCGCGGGGAAATCCGGTCACTGCGCTGCGCTCCGTTCCCGGCTGCCATTATTATTGGCGAACTTGTTATCGACCTGGATTGCCCGGTTGCGCAGAAACAGCAGCGGCTGCTATTGGCAAATCGCGGCGTAAATTTCGCTAAACGCCGGCGGAACTTTGGCCCGGAGCTCGGGGTCGAATTTTTCGTCCCAAATATCCCGGACGACGCGGTGGGCGGTTTCCATCGCCGCGATGTAGTCGCTTTCCTCCCATTCGGCGGCCAGCAGTCCGGTTTTCGTCACGTCTTTCGGAAGGACGATATACCCGGTCGTCCAATTGCGTATCTCCGGTGTGAGCTTCAGCGATTGTTGAATGACGTGCCAATAAAGCGGAAGCTGCAAGTCAACCCATTCCCCATTTTTGAGATGAACCTGCTTCGGCGTTTTCGCAGCGTCGGAACTCTTGTAGTCGAAAATCCATCCCTGGCCGGTTGTGAGGTTTACGTCAATCCGGTCAATCCGGCCCCGCAATTCCATACGTCGCCCCTCTTCCAGCTCAAGGAAAGAATGAGCTTTTTTGTTTTCGTTCAGATTCAGCTCGGTGTGGCGAATCCGGTTTCCTTGTAACGCCCAGTCCGCCTGCCAGTCGGCGAAAGCATTGAGGCGGTACCGAAGCTGCTCCACTTGGACCGCAACGACGGCTCGCGGTTTTTCGCCGTAGGTTTCCGTTGCGATTTTGTCCAGTTCTTCGCTTAAAAACGTAACGATTGCGTTCCGGTCCGTGGAATTGCGGATGTCGCTTAGCCCAAACCGACGAAGCACTTCATGGAGCACGTTTCCGAACTTCGCGGCGTCAAGTTCTTCGTCGTGATCGTGGAGCACATCCAACCCAAGCCGGTGCCGCAGGTAATACCGGTACGGACAAGCGAGATAATCCCGGAATTCCGTAACCCGCATCGACTTGACCGGATCGAGTGGGCGTTTGACCGGCGGTGGACCAAACGCCGCTTTTTCCCGGTCGGCGCGAAACGTACCGGGAAAAATGACCGGCGTCGTCCGTTCCTTGACCTGGAAAAAACGTTGAACCCGGCGGGCAACGGTTTCCGGACCGTCGGCAAACAGAAGCCGGCTCGGAAGCAACGGGTTCCCTTCGGTGTCACGACGCCCGGAAATCAGTTTCACGTCGGACGGATTATTTTTCGCTTCCAGAATCACGGAAAGTGCGTAAGCGTCCCTGGCAAAGCGGCGGTCGTTGTCCTCGATCCCCAAAGCACTGCGCATCCCGTCCGGCAGGAAAAGATCGGAGTTGAGCGATGAGGGGATGATCCCCTCGTTTACACAGGTCAACGCCAAAATCGGGGCGTCATCCATCGCTAGGTCGAGCCAACCGAGAATTTCAATCGCTCCCTTGTCCACCAGCGGAGGAACGCGGACCGATTGCAGTTCCCGCAACACCATCTCCAGAAATTCCGAGGCGTCGAATTTTCGGACCAAAAATCCGGGAAGTACGGCGATTCTTTCGAACAGGTCGTCCATTTTCGGGACAGGCTGCTTGAAAAATTGTTCCAAAACCGGCGTAAGTCGTTCACACCAGACGTCTGACGGCAACCGGCCCAGTTTCAGCAACGGTTCCAGGGCCGCTTTCAACAGCATCCACGCTTCCTGAAGAGTTGGATTGACATCATGACGCCAATCGTCCAGTTCCGACGGGAAATGTTCCGAGTGATACCGGTCCGCTTCGGTGAGAAGAGTTTCAGAAAAACCCTCCGGCAAAAAGGATTCCACCACCGGATGCCGCAAAAGGTCGGCAAAGCCGCTGTACCGCCGCGTTTTGACGAGATTGGCAACAAGCTCCAGAAACTTGTACGGTGCCGTTTGCGAAAAGGGGGTACCGGCGGCGGCACGGGTACGAACGCCTGCCTGGGAAAACTGTTGCCGGACGAGTGGTATCACGCTTTCGTCGGGAACACCGAGCGTAATCTCCTCGGCGACATTTTCGAGAGTCGTTTTTTCCGCGATCCACCGGGCCGCCGCCGTCGCCTGGTCGCTTGGAGTGTCCACAACTTCGATCTGTTCGTCGGCAATCGGGATCGGGACGTCTTTCCATTGTTTTGAAAGCAGGCAACCGTATTGGTCGAATAAACTCCTGTGCGATTCCGGGGCGAACACCAGCGACACCACATTGTCGGACACGAAATCGAGGATTCGCTTTTGGGCTTGGTTCAGATCGACGGTGCCGACGAGGATGATCGTTTTGTCCGTTGCCGGTTCGGCGTACTTGATCGCAAAGATTCTCGCCGTTTGCACATCCCAGAGTTCCAGATCGTTCAGAATCTCCAGGTACTTTTGTTGAAGTCGGGCAAGCGTTTGCCAGCGGATCGACTCGGCGGTTTGACCACGTTCGGCACATTTTTTCCGAACGTCGTCGAATTGAAGCACATCGGCGGCGAGTTCCCGATGCACCGCCGCGAACATTTTTGCCAGGGTCAGCCGGGCGGAAATATCCTCCAAATCGGGCGGTTGCTGAAAAAGGTGAAACAGCACGTCCGGCTCGTTCTTTTGCATATCGTCCAGCGCGGCGATCCAGGCGAACTGCTGCGTCAGGTCGTCGGCGAGCGGTCGCTTTTGCGGATAAAGCAACTCCGGAAGCCGTCCGATGGTCAACAATTGCGGCGGATACCAAGCCGGATTGCAAACGCCCGCTTCGACTCGTTGTTCGACCTGTTCCAGAAGCAATTCTTCCAACCGTGACACCGCTCTGGAACCCGGCAACGCCAGCAAAACATGACGCATATCAAGCCGCCCGTCACGCAAAAAAGTATCGACCAGATACTTCGCCGCGCTGTGCAAGACAGGGTGGTTCCAGGGGAAATAAACTGTTTTCATCGGCCTGTCTTTGATAACTCAAAGTGTAAACGAAATGGTAATGAAACTGGAAAAAGTGTTGAAATTTAAGGGCATCGGGCATAGAATTTAGAATTTTGACTTGTTCGACTCTCTTCCATCGACGAGGAAAAGGTGGAAAATATTACTGTTTTTCCTATGCCCGATGCCCTCGACTGTTTTGAGTACCCGTTCGTTTACGGTTTGAGTATTGTAACCGTGTGTTTACCGGAACAACATCCCGGCGTAACCGACGACCCGGGAGGTGTCGCCGGATGTTTCCGCACTGGTTGTGTATCCGACCGGGATACATTCGTGAAGCAGATTGAGTTTGCGAAGCACTTCCATCACGAACGCCGTTGGAGTGACACCACACATCGAGATGCGGTTTTCCAGAACCGTTTCCAGCAAGTACTGCGGATCAAGCGTTTGGACCGCTTCCAGGGCGATTTTGTCGACTTCCTGCGTCGCCGCCTCCGAAGCAAAATGGTTCATGTCCGTCGAAATGATGAACAGCGGCAATTGTGGTACCCGCCGCATCAAATCCGCAAACTGGGCCGCTTCTTCCCGAAGCATATCCCAAGGGCAGGAGTGCATCGAAATTCCGACGACCTTTGTGTCCGGCGAAAGGTAATGGACGAGCGGTAAAAGCACTTCAATCGCATGTTCCTGAGCGTGTGCCGTTGCATCCAGTTGCATCAAATCAACCGACTCGGCAATTTCCTGGGCCAATGCGTAATCCGAAGCGACTTCCCGACCAGGCAAGAGCCAACTGCGATTCGGTGCTACGGCCCAATCCTGTCCGCCCGCTTTGTGTTTCGGGGCAAAAATGATCGCGGTCGAAGGGAAAATGGCTTTTGCCAGTGTTTGCGCCGCAAGCCGACCGGAATAAACCCAGCCGGCGTGTGGCACCATGACCGCCGAATAAAGTTCCGGTCGCGGCAGGTCGGGATTCCGGGCCGCTTTTTTGTTACCGAAACGAATACCGCCGGACGGATCCTGACCCGGTGGGACATTCGGACCGTGAAGCCGTTCCTTTTGCGGACGGTTCGTGCCGAACCCCCGTTTTCCGGTAATCGGACCGGAAGCGAACATCCGTTCCAATTCGGCGTTCAACAGCGTGGCGTCACTTGGATAAAACGCTCCCGCAACCGCCGGAGGACGTTTCGCTTCGCCGAGGACCGGTTTCGAAACACTTGACGCCAGGAGATGTTGCGTCGTTGACATCGTTTCGAACGTCAGAACACTCACTTCACTCCGGTTGGAAATCCGGAGGTAATCGATGGCGTCCTCCAAAACGCCGGCAATCGGAACGTCCGGATTGAATTGCAACACCCACCCGTCGGGGTTGGCAATCAGGAGAGAGCGGCGAAACGAGTCGACCTGCGACAGATCGCAATCGAACGGTGTTCCATGCAACACCGGGTCCCAAAGCACGGTCAAATCGAATTGGGCGTTCAACCGTTCCTGTTTGGTTGCCCCGATTCTTGCAACTTGCTGCGTCAAGACCTCCACCATACCTGTCAGCGACGCCTGGAGCGGCATTTCCGTTTTCGTGCTGACTTTCGAACAGACCATGAGCGGTCGTTCCGGAAACTGTACGGAAATCGCGATTCCATACACGTTTCCGTCGTAAATGTCCGGTCGGGTGTACGTAAGCGTCATTCCATCGGAGCAGCGGAAAAAATTCTCGCGGCAAATCGACCGTAATTTGAGGACGTCTTCGTGGGATGGTCCGTCCTTTTTCCGAATCATCATTTGAAGCGGTCCTTTTCGCCCGATGGCGGTCAGCGTTTCCGGATTATGGATTTTCACTTCGTCCATGCGACCGCCGATGGCCAGACCTTCGAACGTGGAGAATGTGACCGATTCGTCGGCCCAGGCGTCGGGAGCAAGCCCCGCTTTACGGCAACACGCTTCGAGAAAAGCGAGTTCATCCATGTCGTGTTCCACCGCGACGCCGGGAAGCAGCAGGCCGCGATTCATTCCCCGTTCGAGCACGACACCATGTTTCCCGATTTCGATTTCGTGAAACCGTTCCGTGGCGGGCGCGAGACATTTTTTCATGCCCCAGAGCACCCAGACTTCCATGTCCAGTTCGAGGAGTTCGTCCGGCGTAATCGGCGGAAAGCGGGGATCGTCTTTCGAAGCCCGGGTCGCAGCGTTCTCCACGGCGTCGGCCAACGCAAACGACTCTGCAAGGCAACCCATGCAGGAGCGCAACTGGCCGCCTCGTTTGAGACTGACGAAAGCACCGAGAATGCTTCGCTCGGAGAGTTCCGGACCAAGTTCGGTACGCAATTTTTCGCTCGGCGTTCCCGATACAATCGCGGCAACCCGACGACCAGTTGCCTGAAAGATCAACGTCCGCTCGCTTGGAGAGAGTTCTATTGGATTCATGATTTTTTAAGAATGAGATTATACCACCTTACAGCAAAACGTACCGTTTTGCAAGAGGGAATAAGATGTTATATCCCGGCGTTGCGTTGTTCGTAGACTTTACGCCAATCGTGGAGCGTCATCACGACTTCCCGGGCCTGGGATCCGTTATAGGGGCCGACGACCCCTTCGGCAGCCATCCGGTCCATGATCCGGGCGGCACGGTTGTACCCGATGCTAAACCGCCGTTGCAACAGCGACAAGCTGCCGCGCCCTTCCCGAATGAGAAATTCGACGCATTTTTCGTACAGGGCGTCTTTGCCTCGTGGAATCTCCTCTTCCTCCAACTCGTCGTCCCCCTCGATTTTCAGTTCGAGAAGCTCTTCGGCGAAGTCCTGCTCTTCCGTTCCGATTTCGGCAACCAACGCTTCAATCTCCTCGTTGCTGACGAACGTTCCCTGGCCGCGAATCACCTGCGACGTTCCCGGTTCCAGGAAAAGCATGTCGCCGTAACCGAGCAGCTTTTCCGCACCGATCCGGTCCAGAATGACCTGCGAATCGACCCGGCTGGCGACCCCGAACGCGATTCTCGCCGGCAGGTTGGACTTGATTAATCCGGTTACGACGTCCACCGTTGGCTTTTGCGTCGCAAGGACCAGGTGGATGCCGACCGCCCGGCTTTTTTGGGCAAGGCGAATGATATGCGTTTCCGCTTCCTTGGTGCTCATCATCAGGTCGTTCAACTCGTCCACGATAATCACCATGTAAGGCATCGAATGCGGCAAAGTGTCCCATTCTTCCAGCGATTCCGGCTTCATCCGGTGGTACAACTCCTCTTCCGTAAGATTGTTATATTCGCTCAGTTGCTTCACCCCCGCCCTGCCGAGAAGCTGGTAGCGTTCTTCCATTTTTTCGACCGCCCAGCCAAGAATCGCCTCTGCCCGCCGCATGTCGGTTACAACCGGGTGCATCAGGTGCGGGATCGACTTGTACGAGTTCATCTCCACCACTTTCGGGTCGATGAGGATCATCCGCACCTGTTCCGGCGTCCTGGTCATCAGCATGGACACGATAATCGAGTTGAGGCAGACGCTTTTCCCGGTCCCGGTCCGTCCGGCAATGAGCAGGTGCGGCATTCTCGACAGGTCAACGACCATCGACGTACCGGAAACGTCTTTGCCAAGAAAGATCGGAACCTGCATGTTTTTGGCGGTTTCCGTCGTTTCCTCGATCACTTCGCGTAACCGCACAATCTGGCGGTTTTCGTTCGGAATTTCGACGCCGACCGTGTTTTTTCCGGGAATCGGAGCGACGATCCGAACCGTTGAAACCTTTAGGGCAACCGCAAGGTCTTCGGTCAGGTTTTGGATTTTGTTGAGCCGCAAGCCCCGTTCCAGTTGGATTTCAAACTGCGAAATCACCGGGCCGGTCTGAATCTCGACGACCCGAATGTTGAAGCCGAAATCCTGAAACGATTTTTCCAGCAGTGCGGCCTGCTTTTTCAGGGTGCTTTCGTACACTTCGTAGTTGAACGGCTCCGTAGGAGTCAGGAATTCCATCCCGGGAAGCGCGTATTCGTATTCCTCGTACTCCTCGTATTCCTGTTCTTCCCCTTCGGCAACTGTTTCCTCTCCTTCCTCTACGTCATAGTCTTGGGATTCTTCCTCCTCGTACTCTTCCTCCTCGTACTCCTCTTCATACTCTTCGGCAATGTCATAGACGTTGCTTTCGGTTTCGTCCTCCTCCGCTTCCCTCTCTTCTTCCCATTCCCCCTCTTCGATATTCTCGGCAGCGGTCCAACCGGGCTGCAGTGTTGACGTTGCAAGTTCGGTGGGGACGAATTTTTCTTTAGCCCGGTACTGGATAAACGGATTGGGATTCTGCGGCCTTTCCGCTTTTTGCAGCTTTTGCGGCTGTTCGGGAGCAGACGTTGCTTCGTTCGCCGTTTCTTGCGGGATAGACGCCGTTTGGGCTTGCACCGGCGGCGATTGCTTGAGTTTTTCGACCAGGACGTGCCCGATCGGTTTTATTCCGAACATCCAGAGAAAAACCCGGATGATGGTGTACTCGCAAGTGAGGATCAGCCCGGCAATGAGGAGCGACGTGAGGAAAATGTAGCACCCGGTCGCCGCGAAGTGTTGGCTGAGACCGTGTTTGAGGGACGCTCCGAGATACCCGCCGGGACCGATGACCAGCGAGGAACGTTCTTCGCTGAGGACCAACGCACAATAGGTTGAAATGGCACAAAGAATCAGGCCAAACCCCAATATTCGGAGTGGAATCTGGTCGAACGAGCGGTTGAGCCAAAACGCAACGGTCCCCACCAGCAGCGGGATCAAAAGGGCATAAGCGGCAAACCCGACGCTGGAAAACAGAAACGAGGCACAAGCCGCCCCGTACGCTCCACAGAGATTGTGAGAGTGTTCCGTTTGCGGAAACTGTAAGGCATGAGGCCCTTCATCCGGCGAAAAACTCCCCAAGCTAACCGCCAGAAAAAGGAGCAAGCCGACAAGGAGCAGACCAATGATTCGTTTGAGCATAACCGACGGGAAAAAAAGGCTTTTTTAGGGCATCCTTTCCCGAATAATATCAGCCGATTTGGCGCAATCCCTCACATCTCTTATCGGCTTTTTTTGGAAAATTCTTGGAAATATTTCTCTCAACAAAGCCACAAAGACGCAAAAAGAACCACACCCCATCAGAGCCGCGCACGGAGCGGTGCCCCCGGTGGACAGGAGGATTGCAAAGTCCCTGGGAACGCAGGCTTCCAGCCTGCCAGTGAGTTCGTAGGCATCCTACCTGCGCAGAGCGGAGACTCCATTCCGCAACCTTCGCGCAGGC
>CAZNVM010000369.1:0-4253 GCA_964576215.1 uncultured Planctomycetaceae bacterium
GAAACGTGATGGCCTTTCTTCGGGATGCGATTTTCAGTTTTCTGCATGGGCTTGCTCCGCCTTCTTTACTTCCGAACAATTGTCCGCTAAAATGATCCTATCACGCCGCTGAGAACGTAGGCGGCGTGAACGGATACGAAAATTCTTCCTATGCCCTATGCCCTATGCCCGATACCCGATGCCCGATGCCCGGTTGCCACACACAGCAATCCGAGCATCGTCAGTGCGGCGTTGACGAGCAAGAGTGAAAATTCGAATTCAAAATTGTACAGCGATTTCGTGCAAAATTCAATCAGGTAACACAACACCGGGGAAAGGACGCAAATTGCCGGAACAAAAGGATCGCGGACTTTTATCGACGTGCAGATTCCGAACAGGAACAGGCCGAGCAGCGGACCGTAGGTGAACGCGGCAATTTTGAACACCATATTGATAATTGCGTCATTTTTCAAAACGTTAAACGCGACAATCAGGACGAGAAACGCCGCCGCAACCAGGAGCTGAACGATCATTCGCACCCGTTTTTTCCGGGCTTCGGACCAGTGTTGCTTTTTGTCCATTTCAATCATGTCGATACAGACCGAAGTCGTGATTGAAGTCAGTGCGTTGGCGCAACTCGGATACGCCGCCGAGATGACCCCGATGAAAAAGCAGAGTCCCGCGAGCGGTCCGAGATGTTGCAGAGCGACAATCGGGAAAATTTTGTCGGTATCCGGTCCTGTCCCGCTGTGAAGCAGGGGAATTTCGACCCCTTTTTCCAAAACGTAAATCGTAAGCAACGCTCCGAGCGAAAGGAAAAGCATGTTGACGATTCCCATGAGCACGGTCATCGTGAGGATATTCTTTTGGGCGTCCCGGATATTTTTGCAACTCAAACTTTTTTGCATCATCGATTGGTCCAGCCCGGTCATGGCGATTGCAGTGAAAACTCCGGCGACGAGGCGTTTGACCCAGTTCGTTTTACTCCCCCAATCGGAATCGAATATTTGAGCGTGTTCACTGGAAAACACCCGGGACAGCATTGTTCCGAAACTGAAGCCAAGCTCCCGGCAAACCATGATGGTTACGACGACCACGCCGAGGATGATGAACGTCGTTTGCAGCGAATCGGTCCAGATGATCGTTTTGATACCGCCGTAAAAGGTGTAGAGAATCGCCAGTCCCACGAACACCACTCCCGCCAGCCAAAACGGGATTCCCAGTGGGCCGAGGATGAACTCGTAGAGCACAAAGACGACCAAAAACGTCCGAAGCGTCGCACCGAGCATCCGGGACAAAATGAAGAACGAGGCTCCGGTTTTGTAGCTGCACTGACCGAACCGTTCCTGCAAATAGGTGTATATCGACGTTAAATTCATTCGATAGTACAATGGGAGCAAGATGAACGCGATGACCAGGTATCCGATGGCAAAGCCGAGAACCATAGGAACGTAAAAGAATTTTTGCTTCATCACGTTGCCCGGCACGGACATAAACGTAACGCCGGACAGCGATGAGCCGAGCATCCCGTAAGCGACGAGCATCCAGTTCGACTTGCGATTGCCGGTGAAATAGCTTTGATTATCCGCCTTCCGCGACGTAACCCAGGCAACGCCGAACAAAAGAAGCGTATAAACAATAAAAGCAAAAAGCAACATAAAAAGTGAGAAATGAGAAGTGAGAAGTGAGAAGTGAGAGCTGGCAACGGTATCCCCGGAAACAATTCGTAATTCGTAATTCGTAATTAAAAAAAAGAAGTGTCCGAGATTATTGATATTTCCTTTTCGATTCCAGCCGGGAGTCCGGAACCGGCGGTTCCGATTGTGCTCAAAGGGGAACACCTTCGGTTCATCGGCTGGAAGCGGGAATACACGCTGATCGTCGACCAGGACGTGCTTACCATAGAAGGCCCGTTTCAGGACGACAACCCGAATGCAAAGGAATTTTATCAGGTTTCCCGGCAAATCGCAAGCCGTTGGCTGGAGGTGCGCTACGGCTGGATTCGGTTGCACATTCCCGGTCGCGGCAGATGGGGAATCGACATTTCCGGCAATCCGAACTTCGAGATTCAAACGGCACGGCTGTTGACCTGGATGTCGCTGGAGCAAAGAGAAGCCGCTGTTTCCAAAGTCGAAGAGGAATTGACGCAAATTCTTTACCATTGGCCGACGATTCACGCCGGAATCCAGCTTTTGACGATCAGTTTACCGGCGTTTTTGGTCGCAATCTTCGGTTCGGGCAGTCCGATTGCGGCGGGGGCCAATGGGCTACTTGGCTTGCTTTTCGGTCTGGTTTTCATTGCCATCGGAGTCTTGAAAAGCCGATTCGGACTCTGGTTGGGAACGCTTTTGAATCTTTTCCTGCTGGGGCTTCCGATTTTTGAGACGTTTTTGGTCGGCGAACGGTCGAGTCTGCTCGGCTTTTCGTTTCCCTTTTTCGTCCCATTCTGTTTGACGCCGACGGCGATTTTCATCCCGCTTGCAATGAGTGCTTACGGATACGTCCTTTTGGAACACCCTCGTTTCCGACGGATGATCCGACGTTGAGAAACAAAAAATGAGCCGGGGAGTATCCCAAGTTCGACATTCCGGCCCGGTTTGGCAGATCGCTAAGTTTGTATGAATGGCAGCCGGGAGCGCAACGGAGTGAAGCGACCGGACCGAATCGCGGGGAAATCCGGTCACTGCGCTGCGCTCCGTTCCCGGTTGCCATTATTTTTGGTGAATTTGTTAGCGACTTGGTTGCTTGCCCCACTTGTTGCGGCCTTAAATCCCGATAGAATCAGGGCGTTTGTATTTTTGTGAATTTCGAGAAAATCTAAAATCAAGAGGTAATCCCGTGCCTGCAACCTGTGTAATCGGTCTCCAATGGGGTGACGAAGCGAAAGGGAAAATCGTCGATTTTCTAACCCAGGACCATGAAATCGTCGTTCGTTATCAGGGAGGAGCCAACGCCGGACATACGGTCGTTCTGGATGGAGAAAAGTATAAACTTTCCCTGATTCCAAGCGGTATCTTTAATCCGAACGTCAAAAACGTCGTCGCCGGCGGAGTCGTCATCAATCCCGCATCGTTGCTCGGCGAGGTCGAAGCACTCACCGGACGAAATATCAAGATTAGCGATAATCTTATGATTAGCGAACGCGCTCATGTCATTTTTCCCTGGCACGCACTGGAGGACAAAATTTTCGATTCGCTCACCGGAAAAGAAGCGATTGGTTCGACCATGCGAGGTATCGGACCGTGTTACCGGGACAAAATCGGACGTTCGCTTGCGCTGCGAGTCTGCGATTTGTACCGACCGGAATTCAAGGAGCGCGTCGCGGCCATTGCGGACCTGAAAAAGAAGCAGCTTCGCGGTTTGGTTCAGGACGAATCGGCGTTTGACGATCTCGATCCGGTGAAGATATTCAACGATTACACGAACTACGCGGCCCGGTTAAAACCTTACGTTTGTGACACAACGGCGTATCTGCTCAACGCCGTCGATGCCAACAAGAAAATTCTGTTCGAGGGAGCGCAAGGGTCGCTTTTGGACATCGATCATGGCACCTTCCCTTACGTTACGAGCAGCAACAGCAGCGGGACCGGCGTTTCGAGCGGCAGTGGCGTTCCCGGCAGTTTCATCAACCGCGTCATTGGAATCCTCAAAGCGTACACGACCCGGGTCGGTGGCGGACCGTTTCCGACGGAACAGGACAACGAAATCGGCTCACGAATCCGCGAGCGGGGGAACGAATACGGCACGGTTACGAAGCGTCCCCGGCGTTGCGGCTGGTTTGACGCCGTCGCGGCAAGGTATGCGGCCCGGTTGAGTGGTGCCACTTGTCTGAGCGTAATGCTTTTGGACGTGCTCAGCGGGTTCAAGGAATTGCACGTTTGTACCGCTTACGAAATCGACGGCAGGCGAACAACCGATTTCCCGGCCCACGTTGAAGATTTGCGAAGTGCGAAATGCGTTTACGAAACCCTGCCCGGCTGGGAAGAGGAGATCACGGAAATTATAAATTACGACGCCTTGCCGGAAAATGCGAAAAAATACGTTCGGCGTCTTTCCGAACTGCTTGCTCGTCCTGTCGCAATGGTCTCCGTCGGCCCGGATCGGAAACAAACGATCATATTGTAGAGGATAGAGGGCAGTCCGTCGACAAGTTTGTATCGAGACCGTCATTTCGCGATGCTCCATTCCGGCTTTTATTCATCTCCCCCAATAAAAGCCGGAATGAAGCGAAGCGAAATGACGGTAAAATCAGTAAAAATCGTAAACTTGTCGAC
>CAZNVM010000370.1:0-13830 GCA_964576215.1 uncultured Planctomycetaceae bacterium
TGCAAAGTCGCTTTTTTCCTGGGAACGCAGGCTTCCAGCCTGCCAGTGAGTTCGTAGGCATCCTACCTGCGCAGGGCGGAGACTTCATTCCGCAACCTTCGCGCAGGCTGGAAGCCTGCGTTCCCAGGGACTTTGCAATCCGCCGGGCCGCGCACGCAGTAAGCGGTTTTCACGTTACCACCGGGGTTACCGCTCCATGCGCGGCTCTGATTGGGTCTGGTTCGTTGACGAGTTCAAGAATTCCTCGACATGGTCCGAATATTTTCTGAAATTTGTCAAATCCCAAACTTCTATCGATCTGACTTCTTCACCGGCTAAAAAAAGCGAATTTTCGGATAATTCCAATTTTGAGAAGGACTGAATCGTCCTTTTCAGTCGGAATAGTCTCCCTAAACCGCTTATTTTATGGTACTTTAGTGTGGAGAGAGTGGAGAGAGTGGGGAGAGTCGATTATTCTTTGCTTCTCACTCTCCACTCCCGACTCCCCACTTGAGATATGCGTATTTTTTTGATTTTGGCAAACGGTCTGTTTCTATGGGCGTGTTTTACGTCCGTGGGGGACTGTGCGCCGATTCGACAAGACACGCCGCAAGGAGAATCCGTTTCCCAAGACCCGCCTCTTTCTTCCGCTTCGGCTCAGGCGGAATCGAACCAAGCCTCGCTTCGCACTCCGCCGAAGGGATTGTTTCGCGGCTTGCCGTTTAACATTCTGTTTGACGACCAATCAGGAACAATGCCGCAAGTGCTTATTCCTTTTGCCAATTTACAGAAACTGGAAGAAATTCTTTTTCAAAAAGATCGTAAGAACACGAATCCGGCGTATTCTCTGCAAAAAATCGAGGCGAACGGAGAAGTCGAAGGGCAGATTGCCCGGATTCGGTTCGAACTGACGCTTTCCACCTCCAACGATCCGTTGGTTTCCGTTCCGATTGGTCTTCGGGAAGGAGTTGGTTTACGTTCATCCGATCAAGAGCCGTATCATCAACTCGAATATGTCGGTGAAGGTTTTTGCGACTTGACCGTCGATCCTTCAAGTGGAAATTATCTCCTGTTGATCCAAAATCCCCAGCAGGCGAATTCGGGTAAAGAGGAAATTTTGAACCGACAGCATCAAATTGCTTTTACCCTTTCGTTTCCGGTGGAAAATCTCGGACCGGAAGAACGACGCATGAAAATTTCCGCTCCGCAAGCGGTCAGTTCCCGATTGGTTTTGTCGGTTCCGATTCCCGAAGCGGTTGCAACCGACCCCCAAGGGGTTGCGATCCTCCGTTCCTCCAAACCGCTTCCCGACGGGGGAACGCAATTCGAGATATTGGGTTTTCCAAAATTGCCCGACCTTTCCTGGCATCGCCAGATTCAAAGTCTGCCGCCGGAGAAGCAAGCCGTCGCCCTTCAAGTGGAAGACGCCGGAATTCTTGTGCGTATGACGTCGCGGGAAACGGAATTTGACGCCACACTGCCGATCCGTGCCGTCGGAGGGCCGCTGCAAAGTTTTCGCGTGCGGCTTCCTCCTCAAACCCGGTATCGCGCTGAACTCACCGAATCGACGGAATACCAGATCCGTGAAATCGCGCAGCCCGATTCGGGAACGGAGACGCCGACCCTCGAAGTTATCGCAACGGGGCCGCTCAAACAGGATACGATTTTACCGGTCCGGATTCAGGCGGTCCGGTCGTTTTCCGCAGAAGAGCAATCCTGGAGTGAGCTGGGCGGTTTTGAAGTCCTTGAGGCCGAACGCCAGTACGGTCATGTCGAAATTCGTGTTTCGAACGATTTGAAGCTGAGTTTTGGCAAACAACACGGAATTCGGGAAGACGAGAGTAGCCTGTTGGACATACCCAATCGGGGAGAAACTCAGGTTCGTTATGTCTACTCAACACAGCCGTTTTCGCTGGAGGCAATGGTAACGCTACCCCAGACCCGGATTTCGGTCAAACCGGAATATCAGGTGCTACTGGAAAAAGGGCAAATCCTTCTGAGGGGAAAAGTTCAAGTGGGTGTCAGCGGATCGAAGACAAACCAATTGAAATGGAACTTTTCCAATTGGCAATTGGAAGAGATCGGACCGAGTACTCTCGTCGATTCCTATGGCGTCATCATGGAAGAGGGGGGCGATAATCAGAAAAACGGAACGATGACCATTCCGTTGCGTTCCCGTTTGGACGGAACGATGGAATTGTCGTTCGCGGCAAGCCGTCCGATGCCGCCGGGGATCGACAATTCGGCGACGGTTGATTTTTCGCTACCCGTCCCGATTGAGGGGCGCATCGAACCGGCGACCATCGCGATCATTCCGGCGGACAACCTGGAATTATCGAACACAAATCAGGAAATCATCGGAATGTCGCGTGGAAATCGAAATACGCCGCTCAAAATTCCGCTTCCGAACCGACAGCAGCCGCCGCTGATTTTCCGTTCCAATATCCCCGGCGACCTGTCCGCGCCGACAATGTCGTTCCGTTCGAATGGGATTTTTCACAAACAGGAAGTTCAGGCCCATTCCCGAACGGTTGTACGAATTCTCGAACCGAAAGATCAAGTCGAGCAAACGATCCAGTACAACGCCAGATTCGAGCCGCTGGAACAAATCACGCTTTTGATCCCCCGGGCAATCCATGAGAACGATTCGCTGAAACTCACCTTCGACGGCAAAAACATTTCGGAAACGGGACGTTTTTCATTCCCGGACATTGTCGCCGGAACGAATCTGGTGCGGCGGCGCATCACGCTGCCGACCCCCCTGATCGGCAACGGAACGCTTTTGTTACAGTATTCCATGTCTCCGACGGAAATTCAGCGGGAAATGACGATGCGGATTCCCGTCCCGCAAATTCTGCCTGCCGACGCGGAAATCGTGGAACAAACGGTTGTCGTGTCCGCCCCGGGCGGCGTCAATATCGTGTTGGCCGACGGAAACGTTTCTTCCGGGTTCGGAAAGGTGGTCCCCTCGAATATTTCGCTCAATGCGGACGAAATGTCGCCGGTGGAAATCGGAAACCAGGACAATCCCTGGAGAAAGTTGGAAAAAAACGGACGCGATTCGGGATTCCAGGAAACCATTTTCAGTACGATTTCCTGGGAATCGACGCTTTCTCTTTCCGTACAATTGGAGCACAAGGATATTCTGGGGACGACCGTCGTGGAACGGGCGTGGATTCAAACCTGGCTGGCGGATCGAATTCGTGTCGAACAGGCGTCTTTTCGTATTCAAAACGATCGTGAAAAGATTGCGTTGTTTTTACCGACCGGTTTTGATCGGACTCGTGTTTACGTAACATGGGATAATACGCAAGTTCCGTTTCAATACGAAGAGGGGGCGATCGTCATCATGCAACCCAAGGAGCAGCGTTCCCAGTCCCACTTATTGGTCGTCAAATATCAAATGACGAATGAAGCCTTTTCCTCCTCGGTCCGGGTCAAAATCGATTTGCCCTATTTCGACAGCGATGTTTGGGTACGACGCACGTACTGGCAAGTGATTTTGTCGCCGCAAAGCCGACACCTGTTCGGCGATTTGCCGGGTTGGACGCCGGAATTTCATTGGAACTGGACCGGTCTGTATTGGAAACGTATTTCCTCATTGAGTCAGGACGAGTTGGAACTTTGGATCGGTGCGTCGGAAAAACAGGATTGGAGCGATTCACCGGAGATCACCCATTATTTGTTCAGTAGTTTCAATCCGCAACGCCGGAGTGAGCTTTTTATCATCGGTCGGGAAAAACTCGTATTGTTTTCCAGTGGAGTCATACTCCTTGTTGGTTTCGCCCTGATTTATTTTCCCCGGCTTCGGCAGCTCGGCGTGCTGTTTGCTTTGGCCGTTTTGCTGGTTTCCATTTTCCTCTATCAGCCGACGCCCGCTCTCCTGGTGTTTCAAGCATCGATCCTCGGAGTGGTCTTATCGCTGGTGTCGGCAATTTTGGCAAGAATCCTGTCCCGGGAATCCGACTGGAAATACATTCAACCTCTTGCTTCGCCGAGTGTTTTGACACCGATCAAGGGGACGATGGTTCCTTCCTCCATCTCGTCGGAGCCGCAGGAGTTGCTGGTCGAGAGCACGCACCAGATTCACGGGGAGGCTTGATTTTTTGTGATTGTTCACTCAAAATAGAGTGTGGTCGTGGTTTCAGGTAATGTCCGGGATCGTCAAACAAGGTTACTCTCCGGCAAGGGGACCTTATTTCAACCTTATTTTTCCGAACAAAATAAGGTGAAAATCAGGTTGTCCCCGGTTTTCGAAACGAAAATCGACCTAAAATCGCAACTGCCCCCTCAAAATACAAGCAAACGCTTGCCCCTTTCCCTCCTTCCCTTCTTTTTCCCTTTTATGCACGCAAAAGTATCTCCTGAGATTGCCCGAGTTGAAGAACTTGCCCACACGAAAGTCGCCGATTGCTACCAATGCGGAAAATGCTCCGCCGGTTGTCCGATGGGCGATCAAATGGACGTGATTCCCAGTACGCTGATCCGGTTGATCCAGTACGGCAACGTCAATGAGGCCGCCCGGTCCGCCGCCGTTTGGCAATGCGTTTCGTGTCAAACGTGTTCGACGCGCTGTCCCAAGTCGGTCAACATTGCCGGGGTACTCGACGCACTCAAGCAGATTTCCATCGAACGAAAACTGGTCCACAAAGACTTCAAGCGGGTCGTTGCGTTTAACAAGGCGTTTCTCGACACGATTCGGCGTAACGGACGAACGAACGAACTGGAACTCGTTGCGCAGTTCAAAATCCGGGGGTTTCTCGGCGATTTTAGCATCTTGAAAGCGTTGAAAGACTCCATGCTCGGCCCGAAAATGCTCGGCTTGGGCAAACTCCATCTCAAACTCGGCAGCCCGGTAAAGAACAAAGCTCTCGTCAAGCGGATTTTTGACAGGTGTATGAAACAGTAGATGGTAAACAGAGACGCAATCGGAAGATTGAGCCGCAAGTGTAGGCGGTACTCCGCCGAAACTTGCGGTTTTTTTACGATCCCGTTAGCGGCGGGGCAAGCCCCGCGCGGGGCCGTGTGTTGAGTTTACCCCACTCCCGCACGGGGCAAGCCCCGTCGCTAACGATGTAGATAAGACCCCAAAAAACGAAACTTGCCGACAGACTGGACTTCCAGGAATCAGGCAAATTTCGTGCATTGACTTTTCCGAAAAATCGACCACAATAGCGGGTGGAGGTGCGACATGTCAAGATACATTAACCCGTACACGGATTTTGGTTTCAAGCGGCTTTTCGGTGAAGAAGCGAACAAAGACCTCTTGATCGATTTCCTGAACGCGCTTTTACCGGAAAAGCACAGGATCAAAGTGCTGGAATTCCGCAATGCCGAACAACTTGGAGCAATCGCCGCTAACCGTAGAGCGGTTTACGATGTTTATTGCACAGCGGAAAGCGGTGAGCATTTCATTGTCGAAATGCAAAAGGCGACGCAAATTTGGTTCAAAGACCGTGCGTTGTTCTATGCGTCTTTTCCGATTCGGGACCAAGCCCCCAAAGGAGCGGTCGAAGGCGAAAATTGGAATTATGAACTCAATCCGGTCTACCTTGTCGCTCTTCTTGGTTTTGAATACGACAAGGAAGAAGAACGCCGAAAACTCAAGCGAAGCGTGAAACTGAAAGACCAAGACGGCGACGAGTTTTACGACAAATTGGAGTTTATTTTTCTCCAGATGCCGCTTTTCACCAAAACGGAATCGGAACTGAAAACGCAAGAGGACAAGTGGTATTATTTTTTGAAAAACCTGCCGAGTTTTGAAAAGATACCATCGATCCTCCGCGAACCGGTTTTCGAGCGGGCTTTTGAAACGGCGGAAATTGCGGCCATGAACAAGGATGAGATTTTTGCGTATGAGATGAGTCTCAAAGTTCACCGTGATAACTACGCCGTCATGTCAACGGCAGTCGAGAAAGGCAGAGCCGAAGGAAGAGCCGAAGGCGAAGCCAATAAAGCCATCGAAATCGCCCGAAATATGAAAAAGAAAGGGCTTGATGTTCCCCTGATTGCCGAGACGACCGGCTTGTCGCCGGAAGAAATCGAACGACTGAAATAGTCTGGTCTCTTTCCTTACACAACCAACGACATTCCCAGGAAGCGGTAAACGAATTTCCGTTTTTCGTAACCGAAACAATAACTCTCTCCCTTTTTTCCCTTTTCCCTTTACTTTTTGGAGAAAACATTTATGCCCACTACGATCAATTACCAGACTTATTTCAAAAATTATCCCAATTCCGAAGGGCGTTTCGGGGAATACGGCGGAGCGTATTTGCCGCCGGAACTGATCCCTGCGTTCCAGGAAATCGACGAGGCGTACCAAACGATTTGTCAGTCGGCGAAGTTTATCAATGAACTCCGCCGAATCCGCAAGGAGTTTCAGGGCCGACCGACGCCGGTTTACCATTGCGAACGAATGTCCCGAAATATCGGCATGGTGCAGATTTACCTGAAGCGGGAAGACCTCAACCATACCGGTGCCCATAAGCTCAATCACTGCATGGGGGAAGGGCTTTTGGCGAAATACATGGGTAAGAAACGGCTCATTGCGGAGACCGGGGCGGGCCAACACGGCGTCGCACTTGCAACGGCCGCCGCCTTTTTCGGTTTGGAATGTGAAATCCACATGGGAGAGGTTGATATCGTCAAACAAGCCCCGAACGTAGCCCGAATGAAAATTCTCGGCGCGAAAGTCGTTCCCGCGTCTCACGGATTGAAAACGCTTAAAGAAGCGGTCGATTCGGCGTTTGAATCGTATTTGAAGAGTTACAAGGACTCGATTTTCTGCATCGGTTCCGTCGTCGGTCCGCACCCGTTTCCGATGATGGTCCGCGATTTTCAAGCGTGTGTCGGAATCGAAGCAAGGGAACAGTTCCTGGAAATGACCGGACATTTGCCCAACGCCGTTTGCGCCTGCATCGGCGGCGGCAGCAACTCGATGGGCCTGTTTTCCGGCTTCCTTGCGGACCCGGTGGATTTAATCGCCGTCGAGCCTCTTGGAATCGGAACGGCTCTTGGACAACATGCGGCAACCATGACCTACGGGAAAAAAGGGATATTGCATGGATTCGAAAGTTACCTGCTCCAGGACGAAAAGGGGGAACCGGCCACGGTTTACTCGAATGCCAGCGGCTTGGATTATCCGGGAGTCGGACCGGAACATGCGTTCCTGAAAGACAACAATCGGGTCCAATACGTAACCGCAACGGATGCCGAAGCGGTAGACGCCTTTTTCAAGCTGTCCCGTTGGGAGGGAATTATCCCGGCCCTGGAAAGCGCACATGCAATTGCTTATGCGATGAAATGGGCGAAGGAGCACCGAACCGGTTCCATTCTCGTCAATTGCAGCGGTCGCGGCGACAAGGACCTCGATTACGTCGTCGAACACCACGGCTACGGGCCTGATGAAGTCTGATTTTTCGTACACCGATGCAATCGTGAGATCGTGAGATTGCATCCCGGTTGGCGAAAGCCTGATTTTTACAAAACAATATCGTCTTTCTTGAAGATCGTGGGCGGGGGTTCGTCTGCGTCGTCCTGTTCGAATGAAATATCGCGGTACAGTGCGACGGCTCCCAGGGCCAACGATACGACGCCGATACGACCGACGAACATGAGCAGCATAACCACGGCTTTTCCTCCGGCGGACAGTTCCGGCGTGATACCGTGACTCAATCCGACCGTTCCCAGTGCCGACGCAACCTCGAACACGATCAATTCAAACGGGTGAGAATCAAGAAGCAATAAGCAATACGTTCCGACGGCAAACGTAATCATGTAAAGCGTGATGGAGGCAAACGCGGCGGTGATTCGCCCGGACGGTACTTTGCAGTTGAAAAACGTAATTTCTTCCTGACCGCGAAGAAAACTCAAAATCGCCGCAATGGCCGCCGACCATGTGGTGCTCTTCAAACCGCCGCCTGTACCGCTCGGCGACGCTCCCAACGTCATTAAAATAATGATGACGACCAGCGTTTCCGCCGTGAAATCACTAATCGGTATCGTGTTGAAACCCGCTGTCGTCGAGGCGGAAACCGTTTGAAACAACGCCGCCAATGCCCGCTTTTTCAGAGGATACTCCGCAATATTCGGATCGAAAAAGAGAAACACCGTCCCGGCGATGACGGCACCAAAAGTCGCAACAAGAATAATTCTGGTGGTCAGGGTCGTCCGTAAACTTTTGCTTTTGACGGAACGGTACAGATCGTCCATGACGATGAAGCCGATTCCGCCGAGCAAACTCAACAGAGTGACCGTTAAAGTGATCGAGGCATTATCGGCAAACGGTTCAAGCCCCTTGGGAAAGTTACTCAGTCCGGCGGTGCAAAATGAGGCAACGGAGTGAAAAATGGCCGCCCAAAGCGGATGAGGCGTACCTGCCGCCAGAAAACTGACCCAAAGAAGGAGTGCCCCAATCAATTCAATGGACAGGGTAAAAACGACGATATGCCGAAAGAATCGGATCGGTTCGAAGGCTCTCGGCATGGCAAGCACCGCTTTACCGATTTCGAGACGTTTTCTCGACAGGTGTCCTTTGGAGGCCAGGATAACGAGTGAACCGAGCGTCATGTATCCCAATCCGCCGATTTGAATGCCCAAAAGGATAATGAATTGCCCCAGAGAATTATACGTTTCGGCAAAGTTGACGGTTTGCAAACCGGCGGTACTGATGACGGCAATGGCGGTAAACAGCGAATCAAGTGGTGGAACATAGGAAACGTTCCAGCAAATCGGCAGGCAGAGCAGTAAAAACGTTACGAAAACGTAAAAGGTATACCCGACCAGAAGGGCATAAGCCGGCCGGAGCGAGTGATACCAGGCCAGGTAACGCTTTAATAAATATTGAAAAAATGCATCCATTGTACTCAAAGTGCACACCCAATCAGAGCCGCGCACGGAATAAGCGGTTTTCACGTTACCACCGGGGGCACCGCTTAGGGCGTGCGCGGCTCTGATTGGCGTTGAATAGTATAGTTGTCTCCTTCTAAATCCGGTGTCCCATCTTATCCCGTTTGGTGGCGAGGTATTTTTCGCTATGCCGGTTCGGCGGGCAAACGATGGGAACCTGATCGACAACCTCCAAGTCGAAACCGCCGTAAATGAAGGCGTCGGTCTTCTTGGGATTGTTCGTCAAAAGCCGGATTTTCGAGATTCCAAAACTCTTGAGAATCTGGATGCCAACCCCGTAATCCCTCAAATCGGACTTGTGTCCCAACGCAAGGTTCGCTTCCACGGTGTCCAGTCCCTGATCTTGGAGGTGATACGCTTTAATCTTTTCCGCCAGGCCGATTCCCCGGCCTTCTTGCGGCAAGTAGACGAGCACGCCGGTCCCCTCGGCGGAAATCATATCCAAGGCGAGATGCAACTGATCGCCGCAATCGCAACGGAGCGATGCGAGCAAGTCGCCGGTAAAACAGGACGAATGAAGCCGCACGAGCGGAGTTTCGACCGAAGCGGGATCGCCGAAAACGATGGCAATCGGTTCGTCCTCTTCATATTTGACCTTAAATACGAAAATTCTGGCGTTTCCGTACTTGGTCGGCAGCTGAGCGTCGGCAATTTTATCGACGATTTTTTCACGCCGCCGACGATATTTAATCAGTTCTTCAATTGTAATGATCTTCAAGTCGAACTGCTTGGCCAGCTCGAACAATTTTTCCCGATTCGCACGATTGCCGGTCTCGTCGAGGATTTCGCAAAGGACGCCCGCCGGCTGCAACTCGGCAAGCCTTGCCAAATCAATCGCGGCTTCCGTATGTCCAGCACGTCGCAAAACGCCTCCTTCTTTCGCTTCCAACGGGAACAAGTGTCCCGGTCTGACGAAATCGCTCGCTTTCGCCGTCGGACTCACCGCCGCAAGAATCGTCGTTGCCCGCTCCTGGGCCGTGATTCCGGTCTTGGCGGAGACATGGTCAATCGGAACCGTGAACGCCGTTTGGAGCGGAGCCGTGTTGTCCTTGACCATGGGGGCCAGGTTCAATTTTTGGCACAAATCCGGCAGGATCGGCATACAAACCTGTCCACGACCGTGCTGAAGCATGAAATTGACGAGCTGATCCGTCGTCTTTTCGGCGGCGCAAATGAAATCCCCTTCGTTTTCACGGTCTTCGTCGTCCATGACGATAATCATTTGGCCCGACTTGATCGCCAAAACGGCTTCTTCGATGGTGGAAAACAACATGAACGAAAGGAAAAATGAGGTAAGGTAACAGGGAGACACCCATTCTACCGGGCCGGATTATCTTCGCAAGACCGGAGGATCAAACATCGGAATAATCCGTAGCGGTTTATCCGTTCCGATGAACCAATTGGCGACGAAGATCGGATGTTCATCCGCTTGAAGTTCCGCCGTCCCTTTTTGAGGGACAACGACGACGGTTTTGTTCCATTCCAGATGAACCGGCAGATCGCTTTTGTTCGTACATACCAGACGCTCCCCTTTTCGTTCCATCGAAACCGACGCCTCGAAGAGCGGACGAACGAACTTTTCGCGTCCGACAATCCGGTCCATAAACCACGCAATCGTTCGACCGGCGAAAAACGCCTCCTTGACGGAATCGAGCGTTCGCTCTTTCGCAAGAATCAACGTGATTGGACGTTTTGTGTTCCTGACGCCATAAGTGTCAAACTCGCTGCGGTGAATGTCGCTGTTCGCAAAAATCGCAAGCTCTTTTTCCTCGCACCAATCGCAAACATTCGGGTAATACTCGTAATGGTTGCAACATTCGACGCCGTATATCAGACCGTCCTGGTACAGCTTTTCGTGAACTTCCGTAAAGAGAATCGGGGCACCGTTTTCGATTCCGCCGTTTGTCGGTGCTTGCCAGCCGGGATGGTTCCAGAGAAGAAACGCACCCTGTTTGACGGCGGCTTCAAGCATCATGCGGTAATCGTTCACTTCGGCGGCGATCGGGCCGGTTTCCCGGTGAAACAGCACGTTGAAATGTCCCGGCGGCATCGTCATTTTCGTGATTTCCGTTCCACGCACGAGAAGCAGGTTTTCCCGATCCGCAACCGGTTTGGCCAGATTGTACGCAATATCGTAATCCTCGTTTTGATCGCGGAGCTTGACACCACTTCCGCCGAGATGGGGCCGGTATTCGATGTGGTCGGTGATCGCAATCACGTCCAAACCGTTGCCGACCGCTTCGTTGACCCGTTCCTGCGGCCAAAGCGTTCCGTCGGAAAAAAGCGTGTGAATATGGAAATCCCCCTTGAGAACCCGGTATTCGCCGACGTCGGGAATCGTGATTTCCCGCTTGGGTGGAACGTTACCCCGAAGAACGTTTTCAAATGAAAGCGTATAGGCTTTCGGCGGTTCTCCGGAGATTTCTTCGGCGGCGAATCCGTCGGCGTCCTTCGAAAGGACCGCCTGCGAAAGCACCGCGGCGGTTCCCAGAAGTCCCGTTCGTTTCAGAAAATCACGTCGATTGTGCATGAGAGAGGACAGAAATCGGAGTTGGATTACCGGCGTAACATCACGCGGCTGTCGGCGACGGAGCAACCTTTGCCAACCGGGTGGACGATGAGCGGGTTAATGTCACATTCCGCGATTTCCGGATGGTTGACGACCATCGCCGACATGCGAAGCAAAACATTGGCAATGGCGTCCAGATCGCATTTCGGCATGCCCCGGTATCCGTCAAGTACCTGGAACGCTTTGATGTCCCGAATCATTCGCTCCGCCGAAACCTCCCACATCGGGGCAAGCCGGAACGAAACGTCCTTGAGCAGTTCGACCAGTGTGCCGCCGAGTCCGAACATGATGAGCGGGCCGAGTCCGTCGCGGTTGCAACCGATAATCGTTTCCACCCCTTTGTCGGCCATTTCCTCAATGAGAACGGCGTCGATTTTCGCTCCCGGAACGTTTTTGGCGATGTTCTCGTAAATTTTCACGTATCCTGCAGTAGCCCCTTCAGGGCCTTCGACATTCAACAGCACTCCGCCAGCGTCAAACTTGTGAACCACGTCTGCCGACATCACCTTCATTACAACCTTTTTGCCGATTTCCTCGACGATTGTTGCGGCTTCCTCTTTCGATTTTGCGACACCACTTTTGAGCAACGGGAGTTTGTAACATTCGAACAAGGCCCGGCAGTCGGCTTGTGTCAGGTACTTTTCGGAGCAATCCGCGAGGAAATCGGCGATTACCTTTTTGGCTTTGGGGACGTCGCAATCGTCAAACCGGACGTATTGCCTGTGTCCGAGTTCCCGCATTCCGACCAATCGAGTCGCCGCTGCGAGAGCCTGGACGGCGTTTTCCGGGAACGCATAGTTCGGAACGCCCGCCTTGACCAAATTCGTAACCCCTTCGGCCACATCGGCGACGCCCATGAACGCCCCGACGACCGGTTTGCCGTGTTTCCTGACAATCGGCGGGATGACTTCCCCGATTTTGCCGGAGTCGGTCATCGATTGCGGCGTCAGCACAACGACTCCCATATCGACATTCGGGTCGCCCATGACGGCGTCCACGGCGGCTTCGTAGCGTTCGTGGTGAGCGTCGCCGATCACGTCGACCGGGTTGTTCAGCGCGGCGGCTTCCGGCAAAACCGGCGGTTTCAGCTTCTCTTTGGTCGAATCTTCCAGTTTCGCTAGTTTCAATCCTCCGGCAATTGCGGCGTCCGTCGCCATGATCCCGGGACCGCCGGCGTTGGTGATGATTGCGAGACGGGTCCCCTTGGGAAGCGGTTGCGTCGTGTAAAGAGCGGCGTTGTCAAAGAGTTCGACAATCGAATTCACACGCTGTACACCGCATTGCGTGAAAATCGCATCGTAAACTTTATCGGAACCGGCAAGCGAACCGGTATGCGAAGAGACGGCTTTGGCCCCTTCGGCACTGCGGCCCGACTTGAGGCAGATGATCGGTTTGCCTTTGTTCCAGAACGTGTCGGAAGCAACTTCGATGAACCGGTTGGCGTCGCTGATATCTTCGAGATACATTGCGATCACTTTCGTTTCCGGGTCGTTGGCGAGGTACTCGAGCAGGTCGATTTCCTTGACGTCCGCCTTGTTGCCGAAACTGACGAACTTGCTGAACCCCATTTGCCTCGCTTCGGCGTAGTCTAATACGGAGGTGCAAAGTGCCCCGGACTGTGAAATGAAGGCGAGATTTCCGTAGGCGCAAATTTTCGAGGCGAACGAGGCGTTCATTCGAACGTTCGGGTGGGCACTGATGACACCGAGGCAGTTGGGACCAATGAGCGGGATTCCGGCGGCGCGAACCAGAGCGGTGAGTTGTTTTTCCGCCTCGGCTCCTTCGTGTCCGGTTTCCTTAAATCCGGCGGAAATGATAATCATTCCCTTGACACCCTTTGTTTTGCTTTCCTCGACGATACCGGGAACCGCTCTGGCAGGCACAATCAGCACGGCGAGATCGACTTCGTCGGGAATGTCGGTCAAAGTCGGGTAAGCGGGAAGACCGAGAAGCTCCGTCGCTTTCGGATTGACGGGATAGATTTTCCCGTTGAACTTGTCCCGGATAAGATTGTTGAGCAGGTCGTAACCAACCGTCCCTTGTCGGGTGGATGCTCCGATGACGGCAATGGATTTGGGTGAAAACAGGGCTTCCAATTTGGACGAAGAATTCGGCACGGCTATTCCTTTCAATAGAACGGGTGAATGTTTTACGAATCATGTGGAAAACAAGCCCCTTATCCTAACCGATTCCGTAAAAAAAAGAAAGACGCGGAACGAAAATTTTCCAACATGCCCCAGTCCGTCGACAAGTTTGTTTTTTGCGAACTTTTCTTTCAAAAAGTGAAAAAAGATCGCAACAGGGCGAGTCTTTCTGCGTAATAGTGAGATAGAACCAATCCTTTTTCATTCCTTTACGCACGGAGGCGAACATGT
>CAZNVM010000371.1:0-10577 GCA_964576215.1 uncultured Planctomycetaceae bacterium
GGATTGCAAAGTCGCTTTTTTCCTGGGAACGCAGGCTTCCAGCCTGCCAGTGAGTTCGTAGGCATCCTACCTGCGCAGGGCGGAGACTCCATTCCGCAACCTTCGCGCAGGCTGGAAGCCTGCGTTCCCAGGGACTTTGCAGTTCTCTTGTTCTGGCAAAGCAAATCCTGTTTTTCCCTCTTGACGCATTCTTGAATTTTTCTTACGATTCGCGCCGTTTTCTCATTTTTCACGGAAGAGAAGGAGATTTCTCATGCTCAAGACAATGGACGTCAGCACCAGCGGCCTTATGGCGCAGCGGATTCGCATGATGGCGATTGCCAGTAACCTGGCGAACATCACGTCAACGCGGAACGAGGACGGCGAACTGAAACCTTACGAGCCGCGGTTCACGCTTTTCCAGGCGGTCGATGGGGTCGGGCCGAACGGTGCCGCCGGGGTTATGGTCAAGGAAATCGTTCGGGACGACATCGCCCCACAACGGGTTTTCAGTCCGAACCATCCCGACGCGGACGAAAACGGCTACATTTACCTGCCGAACATCAACATGATGACCGAGTTTACCGATGCCATCGAATCGTCCCGATCCTACGAGGCCAACCTCGGAGCAATGGAAATCACCAAATCCATGTTGAATCAAACGCTTAGAATAATAACATAGACAGCAGAAAGCAGACAACAGACGGCAGAATTCTGTCGTCTGCCGACTGCCGTCTGCCAACTTTAAAAAAATGGACGGTCTTTACGGCGGATTAACTTCACTGACGGGATTGCCGAGACGGTTTGGCGACACGGTCTCGCTGGATAAAGATGCGCCGATGACGCCAGCGGAGCAGAATCGGGTCTCGTTCCGTGACCTGGTGCTCGGCGGGATTGGCGAAGTCAACATGTTACAACAAAACGCGGACAAGGCGGTGGAAATCCTGATGACCGGCGGCGAGATCGGAAGTGCCGAAGTTCTCACCGCCGTCCAAAAAGCGGACATCGCCTTTAAACTCATGATGCAAATTCGAAACAAACTCGTCGGAGCGTTTCAGGAGATACAAAACATCCGGGTTTAAATGAGAAATGAGAAATGAGAAATGAGAAATGAGAAATGAGAAATGAGAAATTCAGATTTTGCACGGAAAAGTTATGCGTTTGCCATTCGGATTGTCAATCTCACCAAATGGTTGCACGAGAAGAAGGAATACATTTTAAGTAAACAGGTTCTCCGAGCCGGCACATCAATCGGTGCAATGATTCGGGAAGCAGAACATGCGGAAAGCGATGCGGATTATATCCACAAATTAAGCATTGCTCTGAAAGAAGCAAACGAAGTGGAATACTGGCTGTCACTCCTGAAAGACACAGACTATATCGGTGAAAATCAACACACAAGCATTGATAACGATTGCCAGGAGCTGAAAAAACTCCTTGTCTCATCAATCAAAACATTAAAACTCAAGCTCGCACAAAAAATGAAAACAAAAACAGCAGAACAAGCGGAACAATAATGCGGTATTTTCTCATTTCACATTTCTCATTTCTCATTTAGTACCGTGGATCAACTCAAAAAATTCTACGCTCAGCTCAGGGACATGTTTCTCGGCATGACGCCGACGAATCGGATTACGATCTCGTTGCTCCTGGCGGGCCTTTTGGTAAGCATCGCCTTTCTGGTCATTAATCTGCCGCAATCGACCGGGAAATACGTCGTCGCTTACGGCGGACGGCAGTTCGATCAGTCCAAACAGCGGGTGATCGTCGATGCGCTGGCCAAAGCGGGACTGTCCGATTACGACTGGAAGGCCGGACAACTTTTCGTCCCGAAAAAGGAACAGACAAAATACCTCGCAGCAATAGCCGAAGCGAATGTGATCGTCGAATATAACGGGTATCTTTCCAAAGCCGTCAACGATCTCGGTGCGTATTTCACCGGAAAAATGATCGATGAGAAAATGAGAAACGCCAAGGCACTGGAAATCGCCTCCATCTTGAGGGGGTACAGTTGGATTCGTGACGCCGCCGTCATGCCGAACCCACGACCGGAAAGAGACCTGAATCTTTACGACAGAAGAATCGTCAATTCCGTTGCCGTAACCATCTGGACGCACAACGAGGAGGTGCTGACCGAAGAGCGTCGCAGTGCCATCACGGCCCAGGTCAAAGCGGCGTTTGGTATCACCGATTTGAAGGAAATCACGATTACCGACGCCGACAACGGCTTGTCCTATTACGGCAGCGATGAAAAAATTCGCGGCAGCAACAAGACTTACGAAGATCAGCAGGAATACTACCAGAATTTGTGGGAAAAGAAACTGCTGGAACATTTCGCCGACATCCGTGGGCTGCGCGTCATGACGCATGTGGAACTCAACCCGACGCTTTCACGTACCGTTCACGACGTAACCCATGGAAAACCGACGACGGTGGCATCACGGGAGCGGAATACGGACCTCGACAAAAAGGGGCGTGACATTGCCGGGCGGCCCGGTTTCGTGCCGCAACAAGGGGTGCCCGTGCCGAACGCGGCAATGCAAGTCATTCAAGGCGATTCGCTCAAGGAAACGACGGAAGAAGTGGAGCGAAACAGCGCGTTACAGGGGGAGGAAGGCCAAAGCCGTCTGGCCGGGCTGACGCCGAAATCCATCACGGCGTCACTTCGCGTTCCGACCAGTTATGTCAAAAAAATCTGGAGAGAGCGTAACACCAAGCCGGGCGAACCGGTGCCGGAACCGACGGAAACGGACCTCGCGGCACTTCAAACGGAAATTTTTAAGAATATCAGCGATTCGGCGGCAAAACTGATGGAACCCTTGCGGCCTTTTGACGCCGTTGACACCACGCAGATGGTTCACGTAACTTCTTACGATGATACCAGGACGGTCGTGGAGGCGAAACCGGCGTTTTCGCAAATACTGATGCTCTGGTTCGCTGAAAACTGGGAAACGCTCGCGCTGTTGGGATTGGTGCTCATCGGCATGGTGGTGCTATGGAGCATGACCCGTGTACAACAACCGGAGCCGATTGTGATTTACGAGGCCGTGCCACCTCCGTTGGAAGAGGTTCCGCTCACCGACGAGGAAATCGCGGCGATGGAAGCGGAGGAAGGGATCAAGCGTTCGCTGGAACCGTTCAGCAAATCGATCATTTCCCTCCAGAGCGAAGTCGCCGAGCTTGTTACAGAAAACCCCGACGCCGCCGCAAGTGTGCTACGGCAATGGATCGGGAATGTTGCATTCCAGGAATAAATTACGAATTACGAATTCCAAATTACGAATTATGTACAATACCAAACGTAATTCGTAATTCGTAATTCGTAATTAATTTAGTAATTCGTAATTCGTAATTCCAAAAATGTTTGGTCGCAAAAAAAAGAAGGAAACTGACAAGCCGGTGTTGTCCCCCGTGGAGTTGGCCGAGAAGATCGGTCAGCAGGCGGGACTTTTGCCGGACGAGATGCTTAAGCTGCTCCATTCGCTGGAGCAAGTCGAAAAGCATCGCAGAATTATCCGACGTAAAGCGGTCCAGGAAAAAATCGTCAACCAGAAACCGATTGACCTGCCCGAGGCGGTTGAATTTGCCAAAGAACGGGTCGAGGAACACAACAAGCGGGAAGAAGAACAGAAGCGGATTCATCGAAAAAAGCACCTGAAGTATTTCGAAACGGAAAGCCGCGGCGTCATCGAGGAATCGGAGTATCCGAAGGAACTTTCCCCCCTGGACATCGGAAAGTCCATCGAAATCGCCTATAAGCGACTGCTGGAAGAGGAAGAGAGGAAAAAGGAGGCGGACAATCCCGTCCAGCGCAGAGCGGAATTGATCCTCAAGGCTTTGGACCGTACGAAAATTACCGAAGTGGGAAGAATCGCAAAAAAAATCGCGGCACGGCAGAAGCGGATCGGACTCCTTTCGCTCGAAGAGGCCGAGTGGCTTGCGAAGTTGACGCCGGAAGAACGGGAAGCACTCGACCCGGAGGTCGAGGAGCAGCTCGAAATCGCCAAGTCGCTGCAAGGGTTCAAAAAGCATATCAACACGGTCGTCGATGACGCCGCCGAGGTCGTCAAGGAAGACGTTGACGCCGCCGCCGCCGTCGTAAGACAATGGGTCGGAACGATACACGAAGAGAAATGAGAAATGAGAAATGAGCACCGGGGACTGTGTCCCCGGAAGTAATTTGTAATTCGTAATTCGTAATTCAAAAATGTCTGGTATTCACAAAACGGCGTTATTTTTAAGCGGTTTGCCGGAAGAAACTTCGGCAACGCTTTTGCGGAAACTCGAACCGGAGACGGCGTCAAAAGTCCGGGTCGAAATGATGCGGCTCAAGGGCGTGCCCAGGGAAAAACTTCGCAAAACGGTCGCCGAGTTTCTCGACGCGATGAACACTACGGAACCGTCGGCGACACAATCGCCTGTACAACCGGCGGCACCGTCACCGGCCAGGTTTGACCACTCAGATACCTACAAACCGATTCCGCAAACGATGGAATCTTTTTCGCGGGGGATCGATCTGCTCACGTTGGAAACGAACCGAAACAGGGTGCCACAAGAACCGGTTGCTCCGGTCTCCGACGGTCCGTTCGGTTTTCTCAATGGACTTGCCCCGGACCAAATCCGCGAATTGCTCCTGTTCGAGACGCCGCGAATCGTTGCGGTGCTCCTGACGCAATTGCCGACACCGCTTTCCGGGAAAATTTTGGAACAATTAACGCCGGAAGCGCAGAAGGAGGTGGTGTCAATCCTTTTCGATCTTGAGGAAATCGACGAAGAGGTCCTTGCGGAAATCGAAGCGGCCCTGAAAGAACGAGCGGACAATATTTTCGGAAAACCCAAAAAAAACATCGGGTACGCTGCTGCAAAGCGGATTCTCCAGGCGATTGACCCGGCTGTGCGACGCAATATTACCGACATCCTTGACGAAAAACCTGTGGAAACACCACAGAAACGTTCGCTTGCGTTCGAAGATTTGCAGAACCTGCCCGACCGGGGATTGCGTGAAATTTTTGATTCCGTCGACGCCCAAACGGCACTCCTTGCACTGGTGGGGGCACCGCAGACATTGATCGACCGTGTGTTCGGCAAAGCGACACCACAGCAGGAAAAGCTGATGATCCGGCAATATCAATCACTCGGCCCGATCCGTCAGATCGACGTTGAAGCTGCCCGAAAGCGGGTTCTTGAAAATGTTCAATCGTCCTCGTAATTGTTACGGAAAAGTATTCCAGACGTTCAAAGCGTTACGATATTTCGTCGTCAAATCGGGACGTTCTCCGGCAACATTTTTCGTTTCGGAAACATCGGTATCCAGATGGAACAATTGTGGACGTGAACCGTCGAACTGCATGAGAAATTTCCAGGGCCCGTCTCGTAGTGCAAGGTCCGGCCAGCGGTTGTTCGCCGGTCCCGGTCGGTCCGGCGGACGCCGCCAAAAGATCGGGGCTTGACGCTCTTGCGTCGTTACATGTCCCAGTAAAACCCCGGAAAAATCTTCGCCGTCGAAGACCGTTTCGGCAGGAACTTCGACCCCGGCGATCTTGAGTAGCGACGGCACCAAATCCATCGATTGGAAAACGGCGGTCTCGTTGCGACGGCCTTTGGCACCCTTCGTCAACAAACCATCCCCCCAAACAATCAGCGAGGATCGGGTTCCTCCGTCGAAAAGCTGTCCTTTGTTGCCGCGAAGCGGAGCGGAAGAACCGGCCCCCTCTTCAGGACCGTTATCGCTCAGAAAAACGATCAGCGTGTTTTCCCGAAGCGTTTCGCTTTCCCGGATGTAATCGAACAGCGGTGCCAGTTGCCGGTCCATTTCGACGAGAACGCCGTGATAAAGAGCCTTTTTGCTCTCGTCTCCACGCAGGTCCGCCGCCGGAAAGAACGGCGAATGAACGTCGTCCGGCCAAAGATTGACGTAAAACGGCTTGCCGTCCTTCTCGGCCTTCTTGATAAACTCCAGCGTTTTTTCGACGAAGCAGGTTGTTACCTTGTTGCGATCAACCCAGGTGATTTCACCACGACCGAGATTGTCGGAACCGAGCGAGTATTTTTTCGGTTCCGAACCGTCAAACGTATTCAAGAGCGGCAAGACGCGAGGGCCGAGCCCTTCAAAATTCGTCAACGATTCGTCGAACCCGTATTCGGTAATGAGCGGTGCTTCACCAACGTCGCGCTGACCACCGAGGTGCCATTTTCCAAAATGTCCTGTGGCGTAACCGGCGCTTTGCAGGAATCTCGCCAAAGTCGGTGCCGCCGGGTCAAGCCATTGGGCCATCCCCCGATTTTCGTTGGCCTGCCGGGTTTCGAGAAACGACGTGATCCGCCAACGGTAGGGATACTGGCCCGTCGTGAGCGCACACCGGGAAGGCGAACAGATTGGTGCGGAAACGTAAAAGTTCGTGAACGCGGTCCCCTCGGCGGCGAGCCGGTCAATGTGCGGCGTTTGAATCGCCGTGTTTCCGAAGCAGGAAAGGTCGCTCCAACCCATGTCATCGACAAGGATGAGAACAATATTCGGCGGTGAACCAGCGTAACAGGTCGCTCCAAAAAGGAGGAAGAGCAGAAAATAAATCGGTTTCATGGGGGGATTATGCTCTCTTTGCCAGCCGAAGTTGGGCACGACAGTCGGCCAGAGTTTCTTCGCGTAATTTGGCGTGTTCCGCAGTCGTGGCGGGCTTGGAAAGGATAGCGTCAATTTCCCGTTGCACCTCAACGGGATCAATTTCCGACGTCGGACAGGCGAAAGTTGTCAACAGTGAGATTTCGTCGTCGAGCACTTCGACAAAGCCGCCGTTCACAAAATAGCTTTCGGTGGTTCCGCTTGGCGTTTTGATACGCAATTCACCGGCCCCCAGCCGTCCCACCATCGGGGAATGGCCTTGCAGAACGCCGTATTCTCCGTCATAAAGCGGGAAGGCAACGAAGTTCGCTTCTTGTTCGAGAACCGTTTTGTCCGGAGTAACGACGATGCAGTGCATAGGAGGAATGGAAAATGAGGAGTTTAATTTTTAGCCGCCGCACCCTGTGCGACGCACTTCGCAACTTCCCCCATTCTAACTCAATCAAAAATTTTTCCAATGAGGGCAAACACGGACCTGTTGGTTGTCATTTGAAAGTCGGGAGAGTAGAATAAGACTAATCGTTACTCAAAATTTCCAACGAAAAATCATTATGAGAATACCGTATTTCTGGCTGCCATTCTTCTGTTTCCTGATCCCCGTTTCCGCTGCGGAAATCGCTTTGGAAAAATCGGAAAAAGGTTACAAAGTCTTGGTGGACGGGCAACTTTTTACGGAGTACATCACGGACCAAAACGGGACGCCGATCCTTTGGCCGCTCATCGGGCCGGGCGGACAGAGAATGACCCGGGATTATCCGATGATTCCCGACAGGCCGGACGAAAAGAAAGACCACCCGCACCAACGTTCGCTTTGGTTCACGCACGGCAACGTCAACGGCGTCGATTTTTGGGCGGTCGGACCGAACAAGGGAATCATACGGCACGACCGGTTTACTCTCGTTCAATGCGACGGCACCACTGCGACGCTTCAAAGCGAAAACTCCTGGATCACACCGCAAGACGAAATCCTTTGCACCGACCGAAGAACTTTAACGTTTTCCGAAAAAGACGGGGCGAGGATCGTCGAGTTTCAAATTGAACTGACCGGCGTAACCGAAGAGTGCAGGTTCGGTGACACCAAAGAGGGCACCTTCGGAATCCGGGTCGCAAGCTCGATGGACGTTGACGCCAAACAAGGGGGCAAGATCGTCAACGCCCAGGGGGACCGGGACGAGGCCGCTTGGGGAAAACGCTCCGAGTGGGTGGAGTATTCCGGTCCGGTCGACGGGGAAAACGTTACGATAAAACTCTCCGACACGCCGGAGAGTTTTCGGTATCCAACCTATTGGCACGTCCGCACTTACGGTCTGTTTGCCGCCAACCCGTTCGGCGAACACGATTTCCTGGGCAAACCGGAAAAGACCGGCGAACACCTCCTCAAAAAAGGGGAAACAATCCGGTTCAAGTACGTTGTTGAAATCGGGCATCGGGAATCGGAAATCGGAAATCGGTAATAGGGAATAGGAAACAGATTTCTCATTTCTCATTTCTTATTTCTCACCTATTCCCTATTCCCGATTCCCGTTTCGTCGATTCCGAGCATTTCCGGCGGGTAGCCGGGGCCGAGTTCGGTTAGCTCACGGATACGAATAATTTTTGCCGGACGGACTGAAGCGTCGTACCAAACCTCGAACCGGACCGCCGGGCTTTTTGCGTCGAACCGACCGACGATTTGCGTTTTGTAAACGGAACCGCGTGTACAAAAATACGGCTCAATCTTCTTGATCGTTTCCAGATTGTCCGTAATTCCCTGCGTGTACGGCCAATAAGGATAAAGCATGTCCGGCGAATACTCCGCCGCCTGGGCCGGATCGGGAATACGCATCTCCAGGATTCCTTCGATGAGTGGATCGACTTCTTCCGTCGGAATACCGAGCATTTCCAGGATGCTTCCCGCTTGCGGCAATCCCGAATCGGACGACGACGAATCCGAATTTTCATCCGCAGACCCGCCGCCGGACGCCGCCGAAGTTGCCGCTTCGAGCATTGCCGGATCAATTCCCATTGCGGCGTAGAGGCTTTCCAGGGCCGCTTCGGAATCGTCGAACCGGGTCGAAAGCATCTGTAGCACCGCTCGAGGGGTTTGGTTGATATTGATCCGCCCGACCATCGGCTCTTCCGTAAGCGTCAAATTATCGTACAACATCGGCAAGTAACCCTGCATATCGGCGATTTCCGGCGAAAACGGCGAGTCCAGGCCACCCGCCGAACCGCCTACGAGATCAAGCAGACTTTTGATTTTGGTCGTTTCGCCCTGGGAAGTATTGGTACTTTCGGGTTGTGTTGCCGAAGAAGAATCCGGCGGTGTTTCTGAGCTGGGTGGCTGTACCCCCGACGAATCACCGCCGGAAGGAATCTCAATCGAGGTCGCCGCGTCCCCCGACGAGGCCGAAGGACCGTTTTGGCGGTAAGCGATAATGTAATCCACCCAGGTTTCGTCCTCGAACACTTCAAGCAACTGCTCGCGAAGCGTTGTCAAGTCCTCGGAATTGACGTTGATTTTCAACGACAACCCGTCCGGCGTCAACATTGATTCCCGGGAATCCACCGTCAAATAAGCGGCCAAACCCAGGTTAAGCGACTCATCAACCACCCCAAACGCCTCTTCCAGGGTGTACGGGTCAGGTTCCCCCAGGTCCAACATTCCGTTACGATTCCAATCAATCCCGTAAAGGAGTTGTGGCGTAACCCCATCGACAAGCAACAGCTCATCAATTGATTCCGGCACGGCGTTCCTCGGCGTATAGGGGGGATCAAGCAGTTCGTAGTAATCCCTTTCCGCCCCGAATTCGCGTGGGTCGTCGTCCTCGTCCATCCAGTCGAGGATCGTATCGGCCAGCATATCATCAATTCCCGGCAACCGGGTCAGGATAATCCGCCCCATGCCGGGATACTCCTTGTCGATTTGCATGACCCAGTGGAGGTTGATTTTCGAGGATTCGTCCTCCAAGCCGTGCCGCACCCCTTCCCCGATCAGGCTTCCATCGTCAGACAGTCGCGGGGCAAGAATCGTAAAGCGTCCTACATCTCGCGGGTCAAGTCGTGAACGGAGATTGCTCTCTCCAAAAGTGCCATCGGTCACCAAAACGCCACAAAAGTCCGGGTTATCGTAAAGATCGCCCCGCTCTTCAATCATCAACTGATCCTGTGAAAGGAACAGCCGTAACCATTCGACCCCGGACTCCGCCAGCATTCGGGTTTGCTTTTGACGCAGGCCGTACACCGCTCCTTTGCGTTCCGAGAGCATCAATTGCGAAAACGTAAAAACCGCCAGCGTCAAAAGTACCGAAACAATCAGTATCAAAACCAGAACGGTGCCGCGTGGTGATTCTTTAGTGTTTTTCATGTCTGATTTCTCACATTTTGTACGGCGATCGCGGCGAGTTCGCTTGCGGCCTTGCGGCAACTTTGGAGGATTTCTTCGGTTGGCCGGTTTTTTGCCCGGATCGGGGGGGCGATTATGTTCCAGTTGAGTTGTTCGAGGCACTGATGCACCTGCTCCGGTCCGCCGGGGCCCCAGCCGCTGGAACCGAAGGCGAACGCCGATTTTTCCCGGAATTTCAACCCTTTAAGGTACGTCATCACGGCGGCCATCTGCGGCATCATCTGCTGGTTAAGCGTCGAAGTGCCAATCGCCACCGCCGGGGTATCAAGCATTTCCGCCGCGATCCGGGTCAGCGACGTTTTGCGAACGTGCATCAGGTGAACGTCAATTTCTGGTTGGGCACTTTGTACCGCCCTCAGAATTTCCTCCGCCATGATCCCGGTGCTTTCCCACATGGTGTCATAAAGGATCAGCAACTTTTTCTGAAAACGCCCGGTGGCCCAGTCGCCATAAGCGGCCAGAATGTTGCCAATATGCTTGCGCCAGATCAATCCATGCGACGGGGCGATCATTTCAATCGGGAGCGTCGCCGCCGCTTCGAGGGTTTTGAGCACCTGCTTGCCGTAAGGGGTCACGATGTTGGCGTAATACGAT
>CAZNVM010000372.1:0-15449 GCA_964576215.1 uncultured Planctomycetaceae bacterium
GTATCGAAATAGTACATCTGGAAATATCTGTCAAATTTGAACCTCACTTTCTCGGCCACAAAAACAGTTGTAAGTATTTGATACAAAAGCAGTTAGCTTTATTTTACTAAAAAACCACCCACAGATTTTGGTGAGGAGGCAATAACTCAAACCGTAAACGAACGGGTACTCAAAACAGTCGAGGGCATAGGGCATAGGAAAAGCAGTAGTATTTTTCACCTTTTCCTCGTCGATGGAAGAGAGTCGAACAAATCAAAATTCTATGCCCTATGCCATTAAATTTCAACACTTTTTCTAGTTTCATGACCAATCCGTTTACACGATGAGGATTGATGATTGATATTTCGCAAGTAATTCGTAATTCGTACAAGTACGCTTTCCCTATGGGCGGTCAAGCCTTCTTTGGTGGCGAGTCGCTCCACGTCCGACGCGAGGTTCGCAAGGCCGTCCGGGTCGAAGTGCAGCATACTGTTTGCCCGGAGAAAATCGTTACAGGTCAGACCGCTTGCGAATCGGGCGGTTCCGCTGGTCGGCAACACATGCGACGGCCCGGCGGCGTAATCGCCGAGTGCGACCGGGGTGTGGTTCCCAAGAAAAATCGCTCCGGCACATGAAATTTTCCCGGCCAGTTCTTCCGCGTTTTCCGTGGCGATGTGCAAGTGTTCCGGCGCAATCAGGTTCGTCCAGTAACAAGTTTCTTCGGCGTCTTTGGTAAGAATCACCGCTCCGAACTCTTCCAAACTCTGCCGGGCCAACTCGCCCCGTTCGATGGTCGAGAGTTTCTCTTCAATGGCCGCAAGTGCCCTGTCCAAAGCGTCGGCGTCAGAGCCGATCAGAATACTCGCCCCCGGAGCGTGTTCCGCCTGGGCCAGCATGTCGTAAGCGGTGAAGTCGGCCCGGGTGGACGAATCGACGATCACCACCACCTCGCTCGGCCCGGCAATGGAGTCAATATCGACGTCGCCGTACACTTTTTTCTTGGCCAACGCGACAAACTGGTTGCCTGGCCCGACGATTTTATCGACCCGGGGAATCCCTTCGACACCATATGCTAACGCCGCAACGCCCTGGGCTCCTCCCATACGGTACACCTCCGTGATACCAAGCTCACAGCAGGTGGCGAGGAGATCGACGTTGTACGCACCGAATTTCGTCGGGGGTACCATTACGGCGATCTCCCTGACCCCGGCGACCTGAGCGGGGACGGCGGTCATCAGCACCGTCGAAGGATACGCCGCCGCACCGCCGGGAACGCAGATTCCGATCCGCCGCATCGGGCGGTAGCGTTGGGCCAGGTATCCGCCGGGCCGCTCGATTCGGACGTCTTTATGCAGAATCGCTTCCTGGAATGTGCGGATATTGCTGCGAATCCGGCGAAGCGTTTCCAGAAAAGCAACATCCGCTTTCGCATGAGCGGCCTGGAGCTCCGCTTCGGAGACACGAAGGGTTTCCGCCGTGATGTTCGCCTGATCGATTCTCGCACAATAATCGAGCAAAGCGGAAAGCCCTTTTGTCTCGATGTCGGAGCAGATTTGCAAAGCGGCCTCGGCCGGGGTAAGCGGTTTGCCGAAAATTTCAATGGTCCGCTTTCGTCCGGCCTCTGACACCACGTTCCCGCGCAAACCAAGCCGGTGTCGGAGAAGGTCTATTTGCCCGGCAATGTCGTCTTTCCGACTGTCGATTCGGAGAATGTTGAGCATGGGTGATTGTTGGTTTTTTAGTAATGCCATGCACCGTCGATAAATGTTTCGCCCTTTCAGCCGGTACGCCGCGATTCCCAACTGAAGTGGTACCCTCGTCAATCCGGGGTCGCGTCGTTTCGGATATTGTAAAACACGGCGTTCTTGTTAAAATGCCCTTGGCTGGTCTTCCTCGGATCAACTGGAATCACTTCCTCCTTGATGTTCGCCCTCATTAACGATGCCGAAGTCCCATTATATACCGAAACAGGAGTTTCAACAAGCATGATCGCGGTGAAAATTGAACCGCTCCAAACGATTTAACACCATGATCCGTATCAACCGCCTTACGAAAACGTTTTCCGAAAATGCCCGACCGGCGATTGAGGCGTTGGCTGCGGAGATTCGTCCCGGACGAATCACGGGGATCGTCGGACCGGACGGAGCGGGAAAAACAACGCTCGTGCGTCTTGTCGCCGGGCTGTTGAAACCGACGAGCGGCAGCGTCGACGTTTTCGGATTCGATTCCGTACAGAATTCGGCGAAAATCCGGGAAATGCTCGGCTACATGCCGCAACGCTTCGGGTTGTACGAAGAGCTGTCCGTACTGGAAAACCTGAACCTTTACGCCGAAATGCGCGGTCTCGGCAAAAGCGAACGCAAAGACCGGTTCGAAGAATTGCTTTGCTTCACCGGTTTGGCACCATTTACAAAACGGCTTGCCCGAAAACTGTCCGGCGGCATGAAACAAAAACTCGGACTCGCTTGTTCCCTGATAAAAATGCCGAAACTACTTCTGCTCGACGAACCGGGCGTCGGCGTCGATCCGATCAGTCGTTGTGAACTTTGGCGGATGGTCCGTGCGCTGGTGTCAGACGATGTCGTCGTCGTTTGGAACACGGCGTACCTCGATGAAGCGGAAGCGTGCGACGACGTTCTGCTAATGAACGAAGGGAAACTATTGTTTCACGGCAAACCGGGCGAACTGACCCGAAGGATGCAAGGGCGGGTCGTGCAACTTCGCGGAATTTCCGCCGCGCAAAGACGCCGCGAACTTGCCCGGCGAATTCAATCACCGGATATTGTCGATGGTGTCATTCAGGGGAGCGCGATACGCCTGGTTATGAAAGCCGCCGCACCTTTGTCGGACGATTCAGACGCCGTTCCCGTGACGCCGCGTTTTGAGGACGCTTTCATCGACATCCTGGGCGGGATTCCGAAAGGGGAATCGGTCCTGACCAAACGGAAAATGAAAACGTCCTCAAGCGACGAACCCGTTGTCGTTGCTCGCGGCTTGACGAAACGTTTCGGCTCATTCACGGCGGTACGGGACAATCATTTCTCGATTCACCGCGGCGAGATTTACGGGCTGCTCGGTCCCAATGGTGCCGGAAAAAGTACGACATTCAAAATGCTCTGCGGCCTGCTTCGTCCAACGGAGGGGGAAGGATTCATCGCCGGGTACAACCTGCTGAAATCCCCGTCGAAAGCAAGGTCGCGGCTTGGATATATGGCACAAAAATTCTCAATGTACGGCGACTTGACGGTCCGGCAAAACCTGATGTTTTTCGCCGGCGTGTACGGTTTATGGGGTCTTGCGCGGCGGCGGATCGTCGGCGAAATGCTTGACATGTTCGAACTGGGCCGGTATGCTCGGACGAACGCTTCGCTCTTGCCGCTGGGGTTCAAGCAACGCCTGTCGCTCGCCGCCACACTGATGCACGAGCCGGACGTTTTGTTCCTCGACGAGCCGACGTCCGGCGTTGATCCGCTGACCCGGCGTGAATTTTGGTCGCACATTAACGCTCTTGTGGAAAAAGGCGTCACGATTCTGGTGACGACGCATTTTATGGACGAAGCGGAATACTGTGACAGAATTAATCTGATATTTCAAGGCGAAACCATTGCGGAAGGAACGCCGGACGACCTGAAAAATTCCGTCAAATCCAACCGGTTTCCCGATCCGACGCTCGACGACGCGTTTGTTGCGCTCATTGAGCAAAAAACGTCGCTAAACCCTTTGAACCCATGAATCAAATGAATCAAATTCTCAAAAACATTCGTCGTGATCTCACGGAACTCGCCGACGAGAAAACCCGTGAAAGTGCCATGCGTTTTTTCAAAGAGACGGAGCATCAAAAAATCCGTTTCTACGGCCTGAAGTCCGCCGCCGCCAAAAAGGTGTCGCGGGACCATTTTGCCGCCGTGAAGAACATGTCCAAGGAGGAGATGTTTTCCTTGTGCGAGCAACTCTGGCAATCGAATTACCTCGAGGAAACCGGGATTGCCTGTGATTGGGCGTACCGTTTTCGTCACGATTTCAAGCCGAACGATTTTGCCGTGTTCGAGTCGTGGATTGAACGCTACGTCCTCAACTGGGCCTCTTGCGACGTGTTCTGCAACCATACGGTCGGTACGTTTTTGGAGATGTATCCCAAGTACGTCGCCAGGTTGAAAAAGTGGGCCAAGTCGCCGAATTTGTGGGTACGACGGGCCGCTGCCGTTTCCCTGATTGTCCCGGCCAGGAAAAAATTGTTTCACAAGGAAATCTTCGAGATTGCAACCATTTTGCTGCATGACACCGAAGACTTCGTTCAAAAAGGGTACGGCTGGATGCTCAAGGTCGCAAGCGAGGCCGATCAGGACGCCGTGTTCCGGTTTGTCATGGCACACAAAGCGACCATGCCCCGAACGGCGTTGCGTTATGCCATTGAAAAAATGCCGAAAGCCTTGAAAAAAGAAGCGATGGCAAAGTAGAGAAATGAGAGTCGGGAACGTTAAATCGTTAGGCACCGGGTGTTACGAGACAATCTTCAAATATTGCACCGGTAGTGATACTACAAAGTCAGCCCTGCCATTGCGAAAAACAAGATGCATTTCTTGAATTTTCACGAGTTTTTGTCAAAATTTCTGGCGAAGTGGCGTCATTTTTTACTGCCCGGACAGCGTTTGGGCAAGCACAGTTGTTTTACCCAACTCCCAATCGGACAGTTTTTCCCGACTTGGCGGCGTCGTAAACTCCCCGGATAATTTCGACGCTGCGTCGGCCCTCGTAACCGTCGATGAGCGGTTTGACGCCGGTTTCAATCGCTTTGACAACGTCGGCGAAAAGCATGGTATGACCGTGATGCCCGATGGCCGCCGGGTCTGCCGCACCACCACCGCCGGAAATTTTCGTCGCCATCTTTTCCCGAATCTCCGCGTCTTCCGGTCGGGACGTTTGAAAATCCCACTTGACAATATCTTCCTCTTCAATTACCGCAGAACCGGTCGAGCCGTGAATTTCGATCCGCTTCAAAGAGCCGGGATACGCGGCGGTGCTCGCCTCAATGACGCCAAGTGCTCCGTTTTGAAAACGGACCGTTGCGACGATGTTATCTTCCACTTCGATCCGCTGGTGGGCAAGGAGTGCCGACTGTGCGGTTACTTCCGCAACCGGTCCCATGAGCCAAGCCAAAAGATCAACGCTGTGAATCGCCTGATTCATGAGTGCTCCGCCGCCGTCAAGTGCCCACGTTCCCCGCCAGACGCCGCTGTCGTAGTATTCCTGAGTGCGATACCATTTCACGATGGCGTCACCCAGCGTCAAGGTTCCGAACCGACCAGCTTCGACCGCCGCTTTAAGTTGTTGTGCGCTTTGATGAAATCGGGACGGAAAAATCGTGCCGAGAACGACGCCCGCTTTTTCGCAAGCCACGATAATTTTGTCGCAACGTTCCAGCGTGATTTCGAGTGGTTTTTCGACGATTACATGTTTGCCCGACTCCGCCGCCAAGACCGCCGGTTCCAAATGAGCACCGCTCGGCGTGCAGATCGTTACGACTTCAACGTCCTTATCGGCAAGGAACGGTTTCAGGTCGTAATACGCACGGCAACCTATCGTTTCGGCAAGCCGGTCCGCCGCTTGGGGAACGTGGTCGAAACAAGCGACGAGCTTTCCGCCGACGTCGGCAATCGCCTTCGCATGAAAGTTGGCAATCATTCCACAACCGATAATTCCGAATTTTTTCGACATGAGAGTTTAGAGGCTATTTGGAGGATGGCAATGTGTGAAATATTACGTTCGCCCTCTCGGGAAACTCCGGCCGTTTTTCCCTCGAAAATCAATCGAAGTCGTCGTCCATTTCATTGTCGAGGAAATCGGTGGCCGCTTCGTTGTAGAACGGATTCGATCCCTGCTGCGTATAGATGGATGGCGTCGCGTCGGAATCCGGCGTGGTGTTAAGCAACGTCCAGTTTCGCGGAATGCTCGGCGTTGGCTGTTTCGACTGGGCAATCATGGCGTCAAGATGATCCCGCCACTGGGCCGCCTGGTATGTTCGGAATCCGGTCCCCGCCGGGATCAAATGTCCGAGAATCACGTTTTCCTTGAGACCGATCAGGTGGTCCGTTTTACTTGCCAGTGCCGCTTCGGTCAACACTTTCGTCGTTTCCTGGAAACTTGCCGCCGAAATAAAGCTGGATGCCTGAACGGCGGCCTTCGTGATACCAAGAAGCTGCGTCGTTGCCTGGGCCAGGTCCGGTTTCTTGACCGTCGCCCCTTTGCTTCCACGGGCTTCCACTGCGGCGTTCGTTTCCTCGAAAATGTATCGCGGAATGATTTCGCCTGACTTGAATTCGGTGTTGCCCGGATCGTCAATCTTGACACAACTCGCCAGTTCCTTGTTCTTTCTCCGGAAATAGAACTTATCAACCTGTGTTCCTTCGAGTAACGAGGTGTCACCACCGTTTTCAATACGCACTTTACGAAGCATCTGGGAAACGATGACTTCGATGTGCTTGTCGTTGATTTTTACCCGCTGGCTGCGGTAAACGTTTTGAATTTCCCGCACGAGATATTCCTGGACCGCCTCTTCACCGGAAATTCGGAGAATATCGTGCGGCACCAACGGCCCGTCGGTAAGCGATTGCCCGGCACGGACGTAATCGCCGGCGTGAACCCGGAGGTGTTTTCCGTGCGAAATTTCGTGCATTCGTTCCAGTCCCGGTTCGTCGCCGCGAACGATAATCGTACGTTTGCCATGTCGCTTGTCGCCGAGTTCGACGGTTCCGTCGATTTCCGCCATAACGGCGGGTTCCTTCGGTTTCCGGGCTTCAAAGATTTCCGTAACGCGCGGCAGACCGCCGGTGATGTCCTGTGTTCCGCTGACGTCCCGTGCCGTTTTGGCGAGGAGCGTACCGCGTTCGACTTTGGCACCGTCTTCCACTTCCAGGAGTGCCTTGCCGGGAAGATAATAGAAGTCGAGCGTTTCGTTCCCTTTTTCGTTTTTCAAATCAATCTGCGGGTGCCGATCCCCTTTCAGATCGCCGATGGTTCTTCGCGTCTTGCCGGTCATCGGGTCCTTTTCAATCCGGACGGTGTCACCATCGATAATATCGACGTAGTGAACGACACCGGCGACTTTTGCGAGAATCGGGATGCTGTGCGGATCCCATTTGCAGATGGTGTCGCCGACTTTCACTTCTTCGTTATCGGCAACCATGAGGTTTGCACCGACCGGGACGCTGTATTTTTCGCGTTCGCGCCCTTTGGAGTCCAAAATGGCGACACTTCCGTTACGGGAAAGCGAGGTGCGCTGGCCGCCGGATTCGATGACTTCGAGTTGAACGTATTTTGCCGTACCGGCGTGTTTCGTGGTAATTTCACTGACTTCCACATCGCGGGCGGCGACACCTCCGATATGGAACGTCCGCATCGTGAGCTGCGTTCCCGGTTCGCCGATACTTTGTGCGGCAATTGTTCCGACAGCCAACCCTTCTTCGACAAGGCGACTGGTGGACAGGTCCATTCCGTAGCAGAGGGCGCAGACGCCGAGTTCCGCCTCGCAAGTCATCGGAGAACGAATCTGAATCTTTTCCAAACCAAGTTCCTCGATCTTGCGTGCAATATCCGAAGTAATCAATTCACCGTCGCGGACGATGACTTCGTCGGTGATCGGGTTGACGATGTTCGCACGGGAAACACGGCCCCGGATCGAATCGGCAAGCGACACCTCGACTTTTTCACCACGATAAATGACCCCCTTGGTGATTCCTTGTGCCGTTCCACAGTCGTGCCGGGTAACGACGACGTTTTGTGCAACGTCGGCGAGTTTTCGTGTCAGGTATCCGGAGTCCGCCGTTTTGAGTGCCGTGTCGGCCAACCCTTTCCGGGCACCGTGCGTCGAACTGAAGTATTCCAGCACGGAGAGACCTTCACGGAAGTTCGCCTTGATCGGCGTTTCGATAATTTTTCCGGACGGCTTGGCCATAAGACCACGCATTCCGGCGAGCTGCCGGATCTGTTCGACACCACCACGAGCACCGGAGTTGGCCATGAGAAAGATCGGATTGACGTACCCGATACTCCGGGCATCGCTTTGGGTGTCTTTTTCAAGCTCCTCCATCATTCTCTTCGTGATTTCTTCACGGGCATGGGTCCATGCGTCGAGAACCTGGTTGTAACGTTCGTCGGCGGTGATGACGCCGTCCATGTAATGCCGCTGTACCTTGGCGACTTTCTTTTCGGCGTTCTCGATGATTTTCAATTTTTCCTGCGGCGTAATCAAATCGTCCGTTGCAAACGACAAGCCGCTCTTCGTACTTTCCTCAAAACCGAACCGCATCAAATTATCGAGCAACTCGACCGTCGCACGCCGTCCGATGTACTCGTGGCAGTCGCTAATGACCGTTGCCAGACCGCCGGACTTGAGCGGTTCATTATAGTACGGCATTCCATCGGGCAGAATGTCGTTAAACATCACACGACCGGGCGTCGTTTCAAAAAGCATCCCTTCGCTAACGTTCGGGTCGTTTTTGAGCCACCGGGTTTTCGGCATACGCATTTTCACTTTGGCGTGAATGTCGACTTTTTTCGACTGGAACGCAAACATGAGTTCTTCCCGGGACGAAAAGACCATTCCTTCGCCCGGCATTCCCCGGAGTGCCATTGTGCTGAAATAACAGCCCATGACGACGTCCTGCGACGGCGAAATGATCGGCGAACCATTGGCGGGCGAGAAAATGTTGTTCGTCGAAAGCATCAGGGTATGCGCTTCGACCTGGGCTTCCAGTGAAAGCGGAAGGTGAACGGCCATTTGGTCGCCGTCGAAGTCGGCATTGAACCCACGGCAAACGAGCGGGTGAAGCTGGATCGCGTTTCCTTCGACCAAAATCGGTTCGAACGCCTGGATACCCATGCGGTGAAGCGTCGGAGCACGGTTGAGAAGCACCGGATGGTTCTGAATCACTTCTTCGAGAATATCCCAAACTTCCTCGTCCTTGCGTTCGAGCATCTTTTTCGCCGATTTGATGGTGTCCGCATGTTGAAGCTCCTTGAGCCGCCGAATGATGAACGGCTGGTAGAGTTCGAGCGCGATCTTTTTCGGCAATCCGCACTGGTGGAGCCGCAAGGTTGGGCCGACGACGATCACGCTTCGGGCGGAGTAATCGACACGTTTACCGAGCAGGTTTTCACGGAACCGGCCCTGTTTTCCCTTAATCATGTCGGTCAGGGACTTGAGCGGGCGGTTGCTTGAACCGAGGACCGGACGTTTGCAGCGGCCGTTGTCGAACAGAGCGTCAACCGATTGCTGGAGCATTCGTTTTTCGTTACGAATAATCACTTCCGGCGCATTGAGATCGACGAGTTTCTTGAGCCGGTTGTTCCGGTTGATGATCCGCCGATACAGGTCGTTAAGGTCGCTTGTTGCGAACGTTCCCGATTCCAGCAAGACGAGCGGTCTGAGGTCCGGTGGTATCACAGGGATCGCGTCAAGCACCATCCATTCGGGCCGGTTGTCGCTGTCCCGGAGCGATTCGACGAGCTTGAGCCGATTGATGAGGTCTTTTTTCCGTTGCTTTGATTTGGTTTCTGTGAGTTCCTTTCGGAGTTTTTCCGATTCTTCGACAAGGTCCAGCCTGGCCAGGAGTTTACGGATCGCTTCGGCCCCCATTTCCGCCTGAAACGTGCAACCGGGATACTCCGCTTTGATGTTACGATATTCTTCTTCGGTGAGCAGTTTGTAGGTATCCAGACCGGGGGTATCGCCGGGATCAATCACGACGTAATCCTGAAAATAGATCACTTTCTCAAGCGAACTGGCTTTCATGGACAAGAGGGTCGCAAGCCGGCTTGACGCCGCTTTGAAGAACCAGATATGCACGACCGGAGCGGCCAGGTCGATGTGTCCCATCCGCTTACGGCGAACGCGGGAGTGCGTTATTTTGACGCCGCAACGGTCGCAGGTCATCCCCTTGTATTTCATGCCGCGATACTTGCCGCAAGCACATTCCCAGTCTTTTTCCGGACCGAAAATCTTCTCGCAGAACAGACCGTCGCGTTCGGGACGGTAGGTCCGGTAATTGATCGTTTCCGGCTTTTTCACTTCGCCGTAAGACCAGGACCGAATGTCGTTCGGCTTGGCAAGCGAAATCTTAATGGCGGCGAAATCGTTAATGCGGTCGTAAGTAAAATCGGATGTTTGGCTCATAGTGTCAGATTTCAGGTTTATTTAGCCGTCGCACCTTGTGCGACGATGTATTTCATGGTTTCACTTCCAGGCAAAAAATTGACGGAAAAATTACGCTTCAACCAAGGCATCATTTGGCGAACCGACGGATAAAAGTTCATCCGTATACTTGTCGGCAAAACTGTAATTTTGCTCATTAATCATTTTGAAAAGGTCATAATATGCGGATGTGTAAGGATATTCATATTCGAAGGTTTTATCTTCACTCCAAAGTTGCAATTTGTAGGACAGGAATTGATGGTTTGACATATATCCCGGACCATATAAACGGAAGTATTTTCCGTTCAAATATCCCCAAAAACTTTTTGTCGAAAAATCTTCATCATGTGTAATGTTCTGTATCCATTCGATTTGATTTTGTTCCGTCAATTCGATGAGTTTCAAAACCAAACGAGTCGCTTTTTCCGAATTCATGGTAATCTCGCCTCCTGATCTTTCAAAAAAATGTCTATTTTATTGGTGGATTCACGTAACTTGACATACCAGTCATTCCAGTCCTTGTTTCGCAACTTGGTTCCTTTTCGTCCCGATAAACTGGAGACCAAGTCCTCCAATTCGTTCAGGGTGTCGAATTGTCGGGAAAAAACGGCGTCGGATTCGCAATATTCCTTGATACTGACACAGATATTCCTGGTTTTTGCGAGCGATTCCGCAACCAAGTGAAAATCCGCATCTTTCGGTGGTTTCAATTTCCAAGCCAACACTCGGGATGCAATCAACTTTAACTCTTTAACATGCTCAGGCACTCGAACAGCGAACAAATGTTTCCGTTGCATCATTGCAACCACCGCCTGAATCGTTTTCACTTTCCAAAAGGTGAAAAGTGTCAACACCAAACCGACAGTTCCGATTCCCAATCCGAGGATCCCGACCCAATCGGAAAAAACAGGGATCACGCAAAAAACGAGACTATCCATTCACCTGCTTTTCCGTTTGAGTTACGCCGGTTTTATCAATCGCACATTTTGGGGCAGGGCTTTTTCTGGAGCAATGCTTCCCGACACACTTGCCGACATTATCGCAGTCCGCCCGCTTTTTCCAGCTGCATGTTCAACGCGAGGCCGCGGATTTCGTTGGTTAATACGTCGAAACTTGCCGGAGTACCGGCTTCGAGCGTGTTTTCCCCTTTAACCATTGCTTCGTAAATTTTCGTACGCCCTTCCACGTCGTCGCTTTTTACCGTGAGCAGTTCCTGTAAGGTATACGCGGCACCGTACGCTTCGAGAGCCCAGACTTCCATTTCGCCAAACCGCTGTCCGCCGAACCGGGCCTTTCCGCCGAGCGGCTGTTGCGTAATGAGCGAGTAGGGGCCGGTGCTTCGTGCGTGAACCTTGTCGTCAACCAAATGGTGCAACTTGAGCATGTAAATGTACCCGACGGTGGTTTCCTGGTCGAACGGTTCGCCGGTTCGTCCGTCGTACAATTTGACCTTTCCATGTTTGGGCAACCCGGCTTCGGCGAGGCAATCGTTGATTTGCGATTCCGTCGCTCCGTCAAACACCGGCGTAATCGCCTGGTATCCGATTTTCGCGGCGGCCCAGCCGAGGTGCGTTTCCAAAATCTGGCCGACGTTCATACGGGAGGGGACGCCGAGCGGATTGAGCATGATCTCGACCGGTGTTCCATCTTCGAGGAACGGCATGTCTTCCCGAGGCAAAATCTTAGCAATGACACCCTTGTTACCGTGACGGCCTGCCATCTTGTCGCCGACGGAGACGACCCGCTTGGCCGCGATGTAAACCTTGACCATCTGCAAAACGCCGCGCCGAAGCTCGTCACCTCGCTTCATGGAGTTGAGCCGACGGTCTCTGGCGTCGATGGCCGATTCGACATAGTGCCATTTTTTGTGGTAAATCGAACTTAGTTCCGCCGCGACTTTCTTGGAGAATTCACCGGTTTTCAGGAACGTTTCCAAACGGAACAAACATGCCTGTTCGGCGATGAACTTGTACTTTTGGTCGTGAACCAGGGCGTTGCCGTCTTCGTCGGTCAACTGTGCGCCGATCACCCGCTCCATTTCCTCGATCATAACGGCAAACGTTTCGGAAATCTTGCGGTTGCCCTCTTCTTCCTCTTTGGCAAGGTCGGCATCGAATTTTTTGCGTTCTTCTTCCGTCAAACTCATGCGGCAGGAAAACTTTTGGGCACCGATCACGATCCCCTCGACGCCGGATGGGACTTCGAGCGATTCGTTTTTCACGTCTTCACCGGCGCGACCGAAAATCGCATGGAGCAATCTTTCCTCCGGCGTGAGTTCCGTTTTCGACTTCGGCGTTACTTTTCCGACGAGAATATCGCCGGGACGAACGTAAGTTCCGATACGCACAATCCCGGCCTCGTCGAGGTTGCGCAGTGCCCGTTCGCCGACGTTGGGAATGTCCCGTGTAAATTCTTCACGTCCGAGCTTCGTGTCGCGGATTTCCACGTCGAACTCTTCAATGTGGATGGAAGTGTAAGTATCCTTTTTGACAAGGTCTTCGCTGATGATGATCGCGTCCTCAAAGTTGAACCCGTCCCAAGCCATAAAGGCAACCAGCACGTTTCGCCCGAGGCAAAGCTCGCCGTTTTTCATGCTCGCTCCGTCGGCAAGAATCTGTCCAGCTTCGACGGTTTCTCCAACACGAACTATCGGCACCTGATTCTGGCAGGTTCGTTCGTTGAGTCCGACGAATTTGCGAAGATCGTAGATGTCGTCCGTATCCTTGCCGACGTTCACGATGATCCGTTGTCCGTCGCAGTATGTAACTTTTCCGGCGCGTCGGGCACGACGGAGAAGCGAAGAATTATAAGCGGCCTGTTTTTCCAATCCGGTTGCGACCAGAGCCGGTTCGGCCGTCAGGAGCGGAACCGCCTGCCGTTGCATGTTGGAACCCATGAGGGCGCGGTTGGCGTCGTCATGTTCCAAAAACGGAATCAATCCGGCGGAAACGCCGACCATCTGGCTCGGAGAAACGTCAACGGCTTCCACTTCGTCAAGGGAAACCGGTTCGTAGTCGCCGCGATAGCGTACGATCACTTTATTCGTAATGGGATCAGGGACAATTTTACCATTTTTGATCGTAACGTCGGCAGGCGCGACTTTTTTGTCGTGTTCCTGATCCGCCCGCAAACTTTCAATGTCATTGTCGCTCCCCAATTTACCGTTTTTGACTTTCCGATACGGCGAAACGAGGAACCCGAACTCGTCGACCCCGGCGTAAATGGAAAGCGAGGAGATCAACCCGATGTTGGTTCCTTCCGGCGTTTCAATCGGGCAAATACGACCGTAATGGGACGAGTGAACGTCGCGGACGTCAAAACCGGCACGTTTACGGTTCAAACCGCCCGGCCCCAACGCCGAAAGACGCCGTTCGTGGGTCAACATGGAGAGCGGATTAGTTTGGTCAACGACTTGCGAAAGTTCACCCCGACCAAAGAAATACTCAATCGCCGCAGAAATGCTCTTTTGGTTAATCACCTGTCGCGGAGTGATTTCATCGCCTCGTAAACTCATCCGTTCCTGGACGGTGCGACGCAGTTTGAGAAACCCTTTACGGATTTCTTCACCGGCCAGCTCGTCAATCGTCCGCAAACGGCGGTTCCCCAAGTGGTCGATGTCGTCGATTCCGAGGTAAGGTGCATCCTTGGGCACGTCGATGCTTTTCTTGCAAAAGTCGCAAGGCTGTTTCGTACCGGCGCACTCCTCGAGAAAATGATTCATTTTCCCGCAATGAGGGCAGGGAATGATGACACGCCCTACGGCGTCACTGCTCCAAAGATAGTACAGGTAGGTAACCGTCGAGACGATATCCTCCGGTTTCAAGACCATTTCTTCAAGCGGAATGTTCAGGCCGAGTTTCCGGTTGATTCGAAAACGTCCGACCCGACCGAGACGGTACCGGTTCGTATCGTAAAATTTGTCGTGAAAAAGCTCTCTCGCTTTCTCCAATTGAGGCGGATTACCGGGCCGGAGCCGCTGGTAAATCCGCATGAGGGCTTCTTCATGCGACGAGGTTTTGTCCTCGTCAAGTGAGTTGAGAAGCAGTTTGTTTTTCGGATCATCCATGACCTCGATTTTCTTCAGGCCGGAAGTGCAAATGACTTCCGCCTTACTTTTCGTGATCGTTTGTCCACATTCGACGATCACTTCACCGGCTTTATCGGAGCCGACGGGGTAAGAAATATTCCCGATGGCCGATTTTCCCTCAATTTTCGAAGCGGAAGACGCACCATCGATTTTTACTTGGGTCGTTTTGTAGAACGAACGTAAAATGTCGGCGTTGGTACTGTAAGCGGGGGACATTGCGCGGAGCAACATCATCACCGGCAATTTGCTGCTTTGGTCAATGCGAACGGTGATCGTTTCCTTACGGGAAATGTGGAATTCGATCCAGCTTCCGCGTTCCGGAATGATACGGCAGGAAAAACTTTTCCGGTCGGCGTCCGTTTCGGAAACGAAGTCAATTCCCGGACTGCGGTGCAACTGGGAAACGACGACCCGTTCGGCTCCATTGATAATGAACTCGCCCCCGCCGAGCATGATCGGGAGATCGCCGAGATAGGCGTCTTCTTCGAGCGATTCGCTTTCCTTCACCAAACGCAACCGCACCTTAAACGGCATACCGTAGGTCAACCGCAATTGACGACATTCGTCCGGTTCATAACGGGGCTTTTCGAGTTCGTAATAAAGGTATTCGAGTCGAATGGACTTGTCGTAACTTTCAATCGGGAAAATTTCGCGCAGAACCGCCTCGAGGCCCTGATCGAGACGTTCTTTCGGGGGCGTGTCTGCCTGAAGAAAGTTCTTATAACTCCGCGTTTGGAGGTCGGTTAAATCCGGAATGAAATAGGATTCCTGAGTACCGAAGTTTCGACTGTTCGAAAAACGAATACACCGCTGAGACGGAGTAGCCATAAAACCTACCTTTTGTCAGAGGATGAGAAAAAAGGGGAAGGGAATCTTGAATTTTGGCAGGGAACGAGCGCACCTCGAACCGAATCACAGGCTTTTTCACGGACTCTCCCCAATAGTCGCCAAAAACTCAAAATAATAAAAAGACGGACACGGTATTCTATACCATTTTTGCGGGATTCCAAGGGGGGGGGGGGCAGTCCGTCAGTCCGTCAGGAGGATTGCAAAGTCGCTTTTTTCCTGGGAACGCAGGCTTCTAGCCTGCCAGTGAGTTTTTAGGCATCCTACCTGCGCAGGGCGGAGACTCCATTCCGTAACCTTCGCGCAGGCTGGAAGCCTGCGTTCCCAGGGACTTTGCAATCCTCCTGT
>CAZNVM010000373.1:0-5301 GCA_964576215.1 uncultured Planctomycetaceae bacterium
CAGGAGGATTGCAAAGTCCCTGGGAACGCAGGCTTCCAGCCTGCGCGAAGGTTGCGGAATGGAGTCTCCGCCCTGCGCAGGTTAGGATGCCTACGAACTCACTGGCAGGCTGGAAGCCTGCGTTCCCAGGAAAAAAGCGACTTTGCAATCCTCCTGACCGCGGCGAACACACGCTTGAAACATCGTCGGAAAGAAGGTAGAATCCTTCTTGGAGATTATTTTACAAATATCCTTTTTTCCGTGGAGAGAGAATGTCTCGATTTCTCGCGGTCGATTGGGACGGTCTTGAAGTCCGTTTCGTTTTCGGCAGTCAAAGTCATGAAAAATTGTCCATCCTGAAAATCGGTTCCGAACCGATTGACCAGGAAGATGTCGGAGCCGCTTTGCAGCGTCTTCTCCAGTCGCATCACGTTCCACCTGCCACGACACTCTTTGCGGTGGGCGGTTCTTCCGCCGAAGTGATGTACTTCACACTCCCGCCTGCAAAGGACGAGGAAATCCCGGAGTTGTTGAAAAATCAGGCGATCCGCGATATGCCGAATTTTTCGGAATCGCATGTGATCGACTTTCTGCCGTTCGGCGAAACATCCACCGGTCCGCGAAAAGTGCTCGCCGTCGCTCAAAGTCGGACTGCACTTCGAGCGATCCAAAATCTCGGAAAAACCGTTCGTTGCAAGCCGCAAAAAATCGAATATCGGGCTGCCGCAACCGCCGCGTTTGTTCTCGAAAGCGGCCTGCTCGAAGAAAACGCCGCCCCAACACTCGTCGCCAATCTGCTTGCCGATGAACTTGATCTGGTCGTCCTGAAAGACCGGAAAATCGTTTACCTTCGAAGCATCAAGCTCCCGGAGAGGAATAATCCGGAGCAACTCGAAGCAAAAGTCTTGCAGGAGATCACGCGAACTTGCGCCGTCGGTATGCAAAACGAGTCCGACGACCCAATCCAATCGGTCCTGCTTTTAGCGAACGAAGAGGAATCGGCAACGCTTGTGGAACGGTTGCAAGAGGTTTCTTTGGAAGTCCGCCCGGTCGATCCGCTGGAAACCGCCCGGATAAAAATCGTACAAAAACCAAAATTCTCCGGTCGGTACGCGGCGGTGCTCGGAATGATGCTCGTGGAAACGTCGGGACAAAAACCGGCGATTGACCTGCTGCATCCGAAAACGAAACCGCAACCGCCGAATTACGCCGGGATTGCGTTGCTTTCCCTGCTTCTGCTCGCCCTGATTTTGGGCGGCTTGTATTATTGGAACAGCAGTCAACGGAGAATCATGGAAGTCCGGCGCGACGCCGCCAAAAAGAAAAACGAAGAACTTGCCGCAACTTACAATCAATGGGTAAGCCCTTATCAAATGTTGTTTAATGCAAGTGCCTTTGACACCAAAGACGCGATATGGCTTGACACGCTCCGCGACATTGCCCCGCATTTCCCGGATCAACAGGACATGATCGTTACTCAAATGGAATACGTTTCCGGTCCGATCTCCGGTATTGCCAACGGTGCGTATTACTCCGGGCGGATCAACGTCAGTGCAATGGTACGCGATATGAGCGTCCTCCAAACGCTCAAGCGGAATTTGGAAGCGAAACGGATGTACGCCGTCTTTCCCGCAACGCCGACCCAAAATCCCGCCAAAGGAGGCTATCCCTGGATTTACCGCTTCACCATCGGTTGCTATAAAGTCCAAAGCCCGGACACGTATCTCTATTTCCTACCGGAAGAACTGAAAACGGAATCGGTGAAGAACCCGGAAATGTACCAGTAGGGGAAGATACCTCCTCATTTGTTCCCAACGCAAAAAGCGACCATGTTTTCCGACACCTCAAAAGACAAACTTCTCCGACTCGTCGAGCTTTTTCGAACGAATATCGATCAATACAAAAGCCAGTGCTACGACGAGGCGAATACCCGGACCGATTTTGTCGATAAGTTCTTCGAACTGCTCGGCTGGGACGTGCGTAATACCGCCGGACGAAGCGAAAAACACCGCGACGTTGTTCGAGAATATCGTGTCAGAATTCATGAACATCTCAAGGCACCCGATTATTCCTTTCAAATCGGCGGCTATCCGGTTTTCTTCGTCGAAGCGAAAAAACCGTCCGCCAATATCAAGGACAACGTTTATGCCGCCCACCAACTTCGACGCTACGGTTACACGGCAAAACTCCCCTTTTCGATCCTGACCAATTTCAGGGAGTTTGCCGTTTATAATACGAAAATCAAACTGGACGAAAAAGACAAAGCCCAGGTTGCCAGGATTTTTTATTGTACTTTCGACCAGCTTTTCGACAAGTGTATTTTCCCCGGATACGAAACGAATTTCGATTACCTTTTCGGAATCTTTGCGAAGGAAAGCGTTCTGGCGGGAAACTTTGATCGCTATGCCGCCACGGATGCCATCAAGCGTGGCACCAGCGAAGTGGATGAGGAAATTTTGGCCTTGATCGAAGAATGGAGGTTGACCCTGGCGAGAAATATCGCCAAGTCAAACCCATTGCTTGACCTCCAATGCCTCAATGTCGCGGTGCAACGGATTGTTGATCGAATCGTGTTTCTGCGAATCGCAGAGGATCGACAAATTGAACGTTACGAAAATCTGCTCAAGGCAACGAATGAGCCGGGAATTTACGGCCGCTTGCAAACTCTCTTTGCGGACGCCGACGAAAAATACAACGCGGGTTTGTTCCTGCGGGAAGACTGGCTTGGCAAGCTGATTGTTGACGACAAAATTCTCACCACGATTATTACGGGTTTATATTATCCGAAAAGCCAATATGCGTTTTCAGTGCTCCCCATTGAAATTCTGGGAAGTATTTACGAACGTTTTCTCGGCAAGACGATTCGGCTCACGGCGGGACACCAGGCGAAAGTCGAGGAAAAAACCGAAGTCCGCAAAGCGGGCGGGGTCTATTATACGCCGCAGTACATCGTCGATTACATTGTTCGGGAAACCGTTGGGCGGTCGTGTTGCCGCTCGGAGACCGGCAATCCGCCAACGCTCACGATTCTCGACCCTGCCTGCGGTAGCGGCAGTTTTTTGATTGGTGCTTACACGTTTTTGCTCGACACGCATCTGGCACATTATACGAACGAAAACAACCTGAAAAAATCGCTTCAAAAGAAACTGATTTACGGAGTGAAAGGAAAGGAGAACACTTACCGGTTGTCCATTGAAGAGAAACAGCGAATTTTGATAAACGGTATTCATGGTGTCGATATTGATCCGATTGCGGTGGAGGTGGCGAAGTTATCGCTGTACCTGAAATTACTGGAACACGAAACACAGGAAACGGCGGAAATGCTGTTCCGGCATTCGGACCTTCGTCTGCTTCCGAACCTGGACAAAAATATTCTCTGCGGCAATTCATTGATTGAAAGCGATTTTTACCGTAACAAAAATTTGTTGTTTTTCGACGATGATGAAATGCGAAAAGTCAACGTTTTCGACTGGCCCAAGGCGTTCCCGGCGATCTTCAAAAAAGGGGGCTTCGATTGCGTGATCGGCAACCCGCCGTATGTGCGGATTCAATTGCTGAATCAATCTTCACCGCATAATGTCGAGTATTTTAATACAAAATACAGAGAGTGTATCGCCAAGAGTTATGATATTTACGTCATTTTTATCTATCGTGGATTTCAATTACTCAATTCGACCGGGAGACAGGGCATGATATTGCCAAATAAATTTTTTCAGGCTGAGATGGGAGAAAAAATCCGTAAGTATTTGGCGTCTCAAAATGCCGTCTCAAAAATTGTGGATTTTTCAGCAAATCAGGTTTTTTCCAATGCAACAACCTATACCTGTCTGTTGTTTCTCGATAAAAACAAACCCAACACGTGGAAATACAAACGTTATAATCTTGGTGAAAATATAACTTTACTCGAAGAACTCGATGAAAACGCATTTGAAATGAAAAACAGCAATATTCTTGATGCTGAAAAGTGGACGTTTATCAAAAGCAGTGCCGGTGGTATTTTGAGTAAAATCTTCAAGCAACCGGATCAATTTACGGAGATAACAGAAAAAATATTCAAAGGATCATCCACCGGAAATGACGGCGTTTTTCTTCTTGATCTTCTCAAACAAGGTAAAAAAACATCCATTTTTTATTCCACTGTAACAGAGGACAAGGAAACTCTTGAAAATGATTTGTTTGTTCCGTTTTTGTACGGAGAGAATGTTCGCAGGTATTCCATTTCAGAAACAACCAAATACTTGTTGTTTCCATATCGGTTGGGAGTCAACAGGATGGAATTGATTTTGAAAGATGAAATACAGCAAAAATTTCCGCGAATTTTCGACTACCTCTTTCGTTGTAAAAAGTTATTATTAAAGCGAAAAATAAAATTGACTTCCAAAGACTTTTATCGTTATTCGGCAGCACGTAGCCTAAATAATTACGACAAACCCAAAATTATGATTCCCGATATGTTGGTTTCACTTCGGGTTGGCTATGATTCCGAAGGCGTTTTTTATCATGGACCGGCAATTCACAGTGTCGTATTTAAGCCCTTGCCGAAAGGTATTCATGAGAAATTTTATCTGGCCATATTAAATTCGAAAGTTTTTTGGTTTTTTATATCCAACACCAGCACCGCTTTGCGTGGAAATGCCTATCGTCTTACACCGGAATACATCAATCCATTTTGTTTCCCGAGTCCTTTAGATAAAAATGGCATGATCGATAAACGGTACGACCGTCTCATTGATCTGGTCGATCAAATGTCGGCGGTTCAAGTAATGCTACACAATTTACCGACGGAATTGAACTGCGAACGGGTTAGAATACTCGACGATCAAATCAACGAATTGGTCTACGAATTGTATGGGTTAACCGACAGGGAAATTAAAATTGTGGAAAAAGAAGGATAGGCAAAGTCACATGAAGCCGGAGGAACTTGGGGAATATTACGAATCAATCCTTGAAAAAGAGATGCGCAAGGAAGGGGGAGTCTATTATACGCCCCAGATCATTGTGCTTATGGAGACGATGCGTCGAACGGTCTTATTCGGCACGGAGATGGCGGAGGCGCAGTGTAACACGTTTCGGATGAAAATACTCAAAGTTGCGGCGGTGGTCACGGAATCGGTGCGGCGGATTGTGTTTTCGCTGTCGAATGTTTACTCGTTGCGTGATCTATGGTTTCGCATCTATAATCGGCTCCAGCCGGGCTATACAGCACCTTCGGGCTAAGGATTGCGACAATTGGAAACCCGTCAACCTCCGATTGGGGGAAAGGGGGTTTTGTGCCATAAACACGCAAAAACCGGGGATTTTGCCCCGGCTTTCGACAAAAAA
>CAZNVM010000374.1:0-1890 GCA_964576215.1 uncultured Planctomycetaceae bacterium
AGACCGCTAACGAGTATACGATGAATGGCAGCCGGAAGCGTAACGAAGTGAAGCGACCGGATCGAACGCGGTGATGATCCGGTCACTGCGCTGTGCTTCGTTCCCGGCTGCCATTGAAAACAGCGTTTGATCTTGCCGGCCTCAGCAGGCTATTTCGAGCTGTCAGAATCGGTGGGAAGCTCCTGCTTTTTTTCTTCTTCATCTTTGAAATAAATGCCTTCGCGTAGTTCGCGGTGATAACGTTGCCTTGGGAACCCCACTGGAACTTTGTGTATCGATTTCCCTGCTCTTTGAGCGATAAAACTCAAGGCGTTGATCGCGTTCGACAAGCCAAAGGGCTTTGGCGTCGGTTGCTTTTTGGGGAGATTTTGACGCGGCTTTTTTCGTCGCTTTCTTTGCGACCTTTTTAACCGCTTTTTTCACAGCCTTTTTGACGGTTTTCTTTGTGGCCTTTTGGGTGGATTTCTTCGCGATTTTTTTCGCCATTTTCAAACTCGAGACTGGAAAAAGATGATTTATTAGGATTACTTATATGACAGTCTTGGTAATATACCAAAGCCATGCAAGATTTTCAAGTACACCACTTTTGCCCGCCAAACTTGAAATTGTGGGTGCTGTCCAGTCCGTCAGCAAGTTTCACGGATTTTTCTAACCGGTTTGGAATTTCCATCGTATCAGGGTTAGAACGCTTGTTTTTTTCCGTTTTTTCCTTTCCTGACATGGAGGTCACAATGTCCGCATCCGCCCAGTCTGAACCTGCCAATTCCGCATCTTCCCAGTCTTCGCCTGCACCGCCCACACCCGGTTCGCTCGAAATTTTCGTTCAGTGCCTGAAAAAAGTTCCCGATCCCCGCTCGAAACGCGGCAAGTCGCACCCCTTTTCCACGATCCTCGCCATCGTTCTGCTCGGGCTGCTCGGAAACCTCTCCACGCTCGCTGAAATCCATCGATGGGTAAAAATTCATTTGACGCAACTCCAGCAATTTCTAAGGTTTAGGCACAAAAAAGGAAAACCCGTCGTCCCTTGCGATACGACTCTCGCCCGTATTTTGGCGAAACTTTCTCTCGACGATCTTCAAAACGCCTTCGCGCAGTTTCTCAACGCCATTTTGCCGGAATCGCCGCTCGCCGCCGCCGTCGACGGCAAAACCGCCAAACAAATGAAAGATGAAAACGGCGATCCGATCCACATTCTCAACGTCTTTGCCCAGACGTACAAGCTGCATCTGGCAAGCTGGTCGGTTCACGGCGATAAAACCAACGAGCCCGGCTGTCTGAAAAAACATCTCGAAGAGCTTTTCACGATGTCTCCATGCCTGAAATTGCTGACAGGCGATGCCATGTTTGCCCAACGTCCGCTGTTGGAGGCGATTCAGGAATATCATCGGGATTATCTGGTTCAGGTGAAGGAAAATCAACCGAATGTGTTGGAGCAGATGAAGATGGTTTTTGAAGACGCCCCGCAAAAAGAGCCGAGTGACCGCAAGGTCACGAAAAAAAAGGGGCCGTTGAAGTTCGCAGTCTGTATGTAAGAAAATGGGCGGCCGACCGGATTCGTGAGGAGTTCGGCATTCCGGGCTGCCGGTCGCTGCTGCGTCTTGATAAGGAGGTTCGCCGCAAGGGGGAATTGCCGATTGTTGAAACGCGATATTATATGAGCAGCCTCGACCCGGATGAGGTTTCGGCGTCGCAGTTCCAGGATTTCATTTTGCGACATTGGGAGGTCGAAAACTGTCTGCACTTGCAAAAAGACCGGTATTTTGAGGAGGATAAGCACGTCGTAAAGGGCAACACTTGGGGACATGCATGGACGGTCTTGACGAATATCGCCGTCTCAATGACCAACCTGCTCCGCCACGGAGAAAGAACCCTGCGCGAAGTCCGCGAAAA
>CAZNVM010000375.1:0-4703 GCA_964576215.1 uncultured Planctomycetaceae bacterium
GAAACGTGATGGCCTTTCTTCGGGATGCGATTTTCAGTTTTCTGCATGGGCTTGCTCCGCCTTCTTTACTTCCGAACAATTGTCCGCTAAAATGATCCTATCACGCCGCTGAGAACGTAGGCGGCGTGAACGGATACGAATAATTATTATAATTGTCGTTCTTTGAGCGAAGGCGAACATCGTACTGCGTATTGGCCGAAAGGTTGGTAACGACCGCCGAGGGACCAACGATGGTAACGTTTGTGGTGGACCACGTATCGGTGCCGGACTTACGCCACTGAACTTCATAACCGGTTGCGTAGTCTATTCCGCAGTCTTTGGAAGTCCAAGCCAACGATATGAAATGATCCGTCCAGGTGGTGCTACAGAATGTCGGTGATGAAAGAAGCGTTCTTTCAGAGAGAGGTGGTGTCGTCCATTTAGAGTTGCTATAGCTGCTACAGTTTGTTGCACGAAGTTGAAATTCGTACAGCGTATTGGCCGCAAGTCCGGAAACGATTGCCGATGTGCCGGTGAAGGTAACGTTTTTGTTTATAGAACTCCACTCGGCGTAGCCGGCCTTGCGCCATTGAATTTCATAACCGGTTGCGTCTTTTACGGAAGACCAGGTTAACGATATGGAACAAGCCTTCTTCCCGTCGGTACGAAAATTCGTTGGGGTTGAAAGAATTTCGGGGGTTGCCCACGCGGAATAATTATCACTGTCGTTCGTTGCGCGAAGGCGAATATCGTACTGCATGCCGGCCACAAGGTTGGAAACGACCGCCGAGGTACCGGTGATGGTAACGTTTACAGTGGACCACGCTGTAGTGCCGGTCTTTCGGCATTGAACTTCATAACCGGTTGCGTCGGCTACAGGAGACCAGGTCAACGACATGGAACCCGTATCGGAACCCGCCTCGGGGGTCTTGGGAGTGCAGTGAAAATTCGTCGGCGTTGAAAGGAGCGTAAGCACTGGTGCTCCCTCTTCGGAAAAAATGTAATGCCCCGTATTTGCCGAAAGATTCAAATCGGAGCACGTTGCCTGAACCGACGGAAACTCCGCCACGCTGATCGAGAGCATTTCCCGGCTTTCGAGCGGTTCGAACCGTAACCGGCGTGCTTGCGTGGCGTTGTTTTTTTGCTTGTCGTTTTCGTTGTTGCCGAAGAATTTCTGGAAGAATTTCATGAGAATAGTGGGGAGTGTAGAGAGGGGGGAGGGGGTGTGGGGAAAAATTCCGTTGCGACGGAGATATGAAACAAGCAAGCGGCAACACCGCCGTCAAAAAGACGGGGCACGCCATGTTACCCCAAGAGAATTTCCTCCTGTATCACGAGAAGGCCGTACAAAAGCGCGCGGCAACACAAGAATACCGAGGGTATCCTTGCACCGAAACTCTGCAAGTCCAGTGCATGACGCCCCCTTACGGGAGACGCATGTCTTCACTGGATGTTTCTTTCAACTTCCAACCGGCAAGCCGGGTGATACTTGGAAGTTTAAGGGTAAAAACTTGCGATCAAACCAAAATTGACTTATTCGGAAACCCAAAAGCAATTTTGCCTACTTTAACAAAAAACAGCGATTTTGGAAGGATAGGTAAAATTTTTGGCGGTTTCTGAACAAAGTCCAATGTAAAACGACGGCGATTTCACCGTCGAGGAGAATTTTATCCCGGTAAAAAGGTCGGTGCAAGATGGGCGGGAAAAAATTTTAAGAACTTAAACCGTAAACGAACGGGTACAGTCGATGCCATATGCCCGATGCCCTCGACTTACAGTTTGTACCAGGCGTCTGCTACTATTCAACCCCGTAAATCGTAATCGATTCCGAATCGGCGACGGCGAGGACTTTTTGGCCGGCAATTGGAGCGGCGTTGAAACCGGCGATAATCTTTCCGTGCGAATAATGGTCGAGCGGTTTTCCTTTATTGCTGAGAATATGAAGCGTACCATCGGCAGACGCGAAAATCCATTCCTTCGTCGCATTGCCGACAACGTCCGCCGCAACCAGGTATTCCAGAGGAACCGTGTGAACCGCAACGAGAAACGGATACTGCCAATCCTGATTGCCGCTACGATCAATCTCGGCGATGTGAACGACATTGCGTTCGTCCTTGTGCGGTACACTTGCGCAAATCCTGGAATATCCTTTCCCTTCCAGGTCGGCAACGACGAACCAGCCAATTGGATTGCCGTCTTTGAGTGAGATTTCCCGCTTCAGGTTCCCCTGCGGATCAAATTCGAACAACGTCATATTCTGCGACGCATTCATTGCGAGAATCGACGGTTGGTTTTCCGACAGCGCAACTCCCAACTGGTACGGCGACATGATTTTCGTGTTTTCCCATAAAAGCGTTCCGTCGAGTTTGATGGCCCGAACGAATCCGGAACCGACGGCCGACTGGGAAAGATCCAGTGCGGAGATCACGATTTCCGGATCGCCGTCGCCGTCCAGATCGACCAGTCGAACATCGGTCATCACGAGTGCTTCCGCATCCGCTTGCGTTTGAGGATAGAAACCGAGCGATTCAAACTGCTCGTCGAAAATATGTATCCGATTGCCTCCGTTGGTGATCGGAGCCGACGCGACGAAAATCCGTTGTCCCCGCGAATCGACGGCGGTTCGAACAAGCGTAATCGATTCGGACGAAAGAACCGATTTCGGTTTGTACCGGTTCACGATTTTTCCGTAACCGTCGAAAAGAGCGATTTCGTTTTGCTGAAACGGTACGAGAAACAACGGTTCCTCTCCCGTTTTTTCACGGGGAACGACGAGGATATTGCCGGGATTTTTCAGTTCGCTTATAACCGCTCTTTCCCGAAACTTGATTGTGTTGTTGGGAAGTTTTCGCGGCGCAATCGGTACGTTTTCCTCAAACATCATTCCGTTCGTGGAAACCGCGAAGTAATCGGAATCGATAAACGCCTGCATCGTTTGAGCGTAGTATTCGCGTTGCTCTTTCAGTGCGTCCGCCAAGGCCGGATCGCCGATTTTTCCGTCGAGAACCTCGTGAACCGCGTCGAGAATTTCCTGCTCGCTGTTTGGCCCCGGCGGAAAATACCGTGCGACAACGCCGCCGGGAGCGAGAATCACGAGATTCGGTGAGACAAACAGTTGAAGCGATTCGGGCAACTTGAAATCCGGGAGTCGGCACGAAGGGAGCGGAGCTTGCCAATCGTTGAGCACTTTGATTGCCGCATCCATGGAGACCTCTTCTTCGGAATCGAAGCAGACGCCGACAAACCGAACCCGCACGTCGGACTTCATTTTTTCGTAGACGGCGTATATTTCCCGCATCGCTTCGGCACAGTAGGAATTCGTCGCACTCCAAAATTGCAAAACGACGACCTTGTCCGCATATTGGGAAAGCGGGATGCTTTTTCCGGCGAAACTGTTGATCGTGATGGAATCGAAGTCGTTCAATTTTTTTCCTTGAAGCAAAACCGGCCAAGGGGTGAAATTTTCTACGATTTTCAAGTTTTCCGGGTACTCAATGGTAAACGCTTCCCCTTCGATGTCCGGATTAAGTGTTGCGTTATCCAGTTCCAGCCGAACCCTTGCAACCGTCCGCCCTTCGGATGCCGGGAACCGTTCGACCGGCAGATCGATACGCATCAAGACAAACGTTTTACGGTCGATCCAAAACGTCTGCGTTCCGGAAGAATTTTCGATTTTAATTCGGTCGCAAGGGGTTTCGCCGATCCAGGCCGGTTTGTCAAACGAAACTTTCGAGCCTTCCGGGACAAGCGTTTTGAGCGGGTCTTTGGCGAAGAGGAGCAGAATTTGCGGCGGAACCCAAAACAGATCGCCGGGAATTCGAAGGTCCATCGCCCCGGCCAAATTCATGTCGGGATAGAGTGTTCCAATGGACAAAACCTTCGGAGCGGGAATCCGGAGAACCTGTCCGTACAATTGCGGAATGAGGGCGGTAAAAAACTCGCCGTTGCTTATCATTTTCCCATCGGCGATTTCCATTCGGACCAAGTTCGGCTTTTCATAAGCGAAAGTACAGGGCCAGGAGAACGGTTCCTGTTGTTTATCGGTCAATTCGACGATGAATTCGCCGTGATCGCCGTAAGATTCGGCGGCTTTGTATTCCCGGACCATTTTGTCCAGAATATCCCGCTCGCTCAGACCAGGAGTCAATTGGAGCGGCTCGCCTCGTTGCGGATTTTCGGCGGCCCGTGCGGCGAAACCGTCTTGTTTCGGTTCCGGCTTGGGTTTTGCTTTCGATTTTTCTGCCGGTTTTTCCGCCGGTTGCGTTTCGACAACCGGTTCGTCGTCCGGAAAAAACAGTTCCAAAGGGTTCGGTTCCGCTTTTGTCGGCGAATCCGTGAATTCCTGCTTTTCCGCAACCGATGGAGGCTCATTTTTCGGCGGCGTGGATGAATCTTTATCGTTTTGGTCGTTTTTGCATCCGAACAAGGCCAAGGAGCAAATCAGAACAAAGGCGAATGAAAGGCGTCTTGAATACATGGATGAAGCAAGTTTGTACCGGGGGAGAACCAAAAACGCGCCGCAATTGTATCAAGAAGTAGGAATTAAACCAAGAGCAAAATGTCAAAGGGCAGGAGGATTGCAAAGTCCCTGGGAACGCAGGCTTCCAGCCTGCGCGAAGGTTGCGGAATGGAGTCTCCGCCCTGCGCAGGTAGGATGCCTACGAACTCACTGGCAGGCTGGAAGCCTGCGTTCCCAGGGAAAAAGCGACTTTGCAATCCTCCTG
>CAZNVM010000376.1:0-13903 GCA_964576215.1 uncultured Planctomycetaceae bacterium
TTATTAAAGGTTTTGGCGATGTTGGTGCCGTATCGCAAATACACGAAACGTCGAACCTGCTCCAAAAAGACTCCAACGCCTCGTCCGCCGACAAAACGGATAGGTCATGCCTCCACCGCCCAACTCCTTAACAAAACATGATCTTTTTGCTTGACTTTTAACTCCAAACCACTGGCCCTTGGACTTAGGTCGATAACAAATTCACCAATAACAATGGCAGCCGGGAACGGAGCGCAGCGCAGTGACCGGATTTCCCCGCGATTCGGTCCGGTCGCTTCACTCCGTTGCGCTCCCGGCTGCCAATCATCGCAAACTTCTTGTTAGCGGCCTGAGCAAAAGTCCTGAAAATTGGCACACCCGTTTACTTTTTACCGTGTTTCCGGTATATTGCCCGTGTTGTTTTCTTTCAATCTTTTACTACGGAATATCAATGAATTTCTTCGCTCAATGGTTGAATGATCGTACCGGTCTGGTCACGCTTTGGAAAACGGTCAGCAATTGGACCGTGCCGAAAACCCGATGCTGTTGCTCGCTACTTCCGACAATGATCGTCTTTGCGTTTCTGACGCAGGCAATCACCGGAATCGTCCTCTGGTTGTACTACGCCCCCAGTTCCCAAACCGCTTGGGAAAGCGTGTTTTACATGCAGTATATCCTCCCCTACGGCTGGTTGGTTCGTGGGATTCATCATTACTCCGCCCAAGTTCTGGTCGGAATGCTCGGCCTCTACCTGCTGATTATGCTCTTGCACGGTAAATACCGAACACCGCGTGAGTTTGTCTTCTGGACCGCCTGTGCAATGTTCGGACTTACGCTTGGCTGTTGCGTAACCGGCGACTTGCTTTCCTGGACGCTTTCCGGCTTTTCGGCAACGAAAGTTCGCGTTAGCTTCCTCAATCTTTTGCCGGAAATCGGTCCTTGGCTCTATAAACTCGCCGTCGGTGGAGCCGATTTCGGAACGTTAACCCTTCCCCGATTCCTGCTACTTCACATTGCCGTTTGCGGCGGCGGGTTCTTTGCGTTTCTGGTCCTTTGGAAATGGTGTACGATCCGGGCGAGAAACATGTCCGTTGCGGCGTCTAAGACGTGTTCCGTGAAACTCTCGAAAATTCCGTGCTGTTGCGAATCGGAACAGAACATGGTCCCGTTTTGGTCTTGCGAGGCGGTCAAGCAGGCGTTCGGTTGCGTTTTACTCATGGGACTCGTTTTGTGTCTCGTTTTTCAAGGACCGCTCCTCGGCAAAATCAAACCGGAATGGGCACCGAATCCAGGCTTGCCGTTCGAATCGACGGTTGGTGCTCCGCTTCATTCTCCGGCGGATCCGGCGGACTTTTACGGCGGAGCACGGCCCGAATGGTCGTTCCGCGCCCTGTACTATTTTTCGAGTCTCGAATGTTTTCCCGGCGAAAAGAAGTATTTGCCGATTTTCGTGATTCCAAGTTGTCTGGCACTTTATTTCTTCCTGGTTCCGTTCATCGGGCGGGTTAAAATCGGACACTGTTTCAACGTACTCGTAACGCTTGGGCTTTTCGGCTCCGTCGTTTTTATGACGTACAAGTCGTACGAGCATGACGCTCATTTGGAGGAATACCAACGCGACCTGAAGATTGCGAAGCAGAAAGCGGAGCGGGCAATTGAACTCGCTCTTGCGCCGGACGGAATCCCGCCGACCGGAGCGTTGTCGCTACTCCAAAGCGATCCGAAAATTCAGGGACCGATCCTCTACAAGCAGCATTGTGCGAGCTGCCACCCGTTTGAGCCGATGAACCAAGTAACGTTTTTGCCGCCGAACCAGTTGAAAGAAGAATGGGACGGCGAGTTCAAAGGACTCGGCATTTTCGCCAAAACGGGTCAGGTTGAAAAGGAACCGGAGCACCCGGACTTCCCGGCAATTGCGTGCGACGATCCGAGTGCGCCGAATTTGTACAATCCAATCCGACCGGAATGGATCGTCGGCTTTTTCGATTTCGAGATGCTCAAATCGGACGACGTGTTCGGCAAGACGGCGTTTTGTTTGCAAGAAGGACAGGCGAAAGCGGACTTTCACGCCAAGATGTACGATTTTGCCCGCACGCTCCCGGCGAGAATGGAAGAACTGGAACTTGCTCCGAAAGGCGCGAGAAAGATGATTGACGTTCTCGTAGCCGAAGCGGAGCGGGACGAACCGAGAGCGTTCGTGCTTGGCGACAAGAAGGCAACCTCGGTGGAAGGGCTTGATTTGCAGGAAATCTCACCGTTGCTTGACGACGATTTCGGCTGTTTGGTGAGTTGTCACCGGTTTTACGACATTGACAAAATCGGCAAAACGACGGACGGTCCGGACCTGACCGGTTACATGTCGCGGCGGTGGATGATTGATTTCATCAAAAACCCGGCGGACCAACGGTTTTACGGCACACGGAACGACCGGATGCCGTCGTATCATCTGTCCGACAAGGATTCCCTGATGAGCGAAAAAGAGATCGAAATGCTCGTCGATTGGCTGCGGGGAAAGTGGTATCGCAAATAAACGTTCCTAATCTTCGTACTCAAAGTGTAAACAGATTGGCTATGAAACTGAAAAAAATGTTGAAATTTAGGGGCATCGGGCATCGGGAATCGGAAATTGGAGGAAGTTTTTCACTTATCACCTATTCCCGATGCCCGATGCCCTCGACTGTTTTGAGTACCCGTTCGTTTGCGGTTTGAGTTAATAATTCGGAATCCGTTTGAGGAACACAAAATATTCAACGATTTTGTCTGACAATGATTAACGCGGAAAAACTGGTTCAATTGCTTGCCCGAAAAAGGGTGGTTTCCCCGGAGCTTGCCGAAGGTTTGCTCAAGCGGATCGCCCAATCCAAGACTCCGATTTCTGCGGAAGCATTTGCAAAGCAACTCGTGGATCGCGGGACGATCACCAGAGCGATTGCCGATAATGTCCTTCGAATTCTCGATCAGGAAGACGAACTCTCGTTCGTTCTTGAAGAGAATCCCGTCCCTAAAACGCTGCCAAAACCGCCGCCGCAAAAACCGGTAAGTCCGCCAAAACCGTCCGTGCGGGAAAACGTACCTCTTGCTTTCCCGACGGACCTTTTGGGTGCTCTGGACGATTCGCTTCCGGGGTCTCCCGTGTCCTCGACGAAAAAAGCCCGGTTTAAGAAAGCGGCAACCAACCCGTGGGACTCCAAGCTCCTTCTGTACGGCGGCGGCGGGATTCTTCTGCTCCTGATGTTGAGCACACTGCTTTATTTCGCAATCTACCGTCGCGGGGCCGACGAATATCTCAATGCGGCCAATGCGGCCCGCGATTCCGGAAACTACTCGGAAGCGATGAAGGAATACGCCGATTACCTGAAAAATTTTCCGAACCATACCGGTGCTGTGGAAGCGACGATTCGCTTGTCGCTTTCAAGAATGCGGCTTATCACGGACGCAAAAAACGATTGGCACGGCGCACTTACCGTTGCGAAAGAGGAAATCGCAAAAATCGTGCTCCAACCGGACTACCGCAAAGAAGCGGAACCGGAACTGACCGCAATGCTCCCGACAATCGCCGAGAATCTTGCGCTTCTGGCGAAAGACAAAAAAGACGTCAACTTGCTCGCCGACGCAGAAGAAGCGATGCTGCTCATCCAAAAGTATGTGCCCGTTTCGTCGCAACCGGTGGATCGAATCCAAAAAGCCCAAGTCAACATCGATTTTACCAAACGGGAAATCGCCAAAGACGAACGTTTGGTTACTCTGGGAGAGGAAATCCGGACGGCCCTGGAAAACGCCGACATTTCCAGTGCTTACGAGAAGATGACGGGTTTGCAAATCGAGTATCCCGGCATTGAAAACGATTCGCGGTTTGTCGAACTGCTCAAACAGATCAGTGAAAACGAAAAACAAGCGGTTCGGTTCGTCGAAAGAAACACCCCTGCGGCGTCGGAGACCACAGCGGACAATTCGCAGGACCACCGGGAAGACGCTCAAAACGTTATCATCCTCGCAAATCGCAAAGTCGCCGAGTCGAACGCGACACAAGCGGTTCGTAGTCTTTATGTTTATGCAACCGGCAGCGTGTTTGCCGTTCGAAGTACCGACGGCAAAATTCTGTGGAAAAAAACGGTCGGAGGTTCTTCCTTGTCGCGGGATCGTACTCCCTCGGTGATACCTCTTCCCGTTTCTGCGGAAAAAGAAGATGTTTTGCTTGTCGATTACCGAACTTGGGAACTCGTTCGATTGGACGCGGTTTCCGGCGACGTTCGGTTTCGTGTAAAAATCGGCGAACCGTTTCGTTTGGCAGGGTTGACGCCGAACAAGGTGCTTTCGACGTTGTACTTGACGACCGAATCGGGCAAGTGTTTCCCGATTGACGTTCAATCCGGTCAAGTTGTCGGGCATTTCCAGTTTCCGCAAAAAACCAACGTCGCTCCGTTCGTCGATGAAACGAACAAACGGATTCTTCAGCTCGCTTTTCGAACGACATTGTATGTTTGTCCCCTGAAAGGGACCGCGACGGAAGACACGCAACCGATGGAAAGTCTTTATCTGGGACATTTGCCGGGGACGATTCGGACCGCTCCGTTTTTGTTCGGTCCCTATCTTCTGACCGCACGGCAGACGGGACCGGGAAGCACGGCACTGCAAGTGTACGAAATTGCTCAAACGACTGCCGGGGCTGAAACAAAACTTGAACTCAAGCCGGTTCAAAGTCTTCCGTTGCGGGGTGCCGTGGAAACCGCTCCCGTAGTCGACGGCAGACGCTTGTTTCTCGCCACGAATGCGGGAATCGTCTACCTTTTCCAGTGGGATGATGATCCCACGGCGAAGGTTCCGCTCAAGCTCCTTGCCGAAGGTGCGCCGAACGAAGGAGCGGGATCGGAAAACGATCAGCGAAGCTCGCCCCGGTATCTCGGCCTGTTCGACCGGAATCTTTGGGTTGCCGGTCAGGAATTGATCGCCTACGAAGTTCAACAGTCACGAAATCGTCTTGTTCCCTTGAGAATTACGGACTCGTTGACGACGACGCTTGCTCCCCTTTGGCGGATCGAGAATACGGTGTTCCGGACATTCCGGTATCAGGGACAAAGCGGGACCGTAATCAAAGCGTTTTCGCTGGCGGACGGAAAACCTCTTTGGGAAACGCAATTGGCGGACCCGTTCGTGGAAGAACCGACGTATCATTCCGAAACGAAAACGGTTCGAGCCGTGACTCAATCGGGAAAACTCTATCGGTTTCCTCTTCCTTCCGGCGGGGCAAAGACGCTGGTTTTCGACAAGCCGATTGCCGACCTCGAAAGCGAGAAGCGGGGTGAGCCGGTCCGGGCACTGGTTCCTCTCGCCGGAGAATTGGAGGCTTGGATTGAGACGAAAATGATCGGAAAGTCCGTTGCGATTTACGATCCGAATCCGACGAATCCGCGGCCATTTCGGTTCATTCCGACCGCGGAAAAGATTCAGACCACTCCGGTCGCTTTCGGCGACGGACTTTTGACGCCGTTGCGCAACGGGGCCATTTTGTTTTTCGACCCGAAAACCGGTAAACCGTTTTGCGAGCCGTTTGCGGTCAAACTTTCGCCGACGGAAATCTCGCAATGGTCCGCCCCGGTTGTTTTGGCGGGAAAACCGGAGTTTTTGGTTCTCGAACAGTCGCAATCCGTGCTCTATCGGGTCGCCGTGGAAAAGGAAGGCGACAAGAACCGTTTTTGCGTTGCCGCAAAATCGGACCAGATTCCGGAACGCTCCGATCAACTCCTGGCGTCGGGTGAAACGGCTTTCGTTTTTTCCACGAAAGCCGGGACGGCGCAGGAGGTCGCCCTTGCCCGAATGAGTCTGGGACGGATTCATGATTTTGGTAACGCCATTGTCTGGGGACCGTACGAAATCGGCGAATCGGACTCTTCACGAATCGTTTTGGCGACTTCAGCCCGAAAACTGTTTTCCATTACGGCGAAAAACGGTGAAACCGCGATGGGAGAATGGGAGCTTCTTGACGCCGTTCCACGAGGAAAACCGATTCTCAGAGACAACCGAATCATTTTCATGTCGCTCGACGGGACAAGTTTTCAAGCCGATTCCAATACAAACACGGTAACGCCGCTTCGGGAAACCGGCGTTCCTACGGAACTTGGTCCGTTCTTTTTCGAGCGACAAACCGGATGCGTTGGAAGGGATGGTTGCATTTATCTTTTCCCGGAGTGAGCGCGGGATGTGTCGAAACGGAAATTCCCCTGATTTTGCTATTGCGTCCCTTGGGAAAAGTCGGTATGATCCCGACAACAAATGAAGGGTGTAGACGCGATTTTGGGTCGGTTTTCGTTTCGAAAACAGGGGAAATGACCTTATTTCCACCTTATTTTTCCTGACAAAACAACCTTAGTAGCGACGAAAAAAGCACGAAACCCTAGCCTTATTACCTTATTTTCCTCCGGGTTCGAATAAGGTTAAATAAGGTTGGTTTTTGGGGTGCTTCCGGGCTACTAAGGTTGTTTTGTTCGGAAAAAATAAGGTAAAAATGAGGTTTCCTTGCCGACAAGCAACTTTGTTTAATGGTTCTGAACATTACCTAAAATCACGGTCACACCTAAATAAAAAAGTTCCCATTTCCCATTTTTCATTTTCCCGATGGCCGGTGAAGTCCTTAGTCAGGAAGAAGTTGAGAATCTCCTGAGCATCATGTCGAAAGGTGAAAAGAAAGACGTAGCACCTGCGGTTGCGGCTCCGGTCGCCTCTGCGTTGACAGGGGGAAAAGCGATTACGGGTAAATCCTTTGGATTAGGGGGAGAAAACGCCGTCAAATCCTGGGCCAGGCAGGAAAAAGTGACTCCTTACGACTTCAAACGTCCGGAACGAGTCGGAAAGGAACAAATGAAAGCCCTCCAAACCCTGCACGAAGGGTTCGGACGCAAGTTTGCCGCAGGACTTTCCGCAATGCTTCGTACAATCGTCGAGGTGAAACTCACCAGCGTCGATCAGTTGACGTACAGCGAATTCATTTTCAGTCTGGACAATCCAACCTGTTTCAATCTGCTCCGGGCGGAACCACTGGAAGGGAATTTGATTCTCGACATTAACCCGTCGATTTTGTATCCGATGATCGACCGGCTTCTCGGCGGCGGCCGTGAAGGAACGCTTTTGGCCCGGCGACCCCTTACCGAAATCGAACTGCGGCTCGTGTCGCGAATCACGGCCCTGTTCCTCAAGGAAATGAAAACCGCTTGGGAAAACGTGCTTGATCTGGATTTGAGCGTGATTCAGGTGGAAAGTAATCCCCAGTTGCTTGCTATCGTTCCGCCGAACGAAGTCGTCGTGCTCGTCTGTTTCGAGGTTGCGTTGATTGAGGTTCGGGGAATCATCAATCTTTGTATTCCGTACAATTCGTTCGAGCGGATTTCCGGCAAGTTGGCTTCCAACTCATGGGTTGGCACTTACGGACGAAAACAGGCGACGCCGCAATCGATCAAGAAGATCAGTAAATCGATTCGGAACATGCACGTCGAGATGAAGGTCAAGCTGGCTTCGAGCAAGATCAAGATGAGTGAACTGATGCAACTCCGCGTCGGCGACCTGATTTGTACGGAAAAAAACGTCGATTCACCGCTTTTGGTCAGCGTGGAAGGAATCCCGAAATACTGGGCCAAACCGGGCGTTTTCAAGGGCTACACCGCGATTCAAATCGAGGACATCATCGACGACCCGACCGAAATTATCGCACAAGACTGATTTAATTACGAATTACGAATTACTGGCGATTGGTTATGAATTCGTAAAGGGCTCGTAATTCGTAATTCGTAATTCGTAATTCGTAATTAAAAAAAAGACATGGAAGTTATAAAAATACCGCGAAAGGAAACGCAAAATCACGTTACGATTAACGCCGGGTTGTGCAAAGGGTGTGAACTTTGCGTGAAAAATTGCCCCAAAGGCGTCTTGAAGATCGGCAACACGATCAATTTGCTCGGATACAAAACGGTCGTTGCGGATCACGAGAAATGCAGCGGTTGCGGTAACTGTTATTATATGTGTCCGGAACCGGCGGCAATCGCCGTGGAGCGAAATGTCCCGATCACACCGGCCAAACCAAAAGAAAAACGGGCCGCGTAAGTCTTTCCGTATTTTTGCCGACACTCCACGCCGTACAGGGTACGCGGCTAAACAAACATTGATCGCAGAAAACAATGCCGGAAGAAGGAGGGGATAAAACCCACGAACCAACCCCCCGACGCCGGGAACAGGCGAGGGAGGAAGGGAACGTCGCCAAAAGTCAGGACTTGGCGTCTGCGCTGATATTGCTCGCCGCCGTCGTGCTCCTGATGACGCAAGGGAAAGCGATCTGCACCGAACTCTATGCGTTTACCGAAAAAAATCTCAGCGGCGAAACGTTTCTTTACGTTGCGGACCAGAACGATCTCGTTTCCTATTTCATTGCGGTAATCCTGCGTTTCACCTGGTTGCTTTCGCTCTTCTTTCTCTTGCTCGTTGCGGCGGCGATCCTCGTCAACCTTGCCCAGGTCGGATTCCTTTGGTTGCCGAACAAACTGGCGTTCAAACCGTCGCATCTCGACCCGATCAAAGGGTTCGGACGGATTTTTTCGATGCAAAGCGTCGTGCGGCTGGTCATGGGAATCGTGAAAATCACGATTTGTGCGATGGTCGCGTTTTTTGCCGTGATTAAGGACATTGACCAAATTCTCGGCCTGATCGAACTTTCCGACGGACAAATCAGCATGTTTTTGTTCCAGACAATTCTCTGGGTCGCTCTCAAAATGGCGGTCGCTCTGGTCATTCTTGCGATTCTCGACTACCTGTATCAAAAGTGGAAGTACGAAAGGGATTTGAGAATGACGACCCAGGAAATTCGGGAAGAAATGAAAAACACGCTCGGAAATCCGGAGATTCTCCAACGGCGGCGGCAACTCCAACGGGAGATGGCACAGCAACGCATGGGGCAATCGGTTCCGCAAGCGGACGTGGTCGTAACGAATCCGACGGAATTGGCCGTTGCGCTTCGATGGGACGAAACAATGATCGCGCCGATCGTACTTGCCAAAGGGGCCGGGCTTCTCGCTCAAAAGATTCGGCGAATTGCGTTGGAACATGGAATCACCATTTACGAGCACAAACCGCTTGCGCAGGCACTTTACAAAAACGTGGAGATCAACCAAACGATTCCGTCCGAATACTGGAGTGCCGTCGCCGAGATTCTCGGTTTCGTTTACCGGCAAAAAGGCAGGAATGTCCCGCCCAAAAGTGCCGCATGATTTTGACCGAAAAAAAACCATACGACTTGCTTTTTCCCATCGAATGTTTTAGAATCACCGTCCGTGTTGAGTTGCGCCGCACAGGGTGCGGCGGCCAAATTCTCCAACCATCCCCGTCGATGATGTTGCGTTACTTTATCCCCCTTGCGACGCTTGCCGCTTTGCTCCTCGGTTGTACCGGTAATGCGGCAGTACCGCCGACCCACGAATCAAGTAAAACGATTCGGATTCCGCTCGAAGACCAAAATCTGGAGATTCGCACTTTCGTCGTCGATCAAAAAGGGCGACTGCTTGCCGCAACCGGCGGAACACAATTCGTGTACAAGTACGTCGATGGGGATTACGTGATCAGCGAAGTCGAAACGTCCCCGTCAATCTGCGTTTTCGACGGAGACGGCAACCTGGAAGCGACCTGGAAACTCGACGTAACGCCGGAAGCTCTGGCCGTCGCGCCGGATGGTGCCATCTTCGCCGCCGGCCTCGGAAAAATCGTCAAGCTCAGCGACACCGGAAAAATTCTGAAAATGCTGGATAGTCCCCATTTGAAAAGTTTGCCGCCGCTCCCCGATTTGGAGAAACTTGCCGCTGAAGAAACCGAAGAACAGAAAAAGGACAAAGCCCAGCGCATCGTCGATCTCACGGCAGAAATGGGCCCACTCCAGCAGAAACTTTCGGAATCGTATGCGGAACTTCTGAAAGCCCAAAAGGACAACAACCAGGATAAAGTCATCCAAATTCAAACGGATGTCGAAACATTAACGATACAATATCGAACGTTTCACACACAATTGACCTCCCTGAAAGCGGATCCGAAAGCGTTTGCCGTTCAGCAGCGCAACGCGGCGATACAGGCGAGAAGCGTCAAGAGCATTGCCGTTACGGAGCAGGACGTTTTCCTCTGCTGTCCGCCGTCCACCGGTTACGCTTCGGTTGTTTGGAGAATGAACCACGATTTTGAGGAAGAGCAAATCGTCGTCAAAGGTTTATCCGGTTGCTGCGGTCAGATGAACATCGCCGCCATTGACGGGAAACTCGTTGTCCCGGAAAACGGACGGATGCGGGTCAATGTTTACGACCGCGACGGAAAGGTGCTCCACCAGTGGGGCGAAGACGAACGGGACAACGAAACGAGCGGGTTCGGAAGCTGTTGCAATCCGATGAATCTCACTTTTGACGCCGCCGGCAATGTCCTTACGTCCGAAGCGAGCGTTGGAGCAATCAAGCGGTTTACGCTTGACGGAAAGTTTATCGAATCGGTCGCCCAGTCGAAAATCGTGCCCGGCTGTAAACACACGCCCATCGGCATTTCCCCCGATGGGGACACGGTTTACATGCTCGACGTCACGCAACGCCAAGTCATCGTCATGAAGAAATAACATTTCGCCGCCGCACCTTGTGCGGTGATTTATTTAGCCGTCGCACCTTGTGCGGTGATTTATTTAGCCGTCGCACCTTGTGCGACGATTGAAAAGGAGAATCCTATGTCGGAATCAGGTGGATTGAAAAGTTTTACAATCAACACGGCAATAACGAACGCCATTATTTTGTCGGTTGAGAACAGTTTTTCCATGTGTGAGTTACCGGTTCGCGTCGTGGGACTCTCCAAAGTTCCCGTAACGCTGTCCAACGCGAATGTGACCGGTATGATCGGCATGAACGGGAGGTGTTCCGGTTTTATGACGCTTACGCTCACGGAGCATATCGCGGTCATGGCGGTTTCGGGACTGATTCAAGACGCATTTTCCAAAATCAACAGTCAAGTGGTCGATGGTGTCGGCGAACTGACGAACATCATCTGCGGCGGCCTGAAAACGCGGCTTTCCAACACGCCCTGGGCATTGGACAACATTACGATTCCTTCCGTGATTTTGGGAAGCAATTATAACATTTCCTACGCCAAAGGAATCGAATTCGGCTCCGTGATGTTCGAAATCGACGACCCGGAAACGCTGTCAATCCACGACCGGCTCTTCCTTGTTACCACGTCGTTAATGCAGACACCGTCAAAATGAGAATATGGAAAATCGGAAATCGGGGAGAATATTTTACACCCGATCTCCGATTTCCCCTACTGTCTTGAGTCACCATTTGTTTACGGTTTGAGTCATTTTGTTACGGGTCTTAGTACAAGAACCAACCGGGAAAAGCGCAGGATTCGGCAATTGCCTCAATCGTTCACCGCTACCGATTGCCGTCTGATGCGTGCTTTTCGTCGCAAAGCGGCCCGTTCGCTTGCCAAGCGGAAATATTCACGGACTTCTTCGTCCGTCATGTGCTTGGTTTCTTCGTAAATTTCCGCTTGGATTCTTGCTTTCCATTCAAGTACCTTAAAGTCGTTGTCAACTTCAGGATTCCAGTTGTCTTCAAATTTCGTCATTGGATGCCTCCATAAATTTTTTGGGTGTTTGGATTGCGATTTTGGAATGGCCCAGCATCTCATTGATGTCATTGTATCCCGCACGTCGGTAGATCATGTGCTTGAAATTCCAACTGACAAACGCATCGGTTTTGCAAATCGTTGCAATGGCAATATGTCGGCAATCGTCGAGATTGGACGTACCGACAACATTCTCCGTAATATACTGCATTGCCAATTTGTTTGATTCCACTGTCGAAATAACCCGCTCAATTCGAGATTCCGGCAGTGCTTCAAAACGGTCACGGACACTTTGCGGCGCACGTTCGATTTCTTCTTCCAACACGTCCGACACAATGAGGATAAACTCATCGTTTCGGAAAGCCTCCCAAAACCGTTGCGAATCTTGCGAAAATTCCTTGGAAGGCGCACCGTAGACAACCGATGCGTCAATGTAAACACGTAATTTCATTCTGATCCCTCTCCTCAAGACAGAGCGTAATCACTTCAGCCAGCTTGTCCTGCAAATCATCGATGGTTTCGGCGAAGGTATGTGCTCCCGGTAAGCTCGGTACGGTACCGACGTACATACCACTTTCCAAATCTTTCTCGATAAAAGCCGTAAAATTTAACGTCATTTTATTGTTTCCAAAAGTTTACAAGATAAACTTCTTCAAATCCTCTTCCTGAGTGATTTTTTGGAGTTGCTTTTTCACGTAAGCGGCGTCAATGGTTACGGTTTTGCCCCCCATGTCGGGCGCGTCAAAACTAAGCTCCTCGAGAAGCCGCTCCATGATCGTGTAAAGTCGTCTTGCCCCGATGTTTTGCGTTCGCTGATTCGCTTCAAACGCAAAATCGGCAAGCGTTTGAATCGCGTCCTTGCGGAAAACGATATTGACCTTTTCCGTGTTCATCAGTGCCTTATATTGCTTCGTCAGCGAACCGCTCGGCTCGGTGAGAATACGGACAAAATCCTCTTTCGTCAAATCGCTCAATTCGACGACAACGGGAAACCGCCCCTGTAATTCCGGCATGAGATCGCTCGGCTTGGAACGGTGAAACGCCCCGGCGGCGATGAAAAGAATGTGATCCGTTTTGACGAAACCGTACTTCGTTTGTACGGTCGTGCCTTCGACAATCGGCAACAGGTCCCGTTGCACCCCCTGCCGGGAAACGTCGGCTCCATGCTGCTTTTCGCTCGCAACAATCTTGTCAAGCTCGTCGATGAAAATAATCCCGACATTTTCCGCGAGTTCCACGGCGTCCGTTTGAACTTTATCCCGATTGATGAGCGAGTCGCATTCCTGCTCCATGAGGATTGCCCTGGCGTCTTTGACGGACAGTTCCCGTTTGGTACGGCTTTTCGGCAGAATTTTGCTGAACATTTCGTCAAGGTTCAGGTCCATCATATCCATGCCCGGCATCCCCATCATAATGGGCGTAACCCGGGTTTCGGACGTAATGGATACCACTCGGTTATCCATTTCCCCGGACTGAAGCATTGCCCGGATTTTTTCACGGTTGCGTTGATACCGCACCTGCTGTGGCGACTCCGATGGCTTTGCGACGTTAAGAACGTCCGGATCGTCGCCCAAATCGCCGTCCGAAGACGACGCAACCATCGGCGGTGGGGGGAGCAGGAGATCAATCAAGCGATCTTCGACCCGTTTTTTTGCCTCTTCCTGGATTTTTTCCCGTTCCTGCTCACGAACCAGGCCGATGGAGTTTTCAACCAGTTCCCGAACCATGCTTTCGACATCACGTCCGTAATATCCGACTTCGGTGTACTTGGTCGCTTCGACTTTGATAAACGGCGCGCCGGTCAGCGCGGCCAGACGTCGGGCGATTTCCGTTTTCCCGACGCCAGTGGGGCCGACCATCATGATATTTTTCGGCGCAATCTCTTTTTTCATTGCGTCGTCAACACGCTGCCTGCGCCAACGATTCCGAATAGCAACGGCGACGGACCGTTTGGCGGCGTCCTGTCCGACGATGTGCTTGTCCAATTCAACAACGATTTCTCGTGGGGTTAATTCGCGCAAAGTCTCCTCCTGAAAAACAGGGATTTCCCAAAGAATTCCAGACTCCCGCCCGGAAAACCAGTTCACAGCAAGCGAGTGTATCAAAAACCCGATTTTTGACCAGCCCGTACCGAAAGGATTTGATTGGGCGGACTGCTCAGTCCGTCGACAAGTTTGTATGAAAACCGGTAACTCCTTGTCAAATGTGAGTTAAACTGTGATTAGCAGAATTTTTTTCACAATCTCACCTTCAACCCAGGAGTCCCGGAAATGTTTAATTTACCCCTTTTTGTCGGCCT
>CAZNVM010000377.1:0-19114 GCA_964576215.1 uncultured Planctomycetaceae bacterium
TTATTAAAGGTTTTGGCGATGTTGGTGCCGTATCGCAAATACACGAAACGTCGAACCTGCTCCAAAAAGACTCCAACGCCTCGTCCGCCGACAAAACGGATAGGTCATGCCTCCACCGCCCAACTCCTTAACAAAACATGACCTTTTTGCTTGACTTTTAACTCCAAACCACTGGCCCTATGCCCTATGCCCTCGACTGTTTTGAGTCACCATTTGTTTACGGTTTGAGTTCGTAATTCGTAATTCGTAATTCATTTCGTCGGTCCCGTTGCAAGGGCGGGCGGTATTTCGGTAATGGACGTTTGGCTCAGGTTGAAAATCGTAAACCCGTCCAGGCCGTTTTGACGAGCGATGTCAATTTGCACCGCGATCTCTTCCGGTTTGAGCCGGACGGCGTCCACCGTTGCCCCAATACCGGGATAGATCGGAATCTTCCCCCCGGTAAGCTCCAACTGTGCCTTGATGTAACCGCTGAATGCCGCCGGGCTGATGGTGTAATTCATCGTGCATATAAAATCGAGGTATCCCCGCTCCACCCAGAGCGGCCATTCCTGAAGCACCCATTCTTTGCACTGCGGATACATCGGCCACAACGCCGCCGAAATTTTTACTTTGAGATTTTTCTCCTTGACCGCCGCATGGACATCAGCGACCAACGCCGTCACTTGATCGCACCGCCATTGGTTGTATTCCGACTTGAACCGTCCGTTATAACCGCAATCCCGCGGCCAGTTGAGCGTTTCGTCGGCCTTGAGCAGATTTTGGGAACGCGCAAACTCCGTAAACCGCTCCTTGCAACCGTCACAGTAGCACGCATTGTCGTTGGGATAACGGATGTAATCGAAATGAATTCCGTCAACGTCGTACTTTTCGGCGACTTCGAGCATGGAATCCCGTTCCAGTGCTCTGTTGAGCGGATGCGACGGACACAACCAGCCATCTTCTTCGCCGTTAAATTTTTTCAAGAGCCGGCCTTGGTTACGCATTTCGTCGAAAAACGACTTAGGGGCACGATGCGACGCATAGTAATTGACTTTCCAGACGTGAACCTCGACGCCATATTTCTTCCCGGCGGCAACGGCTTGGGCAATTTGGTCGCCGTATTTTTCGAAAGTTTCACTTCGCGGCAAAAGATCGCTCTCGTAATGAGCCAATCCGCCCCAAAGCATGTTCGGTATCACGGCGTTGAACCCGTTTTCCGAAAGCTCCTTCATCGTCCGGTCCCAATCGCCGGGATACGCCCCGGTCCCGGCATGTTCCCACCACGCCCGAAATTCGTTCGGCTTGCTCGGAAAGCTCGTTAAGTACGCCGTAACCCGTTGTTCGTGAAACTCGCAAAGTTTTTTATAAAACCCGGGATAGAGATCGACCTTTTCAGGCAATTTCTGGAACGACGCAACATCTCTTGCCTGCGCGGCCTTAAACGATTCATACCCTTCCGGAAGTTGACCGACGGATTCGATTGCCTTTTTCTTTTTTTCAATGAGAATTCGCCAAATTGTCGGGTCCGCTTCGCCGAGCAAGGAGAGCATTGAAAAGGTGTCGTTTCCGATTTTGTTGCCGTATTTGAGGGAACCATCGTTCAAATAGGTGATTCGGACAAGGGAACCATCGCCGACTTGTTCGTTAAAACCTTCGCTTGTGAGGAGGATTTTTCTTCCTTTGAGTTTTTCCGCTCCCCCGATTTGCTCGAGTTCGTTTTTCGTTACACGAACGAACGGAACGCCGTTTTCGAGGAATTTTTGCTGGAGATTGGCGGCGGCTTGCCGTTCACCTTCCGAGCGATTTTCGGGAACGAGCAAAAGAATCGAGTGGGTGCTTGCTTCCAGTTTTTCGAGTTTGAGCGACGAATCGATCGCCTGTCCCCTCCAAAAACCGACGCGGAAGGTATCGACTTTGTCAAATCCGGCGGGAGTGCCTTCGGACATGGGCCGGGATTTGTCGAAGGTGAGCGTTTGCAGCCCGGTTTTCGTGACCGTGGTGTTGATACTGTACCATCCGCCGCCGCTACGGAAGTAGAGCGTGGTGGTGCCGATCGCACTGGGATTCTGTACGTCGAGGGTCAGCTGAAACTGGTCGAACGCCGTCAGATCGGCTTTTAACTCGAAATCCTCGTAAACTCGCTCAAGAGTTTTCTCGGTCGCAAACGGAAGCGTCAGCGTTTTGCCCTCGAACTGATAAAGCGTCTCTCCGCAAGCGAGATTCGCAAACAGCAAAACGAAAACCAAAGCAATATGTCTCATCGTTTTTTCTCCTTTCAAAGTGTAAGCGGAGCGGCGTGAATCTTAATTCACCAATCATAATGGTAGCCGGGAACGGAGCGCAGCGCAGTGACCGGATTTCCCGGCGATTCGGTCCGGTCGCTTCACTCCGTTGCGCTCCCGGCTGCCATTCCTCGCCAAGTTGTTAGCGGCCTGACCCGCATGGTCATTCTATTCCAAAATTGCAGGTAAAACAAGAGAGCGAAATGACGAAGCAGGAGGATTGCAAAGTCCCTGGGAACGCAGGCTTCCAGCCTGCGCGAAGGTTGCGGAATGGAGTCTCTGCCCTGCGCAGGTAGGATGCCTACGAACTCATCGGCAGGCTGGAAGCCTGCGTTCCCAGGCGAACTCATCGGCAGGCTGGAAGCCTGCGTTCCCAGGCGAACTCATTGGCAGGCTGGAAGCCTGCGTTCCCAGGAAATGCGTTCCCAGGAAAAATGCGACTTTGCAATCCTCCTGAATGACGAAATAAACCCTACAAACCGTAAAATTGTCAGAATACGGGTTCCTTACCTCCAAATTTTTCTTCTTTGACTTTGCTTTCCCGGGGCGACGGAGATAGAATTCCATGAAATACGTCTTTCGGCGTTGCAATCTTTGTGAATTGTGAATTAATCCCACTATGAAGACAATTTTCGTTGTAGATGACAGCGATACCAATCTGGTGGCGGCAAAAACCGCATTGGACGGTACGTACAAAACCTTTGCCCTGCCATCGGCATCGAAGATGTTCAAACTTCTGGAAAATTCCACCCTCTTCCCCGATCTTATCCTGTTGGACTTGGACATGCCGGAAACGGACGGGTTTGAGGCAATGAAGGTAATAAAATCAAACCCTAGATTAAAGTCGATTCCCGTCATTTTTCTTACGGCAAAAAATGATGCGGAATCGGAAATACACGGCTTTGAAATGGGTGCGCTTGACTTTATCACCAAACCCTTTTCGCCACCTGTTCTGATAAAAAGGATCGAAACACATATCGAAACGGACAGTTTGATCAAAAAAAGTCAGCAGGCTGTACGTGATGTCCACCACGCAACGATCAACGTGATCGCGGATATGGTGGAATGTCGGGACAAGGTCACAGGTGGGCATATCGAACGAACGCAGGTTTATCTGGAAATCCTCGTGAACGAACTTATTCGTGCCGGGAGCTATGCCGAGGAAATGGCTGGCTGGGACATGAGTTTGCTTTTACCGTCAGCCCAATTGCACGATGTCGGTAAAATCGTTGTTAGCGATACAATACTTAACAAAACCGAAAAACTCACTGAGGAAGAGTTCAGTCTCATCAAGCAGCACTGCACCGAGGGGGAGCGGATCATCGACCGAATCATCAGCAAAACAGAAGAGGACAGTTTCTTGTTTCACGCCAAAATATTCGCAGGCTATCACCACGAAAGATGGGACGGTACAGGCTATCCACGCAAACTCGCCGGGGCGAACATTCCGCTTGAGGGAAGGATTATGGCCATTGTGGACGTGTACGATGCGTTGATTTCCGAACGTCCCTATAAAAAGAAGTTTACATATCAGCAAGCGGTCGAAATCATTGAAAAAAGCAGCGGCTCCCATTTCGATCCCAAAATCGTGGAGGCTTTTTTGAATGTAGCAGACGATTTTTTGGGCGGACTGATGGCGGCAAGAAATTCCGGGAAATGATGACGTCGGAAGTAGGAGTAAGACGGCAGACGGCAGAATCTCATTTCTCATTTCTCCCATGCCCTAGTTTACATGTTGAGTAGAGGTTAATTCGTGCAGACAGATCAATCAGAAAACCCGGGTTTGCGAAAAAACGACCCACACTTAAAGAACAGGTTTGTTACGTTTTCCGTCCTGTTGTTTTTGGTCATTCTTGTGGCGGGAAGCGTCGCTTATATGTTTTCAATGCGACAAATTATCCGGAAAAACAAGGGGGATGAACTGACCCGGATACTGGAATATGAGCGTATAAAACTGGAAACCTCGGTCAACGCGGAAATTACCATTGTGCTTAAACTGGCAAGTTCACCGTTAATAAAACGATATTTTTCCAATCCCAACGCCCCGGAACTGAAAACACTCGCTTTTGAGGAATTTTCCTCCTACCGATCCGCGTTTAACGCCCATTGCATTTTCTGGGTCAATGATATCGATAAGATATTTTATATCGATGACAACGATCCGTATCTCCTCGATCCGGCGGTTTCCACAAACTATTGGTATAACATGACCCTCTATGAAACGGAGGTGTATAACTTTAATATTAACTACAATCCCGATCTCAAAGTTACCAGACTCTGGATTAATGCACCGGTTTTCGACGCCGAACACAAACCCATCGGGATGGTGGGAACCGGCATCGATCTGTCGGCGTTCATCAGTACGATTTATCAAACGATCAGTGACGGTGTCGATTTTTATTGCTTTAACGCTTACGGAGAAATTACCGGAGCGAAAAATATCGATGTCCTTGTTAAAAAAAAGAAAATCGATGATGAATTGGAGCATTTTGACGCATTTAACAAGGCATTACAACTTGAACCCGGCGAAACACGGTCTTTTAATGTTCCGCATGGAAAGATTGCCACCGGCACGATTCCCCTTCTGAAATGGTACTCGGTCGCGTTCGTGCCCGACAGTATCAATGACTATAAAACCCCCGTAACGGCACTGTTTTTCACGATGTTCGTGGTCATCGCACTGAGCTTCATTATATTCAATGTGTTTATTGCCCATTATCTCAAATCCTTGAACAACACGTTGATCTCTCTTGAAGTCGCCTCGCGGGCCAAAAGCGATTTTTTAGCGCGTATGAGTCACGAAATACGCACGCCCATGAATGCCATCATCGGTATTGCCCAAATCGGGTTACAGAAAGAGGATTTGCCGAGGGAATACACTGCGGCACTGGACTACATCTACGGTGCCGGCAATAACCTGCTCGGAATTATCAACGACATTCTTGATATGTCGAAAATCGAAAGCGGCAAGATCGAACTGAATCTTGCGGAATACGATCTACCGAACGTGATCTACGACACGATCCAGTTGAATATGGTACACATTGGATCGAAACAGATCGAGCTTCAGCTTGATATCAGCGAAAATTTGCCCGCAAAGTTGATTGGCGACGAGTTGCGGCTGAAACAAATTTTGAGCAACCTGCTCTCCAACGCTTTCAAATATACGGAACAAGGATACGTAAAACTGACTGTGGATCATTCGGTGAAAGAGGATGATGTCATGCTGCGGTTTATCGTTGAGGATACCGGGCAGGGAATGAAACCTGAGGATTTGGAAAAATTGTTTTCGGAATACCTGCGTTTCAACAGAAAAAACAACCGAATCATCGAAGGAGTGGGTCTTGGTTTAACGATCACCAAGGGACTCGTGGAGATCATGAGTGGTACGGTTCAAGTGGAAAGTGAATATGGCAAAGGGAGCAAATTTACTGTTGTAACAAGACAAAAGGCGGTCGGAGACAATACGATCGGCAGTCCCTCTTCGATACTTCGGGCCTTCACCTTTACGAGTGAACGAAAGAGGGCCAGTAAGCATGTTGCCCTTGTCCCGATGCCCTACGGAAAAGTGCTTGTCGTCGATGATGTGGACACAAATTTGTACGTTGCCGAAGGGATGCTGATGCCGTACGAGTTGACTATCGAAACGGCAAAAAGCGGCTTTGCCGTGATTGACTTAATCACAGGCGGCAAAACTTATGACATTATTTTTATGGACCACATGATGCCGCAAATGGACGGAATAGAGACCACGCAAAAGTTACGTGCCCTGGGTTACACGGGAGCGATTGTCGCCCTGACCGCGAATGCACTGGTGGGTAACGAGGAGATGTTTTTGCAAAACGGTTTTGACGGATTTATCTCGAAGCCGATCGATACACGGTATTTGGATGCCGCACTGAAAAAGTTCGTTTATGACAAGTACCCGGAAGAAGCCGCAAAGTATACGCCGAAGGTAACAGAGCCGGTCCAGGTGCCGCCCATTGAAATCAATCCGAAACTTCTCCAAATTTTCCGACGTGATGCGGAAAAAGCGATTCCCGTGTTGCGCAGTTCCGCCGCAGAGGACAATGCCAAACTGTTTACCACAACCGTTCACAGCATGAAAACGGCACTGGCGAGCGTCGGCGAACAGCAGATGTCTGAGTTGGCATACAGTTTGGAAATTGCCGGACGAAACGGCGACAGGGAGTTTATTTCCGCCAACACGGAAGATTTTCTGAAAACGCTCGAATTTCTCATCCAAAGCCGGTGTCCGGCGAACGCCGCTGCCGACGATGGTATTGACGTTGTCGAAGATACCGCGTTTTTGACGGAACAGTTGCAAGTTGTGAAAACGGCCTGTAAGGAATACGATGACACGACCGCATACGCCGCAATCGACTTGTTAAAAGAGAAATTGTGGAAACCGAAAACGTATGCGAAGCTCGAAGAAATGCGGGATATGTTGTTTTTACACAGCGATTTTGACGGAGTGAGAGAACAGATCGAAACTCTTTTTCATGTCTGATTTTTGAGACGATTGTACGAAAAGCAAAACGATCTATCTCCTCTTTTTTAGCCGTACTCCGCGTACCGGTACTTGAAAATTCCACAATTTGAGCGACAATGCCTCTCAGATTGTTTCCAATTACTTTAACCCCCCACCATCACAATCCCATGTACGAATCTGTCGCAGTGGTCGGCGCAACCGGTGCCGTAGGAACGCTTATTCTCCGTTTGCTCGAAGAAAGAAACTTCCCTTTCAAAAAGATCAAATTTCTCGCCTCCAAACGAAGTGCGGGCAAGCCGATCACGTTTCAAGGAAAAACGTATACGATTGAAGAGATGACGCCGGAAGCGTTTGACGGCGTTCAACTTGCGATTGCGAGTACGCCGGACGAAACGGCCCGCGATTTTGTCCCGGAAGCGGTCAAACGCGGTTGCCTGGTAATCGACGAAAGTGGTTATTGGCGTATGGACCCGACGGTGCCGTTGGTGATTCCGGAGGTGAACGGTGAAGCGATCAAGCAGCACAAGGGGATCATTTCCAGCCCGAATTGTTCGACGACGCAACTGGTGGTTGCCGTGAAACCGCTCCACGATTACGCCAAGGTGAAGCGGATCGTCGTCAGCACGTATCAGGCGGTCAGTGGTGCCGGTTTGGTCGGAACCCGTGATCTGTTCGGCGGAACAAAGGCGTTATTGGAGGGAAAAGATTATGAGTACGAAAATTTCCCATACCCGATTGCGTTTAATTGTATTCCGCAGATCGGCGGTGTTAAAGAGAAGGGATACACGTCGGAGGAATTGAAGCTGTTGTACGAAACGCGAAAGATTCTGGGCGATGACACCATTCAGGTTTGCCCGACGGCGATTCGGGTACCGGTGGCGAACGGTCATTCGGAAAGTATTTTGGTGGAAACGGAGCGGAAGATCACGGTCGAAAAGGCCAGGGAGCTATTCGCGGCGATGCCTGGTGTCATCGTCATGGACGACATGAGCAAGAAGGAGTACCCGATGCCGAATATTTGTACGGACCGGGACGAGGTTTTCGTCGGTCGGATACGGGAAGACATTTCGCAGCCGAACGGCCTGGCGTTTTGGTGCGTGAGCGACAATCTTCGCAAAGGAGCCGCCACGAACGCCGTGCAGATAGCCGAATATGTACAAAAAATGTAATTTTTGTACATAAGGGCGGTTAGCTCAGTTGGTTAGAGCGTCTGGTTTACACCCAGAAGGTCACAGGTCCGAATCCCGTACCGCCCAGTACGTAAAGCCTTGAATGCCAAAGAGTTACAACGACTCATTGGCTTCTTTTTTTCACCTTGTGAAGGGGAGTTTTGTGGTAAATACCACAAAACCCCCCGTTTCTTCCCACAAGAGGCTTTGACATGGCGAAAAATGCACGATCTTCTGAGTGGCCTTTGCCACCTTCCAAGGGTCAATTTTCTCTCCCAAACTCTTTCGGAAAATCCCCATTTGTTACTCCCTTACTGATATTTCGTCATGGCGAGATTTCTGACAAATGTGAGTTTATTTGAAACTGGGCTGGCTTTGTAGTATCACTACCGATCCTATTCCATTTCCTAACTCTAAAGAGGTTCAAACATGGCCAGACCAAAAGACCCATTCGATCCGAACCTGTTCAATCAGAAATACCATGAGAAGTAACCAGGGCGATATTTTGACACCATAACATTAAATCGCATTGAATCGCAAATCATCGCAAGTGCTTACAATAAATAGAGTTATTCCCTTATCTCTTCAGAAATAAGGGAATAAGGGCGCGAGTGTTGGTGGTCGGCCTCTGCTACTAAGGGCGCAGAATGACCACCGGAGAGTCCTCTCGAAAATTCCACTGAATAGTTACAAATAAGGTTTCCTTGCCAATAAGCAACCTTTGTTTAACGATCCCGGACATTACCTAAAATCACGGCTACACCCATCTTATCTTTCCGAATCAAGTATTTTCCAGTATCAGAATCTTCATAAAGTGGGACTATACCATCAAGCCAAGGTTATTGTAACGTTTATAAAGGTTATTTATTTACAGCTCTTAACGGCGTTTGGTGATGCTCCGTAAAATGGTTTTCTGGGATTCGGACAATTGCGGCGTAACGGACTTCCTTGCCATTTTCGACTCCTTTCGTATAATTGAAGCCAACAAAGAGGGGATCATACCTGTTTTTCAAAATTAAGGCAATACCAAACCAAATCTACCAGTAGCAATTTTGCAGTAGCAATTTTGGAGGTAAGAAATGCCGAAAACTAACATTCCAAATTACCGTCTTCACAAGGCATCCGGGCAGGCTTTCGTCGAATTAGGAGGCCGCCGGTTTTATTTGGGTAAACACGGATCGATGGCCAGCCGGGAAGAATATGAGCGAAAAATCGCGGAGTGTTTGGCCGGTGGTCGAAAATTGGCCCCGACAAGGAGTCGCGGTTTTCCTCTCGTACAAGCTGCAACGTCTCGTTCTGTACAAAAATATCTCATTTCTCATTGATCAATTGGGTTTTTTAACGTTCTCTTTCCTCATCGGCGGCATGGCGGCGGCAGCCGTACCGATCCTTTTGCACTTGATCATGCGCGGGGTGCCCAAGCGGATTGAGTTTCCGCCGCTTCGCTTTCTACTCAAGAAGCAAAAAATTAATCAGCGGAAGTTTCGCTTGCGGCATTTGCTTTTGCTTGCCCTTCGAATCGGCGTTTTCGTTTTGATCGGGTTCGCTTTGGCCCGGCCAAGTCTGCGGCTGGACGGTTCAGGAGGGGGCGGGTTTGCCGGGCATTTTGGTTCGCAACAAGCCCCGATTGCAGCGGCAATTGTGATCGATAACTCGCCCCGAATGGATTACCAACACGCCAATAAAACCCGCTTGGAACTCGCCAAAACGGAAGCCCGCTGGGTGCTTTCGCAATTGCCGGAGCAAAGTCAGGTCGCCGTGCTGAGCAATACGCGAATGAACGATATGTTCCAGGTCGATCTTTTCACCGCAAGAGAACGGATCGACCGTCTCTCAACAACACGGGTCGGACGAAGCGTCGGGGAATCAGTTGCTGCCGCAATTCGCCTGCTTCAAACAAGCGAACTGGAATCCCGGGAAATCTACGTTTTCACCGACTTAACCGAGGCTGGTTGGCCGCAAGAGGCGATCAACTCTGTTCGTTCGCAGCTCGGCGAAATCGGCGTCTACGTCGTCGATCTCGGTGTTGAATCGCCGAACAATTCCGGGATCGTCAAGCTCGATCTCTCCGCCGAAGTCCTTTCCGATCAGAGTTCGCTTCAGCTTGATTTGGAAATTGCCCATTTCGGCAAGGCGGATTCCCGAATCGTGGAACTGCTCACTTTTCACTCCGACCGACAGGAGCAACGCCGCGCTTCGGAGGTCGTCGAGTTTCCCGGCACGTCCGCACCCAACGAAAAGATGGTGCAAAACCTTCGGTTCCATTTGCCGAATCTTTCGCCGGGCATTCATCAGGGAGCGGTCCGTTTTTCAACTTCCGACGGATTTGAAGCGGACGACATGCGGTTTTTCACGGTCGAAGTTCAGTCCGCCTGGAAAGTTTTGCTTGTTGCCCAGGAACCGGTCGAACGAAACGCCCTCTTTTTACGGGAAGCGATTGATCCGACCGTGTTTCGCAAACAAGGCGGCTCATCGTTTCAGACGGACGCGATCAATTTTGGCACTTTCCGAACGATGAAAGATTCGCAGTGGAACGACTATCGGGCTGTCTTCCTGTTGGATCCGCCGCCTTTGGACGCTCCGCTTTGGAAACGCTTGACCGATTTTGCCGCAGCGGGACACGGTGTCGGCGTTTTTCTAGGACGGAAAGCGACGCCGATTGCTTCGTTTCAGACCGCCGCCGCGATGGAACTGTTCGGCGCAAAACCGGTGCGGCAGGTTCCCCGGTCGGACGATCCGGTTTTTCTCAATCCCAACGATTTGAACAGCCCGATTTTGAAGGAATTTCGTCCGCTCGGCGACGTGAATCTGGTTCCTTGGTCACTTCGACCGGTCTTTCGGTACTGGGAAATGAGCGACCTTGCACAAGCAACAAACGTGGAGGTTCGTTTTTCCGACGGTCGCCCGGCGATTCTCTCCAGGCCAATCGGTCAAGGGATTAGCGTGTTGGTTTCAACACCGGTTTCCGATTCCCCGAACGACGCCGACCCGTGGAATTTGTTGACGGTCATTGATGACACCAGTTGGGTTTTTGTTGCGTTGACCGAAGGGATCGGGCGGCTTTTGGTTGGAGCGGGAGACCGGACGTACAATCTTGTGCCCGGTCAAACGGCAACGCTCCATTTACCACAAAACGCTCCGGCCGGTTCGATCCTGATTCTTCCGGACGGAAGTGCGTCGAACGTTCCGACGGAAGCCGCTTTACGACAGGCGAGATTCGGCGCAACGGACCAGATCGGCAATTACCGTCTTCGCAACGACGCAAGCGGTTTTAGTGTCAACCTCAATCCGGGGCAACTTGACTTAACGCGGGCTTCGAGGGATATTCTCGACGAGTATTTCGGCGAAAAGAAGTACCGTATTGCGAAAGACCGGAACGAAATTGAAATCGTGGTCGCCAAAGGCCGCGTCGGACAGGACCTTTACCCGCTGATTCTTCTCGGTTTGTGCCTCCTTTTCGCGGGGGAATACGTGTTCTCCAACCGGTTTTATTCGTGAGGAATGTTCCGTTATGCACCTGTCGCAATGTCGCCGCGACAGGCTTGTTTCCCGAAACAAGATGTCGTATAATGGGGCTGGTACTTTTGTACCGGCCCAATCATTGTGTACACCTCAACTCGATGAATAACGAATGATGAGAATCTGTTTAACCGCGTTGTTTGCTTTTCTTGTTTCTTTCCTATCAGGCTTGGCGGCACAACCGTCCTGGCCGGTCTTTCATGGTCCGAAAGGGGACAACATTTCCACGGAAACCGGTCTTTTGACCTCGTGGCCGGAAGAAGGGCCAAAACTTCTGTGGAAAACCGACAGACTCGGTTCCGGACTCGCAGGATACGCCTCGGTTGTCGTCGCGGACGAAAAAGTTTACACCACCGGAAACGTGGAAGAAGACGGTAATACGTATTCCATCGTATTCTGTCTCGACGCGAAGGACGGAAGTATTCTGTGGACCTACAAAAACGGTCCCGCCTGGACCGACGGTCGGATGCACCCTGGAACCCGGTCCACGCCGACCCTTGATGGGGATTACGTGTACGACGAATCGCCGCTGGGCCAGCTCGTTTGCCTCGACAAAAACACCGGCAAAATGGTCTGGACGAAAAATATTCTGGAGGATTTCGAAGCAAAAAATATCATCTGGGCCTTGGCCGAGTCGGTGATTATCGACGGCGACAACCTGATTTGTTCACCGGGCGGCGAAAAAGCGAGCGTTGTCGCCTTGAATAAGAAAACCGGCGACGTCATTTGGATGACGCCGGGCACGGGCCAGCTGGCCGGTTATGCAACACCTTACGTGTTCGAGTTCGAAGGACGTCGCATCATTGCCGTGATGAACCAAAAAGGGGGCTTGGGTGTCGATGCGAAAACCGGAACGCTCCTTTTCCAATTCCCGCATGAAACGAAATACGACATCAACGCAACAATACCGCATTATTTTGACGGACACCTGTACATTACATCCGGGTACGGAACCGGTTCGGAATTGCTCAAACTGTCCAAAGACGGCGATGGTGTCAACGTCGAACAGGTTTGGGAAAACAGCTCGTTCGACAATCAGCACGGCGGCGTCGTTGTTATTGACGGACACGTTTACGGTACAACGATGGATTACAAGAGAGGGGTTTGGGGGTGTCAACGTCTGAGCGACGGCGAAATCGTCTGGGACGACCGCGGCGTCGGAAAGGGATCATGCACTTACGCCGAAGGATTGATCTACGGCATGAGTGAAAGAGACGGAATGGTCGCCATTTTCAAAGCGACGCCGGAAAAATACGAAGAAGTCGGTCGGTTTCAGCTTCCCGAAGAAGGGGAGGGAATGTACTGGGCACACCCGGTCGTCTGCGGAAAACGCCTCTACCTCCGACATGCCCAGTTCCTTTATTGTTACGATATAGCTCGATAAAGAGGATAGAGGATAGAGGATAGAGGATAGACTACTGCCTTGTAAACATTAAAAATTGACGTACCTTATTTGTTCCGTAGGAACTTGGAGCCGAGAACCCCAAAACGAAATTTTACATCGCTCTATCCTCTATCCTCTATCCTCTTACCATGAAATTTTCCTATTTAACCCTACTCGGAGTTTTACTTATGTGTATTTTGGATCCCAATGAAGAAACGTTTGTCTTTCCCGCCGAAGTTCCGCCCGTGATTCTTGAGGAATCAAAAGTTCCCGAGTACGTTCTGCCTGATCCGCTTTTCTCGTTGGACGGTGAGGAAATCACAACCGCCGAGCAGTGGGTCGAAAAGCGACGGCCCGAACTTTTGGAACTTTTCAAAAAACATATTTACGGACGTGTTCCCCTCGAACAGATGCGGCAATCGAACCTTGCGACAAAATCGGAGATCGCCGACAAGGACGAAAACGCACTCGGCGGCAAAGCGACGCGCCTCCAGATGGAAATCACGCTCACACGGGACGATCCGAACTGGCGTGCTACCAACAAGCGGGGACAGATGATCAACGTCCTGATCTACCTGCCGAACCGGGTCAACGGCGAAGTTCCGCAACCGGGAACGGTTCCTGCGTTTATCGGGTACAATTTTGTGGGCAACCACTCGATTGTCAACGATCCGGGAATCGACTTGCCGCTTATTTGGATAAAAAAAGAGAACGATTTTTTACGGGTTCAAGCGGAGGAATCCACACGCGGCGGACGGGCGGCCCGTTGGCCGGTTGAGAAGATCATTGACTCCGGTTTCGCTCTGATTACGGCCTATTACGGCGATGTCGTCCCCGACTTTCCCGGCGGTCGAAAAGAAGGAATTCAGGGGGTCTTTGACAAAGAGGAGAAGACCGAATCAACCGGCGACGAATGGGGCGCAATCGCGGCCTGGGCTTGGGGCTTGAGCATCATATCCTCGCTTGCCGCTTTGGAACAGGACGCCGAAGTGATCAACTGGGAAAAGATTGCCGTGGTCGGACATTCGCGGCTTGGCAAAACGGCACTCTGGGCCGGGGCGACCGACGAACGGTTCGCTTTGGTGATTTCCAACAATTCCGGTTGCGGTGGTGCCGCTCTTTCCCGACGGGAGTTCGGCGAAACGATTTGGCGTATGAACACGGTGTTCCCGCACTGGCTTAGCGGTAGTTGCAAGGAGTACAACGCACGAATCAACGATTGCCCGGTCGATCAGCATGAATTGATCGCTCTGATTGCTCCGCGACCGGTGTACGTTGCCAGTGCCACCGAAGACTCATGGGCCGATCCCAAGGGGGAATTTCTTTCCTGCCTCTACGCCGACCCGGTTTACAAACTTCTCGGTACCGAGGGACTCGGCGATGTTACGGAAATGCCCGATCCCGATACGCCGGTTGGAAAAACGATCCAGTATCATAACCGGACCGGCAAGCACAACATCACCGGATACGACTGGGACCAATATATCCGGTTCGCAAAAGAGCATTTTGAGAAATGAGCGAAGTTCACGCCGGGCGTATTACCACTACTTTCTGCATGAATTGCTATCAATTGGCCGTTACTGTGTAACCGCCGGAACGAATCACATTGTGGCCAGATGAACATCGTAAAAACGGGCAATTTGTTCCCTGAGTATCAAGCGTTGCTTGAGCGGATATCCCACCGGTACGTCGAAGGGCAGGCCCAAGCGGTCCGTTCGGTCAATGAGGCAATCGTTGAAACCAATTGGCAAATTGGGCAGTATATCGTGGAATTTGAGCAGGGGGGCGAGAAAAAAGCCAAATATGGCTCAAAACTCCTGGCAAACCTTGCACGGGACCTAACACAGCGGCATGGCCGGGGATTCAGTCGTCCTAACCTGAATAATATGAGGAAGTTCTACCTTTGCTTCCCAATTTGTCAGACACTTTCTAGCAAATTGAGCTGGTCACATTATTGCGAGATTATCAGTATTAGCGACGATCTGGAACGTTCCTTTTATTATCAGCAAAATCTGCTGGAAAATTGGAGCGTTCGTGAACTCAAACGCCAAAAAGATTCTGCCTTGTTTTTACGTCTTGCTTTGTCGAAAAACAAGGACGAAATCCTGAAATTGGCCCAACAGGGGCAAATTATCGAAACACCACAAGATATTGTCAAGGATGTTTATGTCTTTGAATTTCTGAAAATTCCGGAACCTCACGCGATTTCCGAAACGGAACTGGAAACTCGCCTGCTCGACAATCTGCAATCCTTCTTTCTCGAATTGGGCAAAGGTTTTACGTTTGTTGGGCGACAGTACCGAATGATGATTAACAACACCGCCTTTCGGGTTGATTTGGTGCTCTACCATCGATTTCTGCGTTGCTTTGTATTGATTGACCTGAAACTCACCGATGTCAAGCACGACGACGTAGGGCAAATGAACATGTACATGGGCTATTTCGCCAAAGAGGAAAATTATGAAGGTGACAACCCACCCATTGGAATCGTCCTTTCAAAAGACAAAGACGACCTTTTAGTCGAATATGCCACATATGAAATGAATAGTCAGATATTCGTTTCCAAATATCAGTTATACCTGCCGAATAAGGAAGAATTACGGACATTAATCAGCAGTCAACTTATCGCAGAGACAAATACGTGAAGAGAAAAACAGAGACGTCGCCTCCTCCGAACCTCTGTGAAAAGAATAACCAAAGGAGAAAAAACGTTATGAAAATCATCATTGGAGCACCGGTTAAAGGGTTTAAACTCAAAGTAGCCCTGACCGCTTATTTGACGGAGCGCGGGCACGAAGTGATCGACGTCGGCTGTTACGAAACGGATCAATTCGTCAAGTATCCGTCCACTGCCGAGCGTGTCGCCAAGGCACTTGCGGATGGTGTCGCGCCGCTTGCGATCAATCTTTGCGGCAGCGGCACCGGGGCAGCGATCAGCGTCAACAAGTTTTCCGGCGTCCTTGCCTGTGCCTGCGAATCGGTAAAGACGGCAACGCTGATCCGAATCGTCAATGGAGCCAACTGCCTTTGCATGGGGGAAGATATTGTTACGGAGCCACTCGCTTGCGAAATGGCCGAAGCGTTCATCAATGCGAAATTTCAGGACAACCCGAACGTCTCACCGGAAATCCGCGAGTTCTGGAAAGAAGCCCGCGACGAAATGATCGCCAAAGGCGTTCCCGCTCGAAGTCGGGAAATCGAGACGCTCTAAATTCCTCAAAGGCCCCTTATGACCCTCGTTCTCGTTGGCTCGTACGGACATCTCGGCAATGCGTTGGTTCGCTCATGGACGACCGCCGGGGAAAATGTCGTTCCGCTCGATTTGCCCGACTTCGATTTGAACTCCCGAAGAATCGTTCTGGAAACACTCGTTCCACTCAAACCGGACGTGATCGTCAACGCCGCCGGGCTGGAACAGATCGATTGGCTCGAAACGCATCCGAATACGAGCCGGTCCGTTCACGTTCAGGGAACCGCGAACCTTCGTGAAGCCGCGAAAAGAACTTCTTCGCTCCTTGTGCAGTTCAGCACATCCGAGGTTTTTGGAGATGCGATTCCCCAAGACCCCGAACAGGGATTTACCGAGAACGAACAGCCTGATCCGCAGAACGTTTATGCCAAAACGAAGCTCGACTCCGAACGAGCCGCCGCCGAGTGGGAGAAGCATTTGATCGTTCGCACTTCCATGCTGTTCGGTCAAACGACGGAACGGTCGAGTGGCAGCTTGGTCGAAACGATATTCAACGCCGTTCGCCGAACCCGGAATTTTCGGATTATTCAGGACCGTTTCGTCTCACCGACCTGGACGCAACATCTGGCCTTTGCAACGCGGGATTTGATTCACCACGCTGTCCGGGAAAACGTGTTCGGATTATTTCACCTGGCAAACGGCGGCGTGGTTTCCTATTTTGAGATTGCGAAAGAGATCGCAAGAAAAACCGGTCTGAAGCTGGAAATCGAGCCAATCCGTCAGGAGGAGTACGGGTTCAAAGTCCCTCGCGGCACTCACTCGGCCTTGAATTGTACACGGTATCACAACCTGAGCGGCGTTTTTCCGATGCCGACATGGAAAGTCGCGTTGGAACAGTATCTCGACTCCAGAGCGGTTTCGATACGGAACGAATGAACGGCAATACGCTTGATTTTTTGATCGTCTTCAACTACAATGGGCCTTTGCCCCTTCGAGTTGTTCTTTTTTTCTCCGCAATCCATGGGCTTTTTAGAAAAATTATTCGGCAAAAGACGCCTTGACTACCGGAATCGGTTTGAACTGTTGCAAACGGCGATTTCCGGCACGATGTCAAAAGTTTACAAAGCCAGGGACCGGACCAACGGCGAAATCGTCGCGTTAAAAATTCTGGATTCGCAAAAACTCGCCAATCTCGAATCCCGATTTCGAGCGATGAAAGGCGTCAAAAAACCAAGCGAAGGAGAAATCGCCGTGTCGTTCGACCATCCGTACATCGTGCGAACCATGGAACATGGAATCACGACGAGCGGAGAGCACTATCTCATCATGGAATATCTCGAAGGAACCGGTTTGAACAGCGTTCTTTTGGTCAAGCAGGACCTCATGGCCGGGGCGAGAATTCACTATATTCGTCAGGTTGCCGAAGCACTCAGGGAAGTTCACGCCAAAGGATTCATTCACCGGGATATTTGTCCGCGTAATTTGCTCTTTACCGGCGATGCGAACATTTTAAAACTGACCGATTTCGGTCTTTCGGTTCCAGCCAAGCCGCCGTTTACCGATCCCGGCAACCGCACGGGAACGCCGAACTACATGGCACCAGAACTGGTACGCCGCCGTCCGACGGACCAACGGCTTGATATTTTCTCCTTTGGCGTCACGATTTACGAGCTTTGTTGCCGGCAGCTTCCCTGGCCGCGAGGCGAAACCGGTTTGGTTGCCATGACGCACGACCAACCGCCGACGCCGATTGAAGAATACCGCCCGGACATCAACAAAACGCTGGCCGAAGCGATCCATTCCTGCCTCGTTGCGGATCCCAAACAACGTTGTCCCTCAATGGAAAAGTTTCTCTTTTCCATTCAAAAAGTCGAGTACGAAGACGAGTAAGCGTATCAAGCCGTCCCACTACGGTGCGAAAACGCCGGTGGTCGGAGTGTTTTCGGTTTCGGCAAACCGGCTACGAATTGCGAGGAATTGTTCTTCCCGTTTGATAAACGCATCGATGACGACCGGATCAAAATGGGTTTCCCGTCCTTCCAAAATAATCTGTTTTGCCGACTCGTGCGTAAACGCCTGCTTATAAACACGCTTGGAAGTCAAGGCGTCATACACATCGGCTAGGGCAATGATTCGACCGCAAAGCGGAATATCGTCTCCTTTAAGGCGATTGGGATAACCGGTTCCGTCATATCGTTCATGGTGCGTTCCGGCAATGTTCATGGCCATGCTCAAGAAGGAAACACCGGGAAACTTGGCCAACGCGGCTCCAAGTGTTTCGGCACCAATTGTCGTGTGAGTTTTCATGACTTCGAACTCTTGTGCGTCCAGGCGTCCGGGCTTGAGGAGTACGGCGTCCGGAATACCGACTTTGCCGATGTCGTGGAGAGGACTCGTTTGAAAGATCAGACGGATAAATTCCGCGTTAATCTCGTCGCGGTATTTTTCAAGTGACGCCATTTCCTGTGCCAGAGTACGGCAATAATGCTGAACCCGTTCCAAGTGCGCGCCGGTGTCAAGGTCGCGCGATTCGGCCAGTTTCGCCAGTGCAAAGATTGCAACGTCGCGGGTCTCCAGTGAAAGAATTCGTTCCCCTGCCCGGATACGAGCGAGAACTTCCGCCGGACTATATGGCTTGGCGATAAAATCATCCGCACCGCAGGAAAGCCCTTGAATCATTTCCTGAAGCGTGCCGTGCGATGTCAGAAGAACAAAATAAATGTAACCCGACAGTTCTTCTTCACGAATCGTACGACAAAGCTCGATCCCTGTCATAAGCGGCATTTCCCAATCGGAAATCACCAATCGACAATAATTCGATCGAAGAATCTGCAACGCTTCATTTCCGTTGGTTGCAGTAAGAACTTCGTATCCGGCGTCTGTCAGCAACCCTTTCAAGGCCATGAGCACAAGCTTACTGTCGTCGACGATCAGAACTTGCATGAAAACCTCTCTATAATTTGACTGTATAATAAAATTTTGTTTGTAACCCATTGTGGTACAATAAGTTATGGAATCTCCTGTTTTTTTGCTGTTGACCGTGATTTCGCGTGTTAAAATGGGCAATTGGGGATAAATACTTGAAATTCCAACGTT
>CAZNVM010000378.1:0-7427 GCA_964576215.1 uncultured Planctomycetaceae bacterium
CTCTATTCTCTATTCTCTATTCTCTATTCTCTATTCTCTATTCTCTATTCTCTATTCTCTATTCTCTATTCTCTATTCTCTATTCTCTATTCTCTATTCTCTATTCTCTATTCTCTATTCTCCCGTTTATGACAAGCGCAATTCTCTTTTTAATTCTCGTTATTGTCGTCGCTCTGGCCTTTGAGTATATCAACGGCTTTCACGATGCTGCGAATGCGATTGCCACCGTCGTTTCCACCAAAGTCTTGTCCCCCCGGAAAGCCTTACTTTACGGAGCGGTCCTCAATTTTTTCGGAGCCTTTTTCGGAACACACGTTGCTCAAACCATCGGCAAAGGCATCGTGGATAAAACGGCCATTTCGCAAGAAGCCATTTTGTGCGCTTTAGCCGGTGCCATCATTTGGAATCTCTTCACCTGGTATTTCGGCATTCCTTCGAGTTCCTCCCATGCCCTGATCGGCGGACTGCTGGGTGCCGCCATTGCACACTACGGTTTCAAAGTCATCCATATGGACGGGCTGATCTACAGGGTCATTATCCCGATGTTCACGTCCCCGCTTTTGGGATTTTTCGCCGGTTTTTTACTGATGGTGGTTCTGCTATGGATGTTTGCCAAAGCGGCACCGGAAAGGATCAACAAAAAGTTCAAATTCCTCCAGGTGATTTCAGCGGGTATTATGGCGTTCAGCCACGGTTCGAATGACGCCCAAAAAACAATGGGAATCATCACGTTAAGTTTGCTGGCTTTCTATCACGGCGATAAAATTCCGGAGGGGACTGATTTTTCCGTTCCGTTTTGGGTGATTTTCGCCTGTGCTTTGACGATGGGTTTGGGAACAATGGCGGGGGGCTGGAAAATCATCCACACGCTCGGTTCCCGGGTGATCAAGATCAAGCCGATTCACGGTTTTGCCGCGGAAACAACGGCAGCGACCACCATTTTGACGGCGTCGTGGTTCGGTTTTCCGGTCAGTACGACACATATCATTTCGACCGCCATCATGGGGGTCGGCAGTACCATACGGTTTTCCGCCGTCAAATGGGGCCTGGTCGGAAATATCGTTTTGGCTTGGTTCTTGACGATTCCGATTTGCGCCGTCCTTTCCGCAGTACTGTACTGGTTGCTCGTCTGGTAAGGCTTTTGCCGAAAAGTTTTGAGTGAATCCAAGTGGGTATCGGGTATCGGGACCCTCACTTATCACTTGTCACTTATCACTTATCATAACCAATCCGTTTACACTTTGAGTAACAATGAAAACAACGTGCTATGCTTTTTTGATGGTGATTGCCCTGAGTACGGCGGCGAATGGACAATCGGTTGGCTCGAAACAAGATTCGCCGCTTTTGCCGCCGGGTGTGACCTCGGACGAAATGGACAAACGAACCGTGGTCGATGAACGCATCCGGCGGTTGATTTTGCCGAAGCGAATCGTCTGGAAATCAGATACCGGCGTTACGAAAGAGCACTTGCTCCTCGAACCCGTGTTGGGCCAAACCTCGACTTCCGACATGGGGGGTGGTTGCCGTTTTGAATATACGGACAAAGGTCCGGCAAGCGTTTTGCTTGATTTTGGTGTTGAAATTCACGGCGGTATTCGGCTCGAAGCCCGTGATTTGACCCCCGGCGGACAAAGCGTCGGCAAAACGGTTCGTGTTCGGGTACGTTTTGGCGAATCCGCTGACGAAGCGATGGCCGAGATGAGCGAAAAAGGGGCCGTCAACGACCACTCGACCCGCGACATGATCGTCAGCGTTCCGTGGCTCGGCATGGTCGAGTTCGGCGAATCGGCCTTCCGGTTCGTGCGGCTTGATCTCGTCGACGCCGGCACGGCAATCAACTTCGATTCGGTGCGAGCCGTTTTCACTTACCGCGACCTGCCGTGGATCGGTTCGTTCAAAAGTTCGGATGAGCGGCTCAACAAAATCTGGAAAACGGCGGCCCACACACAGCATTTGACCATGCAGGGCTTTGTTTTTGAAGGGGCCAAACGCGACCGGCTCATCTGGTACGGCGACATCCACCCGCAAACGATGACGACCCTGCACGTGTTCGGTGCTCCGCAAGTTTTGCGAGACACACTTGGTTACGCCGCCCGCGAAACCTGGCCGTTGCCGAAATGGATGAACGGTATGCCGAACTACTCGCTTTGGTGGCTCATGTCGGTCAGTGATTTGTACCGCTACACGGGCAACGTCGATGACCTCAAAGCACAACACGCTTACATCAAGGGGTTGGTCAATCAACTCGCAAAATTCGTCGGCGAAGACGGTCATGCGGCGTTTGACAGTCCGTTCCTTGATTGGCCGACCGCCGACAACAGACCGGCACTTGACGCCGGAACACATGCGATGTTCGTCATGACGTTCGAACGGGTTGCGGAACTGGCCGTTGTTTTGGGGGATCGTGAACTCGAACAGCAGGCGAAACAATTGGCGGCGAAAGTTCGCACATACAAACCCGACCACGTCAATAACAAGCAAGCGGCATCGCTCATGGCACTGGCCGGACTTGAACGCGAAGGCAAGCCGAACATCGCGGTTGTGGCGGCAGGCGGTGCCAAAGGTTTTTCGACTTTTTACGGATATTACATGCTCGAAGCGTTGGCCGCAGGTGGCGAAGAGCAATTGGCCATTGACGTTATCCGTGATTATTGGGGGGCGATGATCGACGCCGGTGCGACGACGTTCTGGGAAGATTTTGACCTTACCTGGCTCGAAGGTTCCGGTCGTATTGACGAGTTGACACCCGAAGGACTCAAAAGCCTGCACGCCGATCACGGGGCGCATTGTTACGTTGGGCTGCGACATTCGCTTTGTCACGGTTGGGCGTCGGGACCGGCGGCATGGCTTAGTGCCCATCTGCTGGGCGTCAAACCGGCTTCGCCCGGATTCAAGACCGTAATCGTCAAGCCGTTTTTGGGCGACCTTCATTGGGTCGAAGGGACCGTTCCCACTCCTAATGGGCCGATTTTCGTCCGTCATGAAAAAACAGCGAACGGCGAAATCGTCTCCGAAATCCGGCTCCCCGAAGGCATTTCGCTTCTGCGTGAGTAGACGGGCATCGGGCATCGGTGGTTAGTGATAAGTGATAGGTGATGCGTGAAGTTTCCTATTACAGCCCGTTGCAAGTAATGTTCATTAAGCCCCCAACGGGGGCACATAAGGTAGCCGGGGGTGAGACGTACTCCAGTCGAGATCACCACTATTCGCTCTGAAAAGGTACAACGCGAATCGTTTCCGTTGCAGTTCCGGCGGCGGGGGATTGCGATGTGCTCGAGTCGCCGGAGTACAACCCTGTGTCGGTTCGGAATGCGGAAACCGGGATCGTAATTTCGTCGCCGGTCCGGGCGGCAACCTTTACGGACCCAGCCGTTTCAGCGGCGGTCGGCTTTGTTTCGGCTTGCGGACTTACATTGAACGGTTGAATGACCGTCTCGGTTTTTTCTTGCGAAGACGTGAAAGAGTCCGCGTAGGGCCGATTAGGAGCGAACGGACTCACGCCGTCGGAATTGGACGGATTCGTCGTTGTCGAAGCGACTGACGCTCCCGGTTGCGGTGCGCTGTTGATGGTGTAAGAATTCGTTCCCGGCGGCGGAATCGTCGTCGCTGTGGAAAAAATATTCCCAAGCGGTTGCGTCGGCGTCGTTTGACAACCGGCGAAACCGACCAGAAATATTAGCAGTACAATGGGGATTCTTGACATCGGACGCTCCCAGAATAAGTTCAAAGATTCGGTAGAATAACAAATCCTAAACTTCACGTCCAGAGCAATTTTTTTCTCACCATCCAAAACAGAGGCAACAACTGACTGTATGCGACGTTTGCCGGGCGTTGAGCGTCAGGTCGTAATCGGCAAACAGACGCAAACCGCCGTATCCGAGCTTGGCTCCGAGACCGAACCAAGCCCAGTCGCGGGCCGTATCGCCTCGAAAATTGCAGCGAATCGGCGTGAACTGGCCCGGTATTGAGCTGAAATAACTCACGGAAGTCGGCGATTCCTCTAGGTATTCGTGGCCCCAGCTTGCCCGCCCCTGAAACGACAGCAAGTCGCCAAGAACAAGGTTCAAACGCATACCAAGCAGGTTGTTCAGCCCATGATAATCCTCTTTTCCTGCGCGGGCGAATTCGTCGAGATGCAGATAATGGTAATGGAGCGCGGTGTAGGGTTTGATACCGATCATTTTGCCGAGTGGAAGATCGAAACCAAATTCCGGGTAAAAATTCGCTTGATAACCTTTCGGCCTGAATTCAAAGGAGTTAAGTGGTCCATTTATACGCAACCCGTATTGGTCGGTTCCGCCGTTGACGTTGAAAAGGAAATGGCAAATCGGCAACGATTTATGAAACGTCAAGCCGAAAAGATGGTGTTTTGCGTCCCCATCGACGTCAATGTCAAAAGGAATGGAGCTGGGCAATTCCCATTTGGTTTCTTCACTGGCATAGTGATAATACAGCCCGAAAATGCTTCCGCCTTTGCGTTTGAGTTCAACTCCGGCCAGCAAACCGGTTGTGTCGGTATCCATCGAGAAAAGGTTTTCCGGTTCGATCTTGGACGTGTCGTAATACCCGGCCCCCCAGATTCGCAGGCTGCCCAGATTTTTTGATTTGGAAGCTCCGCGATAGACGACCTCGAACCCGTTGGGGCCGATTTCGCCGTAATCGGAAGCAACGCATGAAATCGCGATAAAAAACAGGACCCACAGAGTAGTGATTCGTAAAAACATCATTTTCGCGTCAAAAAATGGATTTGTCCCCTTTTGGCCGGTACTCCGTGCCAGCTCACCGATATTATCGACGACAAAATAGGCAAACTTTACGGATTATCTTAAATGCGACGGTTACAAAAGATTTTCCGATTATTTTTAAAATTCTGATTGCGCAAGGTCGATAATGTTTAATGACGAAACCGGGTTGTTGACTCGCCTGTGTATTGTTACTAAAATACTAAACATTGTGGTCCTTTCAAGAAGGAGTTCCTCCTGTGAGAAGAATTTTACGGTATTTTCTCGTCGGCCAAATGATTTTGCTGAGCGTTTGCCTCGTTTCTTTGGCCCAAGTCTACGAAGACTACGAAGACTACGCCGACGAGATGGAATATGAAGAGAATTACGTCGGACACGGTGGGTACGGCACTTCCGAAGTCTACAACCATAATCCGTCGCCGGAACCCTATTGGGGAGCCAATGGGATCAATTATCACCCGAACACGGATTATTACTGTGGAGGTTCGTTCCTCGGTTCGTTTGGTTGCGGTGGATATTCGCCAAGATTCGGAACCATCGGAAACGCCTACAATCCTTGCTTCGACCCCTGTTTCGTTCCGCAAGGACCTTGTACTTTGGGAACGCTGTTCGACGCCGGGCAAGGCTTCTTAACCGGCTGGATCAACGCTGGAGCAACGTTTTCTCCGAACGAGGATAATTTTCCGGTCAGGTACAACGACCGCGGAAATCAATTTTTGATGAATCAGCTTTATCTGAGTGCCGGTCGTCTGGTCAACAAGAACCGTCCACGGCTTGACGTAGGAGGCCGCGTCGATTTGCTGTACGGAACCGACTATTTTTTCACCAGTGCGCTCGGCTGGGAGACGGAAACCTCGAATTATAATCCCTACGGAGCACCGGCGAACGATCCGACGAACGCAATCCTCAAGTGGAATTCCAACAGCGGCGACCGGCGTCATGGAACGGCGGCGATGTACGGACTGGCGATGCCACAGCTATACGCCGAGTTTTTCCTGCCGATCCACGACGGTATGACCGTCAAAGCGGGACATTTTTATTCGATCATGGGTTACGAATCGGTGATGGCCCCGCAAAACTTTTTTTACAGCCGTTCTCTGACGACGACTTACGGCGAACCGACGACGTTTACCGGGGTTTTGCTCAACCAGCAATTAACGCACGGATTTTCGGTTCACGGCGGCGTCACTCGTGGCTGGGACGTTTGGGAAGCAAGTAGCAGCAACGTTTCCGGTATCATCGGCGTTCAGTGGGACACCTGTTGCGATTCGTCGATTGCGTTCACGCTTCACACCGGCAAAGTCGCGGCAACGGATAGTCAAACACGAACGAATTACAGCTTGGTTTTCGCACAACAATTGAATCCGACCTGGAAATACGTGATCCAGCACGATCTCGGAACGGAAACCAACGCCGCTTACGCGATCAACGGCGACCGCACGATCCGGTCCGACGCGACTTGGGTTTCCATCGTTCAATACCTGGAATGTCAATGGACGCCGCGTTGTTCCTTTGGAGCAAGATTCGAATGGTTCCAGGATGAAGGACTTTCACGGATACTGAAATTTCCGACCGACTCCGTTTATTCCAATGGTGTCTTGAACTGGACCGGTCGAAACTTTTACAACATGTCGCTTGGCATGAAATGGAAGCCGCTCGAATATCTCACCATTCGCCCTGAGGTCCGTTGGGATTGGTCCGACGCGAAATTGAACAGCACGATTAACGGCGTTCCCTCGTTACCCGGAGTGTACAACAATCTCTCCTCAAGCAACCAATGCACCGCGGCAATTGATCTGGTGTTAATGTTTTAACTCCAGGACCCCTATATTTCGTTTACACGTAGAGTTCGTAATTCGTAATTCGTAATTCATAATTCGTAATTCCAATCCTGTCCTGCGGCCGCTTTGGTCCGGCGATACACGGTTCGATGATCGCCAGGTCGAGCGTCAGGGTTTTCGTGTACCTGGGAGTCGGGGCGTTGGGGTCGCGGAAGAGGGCGTTCGCTTTGGCGTACGCTTCGACGAGTTTGATTTGGTGTTCGTCCCTGCCGGTTTCGCGGAGGAACTCGATGGTTTTTTCGTCGATGGGGAAAAAGCCCATTGTCGCCCCATACTCCGGGGCCATATTGGCAAGCACCGCCCGGTCCGCGACCGGCATCGTTTGTACCCCTTCGCCGAAATACTCGACAAATTTCCCGACGACCCCTTCCTTGCGAAGTATCTCGGTGATCGTAAGCACCAGGTCCGTCGCCGTGACACCAGGGCGGAGTTTGCCGATGAGTTCCAGGCCGATCACCTCCGGGGCAAGCATGTAATACGGCAGTCCAAGCATCACCGCCTCCGCTTCGATCCCGCCGACACCCCAGCCAAGGACACCAAGGCCGTTAATCATTACAGTGTGCGAATCGGTACCAACAACGGAGTCAGGATAGAGAACGGACGATTTTACGACGACCGACGCCAGATATTCCAGGTTGACTTGGTGGATAATCCCGACGGATGGGGGGATGACCCGGAAGTTGCTTAGGGATTGTTGGGCCCACTTGAGGAGCGAATAACGTTCGGCGTTACGCTCAAATTCGAGTTCGACGTTTTTAGCCAAAGCGTCATCGCTTGCGTAAAAATCGGTTTGAATCGAGTGGTCGATAATCAAATCAACCGGAATAAGCGGGTAAATCTTATA
>CAZNVM010000379.1:0-11159 GCA_964576215.1 uncultured Planctomycetaceae bacterium
GTCGCTTTTTTCCTGGGAACGCAGGCTTCCAGCCTGCCAGTGAGTTCGTAGGCATCCCATCTGCGCAGGGTGGAGACTCCATTCCGCAACCTTCGCGCAGGCTGGAAGCCTGCGTTCCCAGGGACTTTGCAATCCTCCTGGCAACGGGACGTAAAGCAGGGACGTAAAGCAATGGGACGCAAAGACGCAAAAACGGACGGCGAATCTCAAATTGACTTTTTTCCGACACCCGTTACAATTGGACTCCCGTTTGAAAAATTTCACCGCACAGGGTGCGGCTAAACATTGACTTCTATGAGCACCGACATTTTCGAAGACGATCTGGAACTGCTGGACGAAGAGTACGAATTGGAGGATTCGGAGGAGGAATCTGCCTTCACTTCCGTCGAGGGGGACGACGTTCCGTTCGTCCATTTACACTGTCATTCCCACTATTCGCTCCTCGACGGAGCGGCGAAAATCGACGCTTTGGTCGAGCGAGCCCGGTTTTACGGAATGAGTGCCCTTGCACTGACCGATCACGGAAATCTTTACGGAGCACTGGAATTTTACCAAAAAGCGAAAGACAAAGGGATCAAACCGATCCTCGGAATTGAGGCGTACGTCGCCGCCGGAAGCCGGTTCGACCGTTCGCTTGGGGCCGAGACCCGTAAAGACGCGATTCACCATCTCACGCTTTTGGCGATGAATCGAACCGGCTACCAAAACCTCTTGAAGCTCTCCACAGCGGCGTATCTTGAGGGTTTTTACTACAAGCCGCGAATCGACAAAGAACTTTTGACCAAGTTGAACGAAGGGATCATCTGCCTGAGCGGTTGTCCGGCAGGTGAGTTTGCCCGGGCAATTCTTAACACCGGCCCCTCGGAAAATGACGCGAAAAATTACGAACAGGCAAAAAGCGTCGCTCTTTGGTTCAAGGAGCTTTTCGGCGACCGTTATTACATTGAAATCCAGGACAACAACCTGGAAATTCAGCGGCCGATCCTCGAAGGAGCCGTTTCCATTGCCAAAGAGCTTGGCATTCCGACCGTTGCGACAAACGATGTGCATTACCTAATCTCGGACGATCACAAAGCGCAGGACCTTTTGCTTTGCGTCAACAGCCGCTCATTGCGGTCCGACGTTAAACGAATGCGCATGGACAGCGATCAGTTTTATTTCCGTAGCGGCTCCGACATGCTTCGGGCAATGCCGCAACACGAAGAGGCTATTCGCCGGACTGTGGAAATCGCCGAGCGGTGCAATCTTGACTTGGACTTGGGAAAGTATTACCTGCCGTCTTTCCCAACTCCTGAAGGATTTACGTCCGTTGAATTTCTTCGCAAACTCTGCATTGAAGGTCTCAAAAAGCGATACGCCGAAAATCCGCGACGGCTTACCCCAAGCGGAGAGTTGTCCGAAGAGGTGATGAGTCGTCTGGAACGGGAGCTTGGCGTCATCGAAAAACAGGGGTATCCGAATTACTTCCTGATCGTTTGGGATTTCGTCCGTTTTGCCGAGGAACGCGGGATTCATCGAACGGCGCGTGGCAGCGGCGTCGGTGCGTTGGTCTGCTTCGCGCTAAACATGTCGCACGTTTGCCCGTTGGAGTTTGACTTGCTCTTCGAACGGTTTCTCGATGAAAACCGGAAGGAGATGCCCGATATTGATATTGACTTCGACCAGAACCGCCGTGAAGAAGTGCTGGAATATGTCAAGCAAAGATACGGCGAGGCCAATGTTGCGCAAATTGGAACCTTTGGAACCATGGCCGCGAAAGCCTCGATCAACGACGTCGGGCGAGTCCTCGATATGCCGATTGCGGAAGTGCGGGAAATTTCCAAACTCGTTCCCGCCGCTCCAAAGATGACGATCAAAAAAGCGTTTGAGCAAAACGCGGAATTGCGCAACGTTTATGACACGAAGCCGGAAGTCCGGGAGCTGATCGATTACGCCAAACAACTGGAAGGTTTGGCCCGATCCGCCGGAACCCATGCGTGTGCCGTCGTGATCGCCGACAAGCCGATTACCGAGTATATTCCGCTGCAAACGATCCCCAAAGCGGACAAAAAGGAACGGGAGGAATACGTAACCCAATGGGCAATGGGAGACGTGGAAAGGGCCGGACTCCTCAAAATGGATTTCCTCGGTTTGCGTAACCTGTCGATCTTGTCCCAGGCCATTGAGATTGTCAGGGAAACGACCGGCGAAACGATTGATCCGTACCGTTTTCCGCTGGACGATGCGGAAACGTTCCAATTGCTTTGTCGCGGCGAAACCAAAGGGATTTTCCAATTGGAAGGCGGCGGCATGAGCGAGCTTCTCAAGCGAATGAAACCGGATAATTTCCGCGACATTATTGCGACGATTGCGTTGTACCGTCCCGGCCCGCTTGAAGGGGGGATGGTGGATCAGTACGTTGCCGTCAAGCATAAACAAAAGAAAGCGGAATATCTGCACGAGATTATGAAGGCCGTGCTCGAAGAGACCAACGGCGTCATGGTGTACCAGGAGCAGATCATGCAAATTCTCAATCGGCTCGGCAACATCCCGCTCGCAGATTCTTATTCGTGCATTAAAGCCATCAGCAAGAAGAAAGAGAAGGACATCGACAAATTTCAGGAGGATTTTATCACGGGAGCGAACGAAAACGGACTTTCGCAAAAACAGGCGATGGAGTTGTTCGAGTTGATTAAGAAATTCGCCGGGTACGGTTTTAACAAGTCCCACTCGACCGCTTACGCATTCATTGCCTACATGACGGCGTACTTGAAAGCGCATTATCCGGTCGAATTTATGGCGGCACTTCTCAACGGCGACATTTCCAAACGAAATTTCGCGGGAAAAGACGCAACGGTCGAACACGTCGAGGACTGCCAGCGGATGGGGGTTACCGTCCTGCCGCCGGACGTGAATCGCTCGTACCGCACCTACAAGGTGAAGGACGGACAAATCCTGTTCGGCCTTTCCGCGATCAAAGGGTGCGGTGAGGGTGCCGCCGACGAAATCGCCGAAGCCCGCGAAGCCGGCGGTCCGTACAAAAATCTGTTCGATTTCTGCGCCCGGATCGACCCGCTCAAATGCGGTCGCGCCGCTGTGGAAACGCTCATCAAGGCGGGGGCGTTCGACTCGTTCGGCGGCAAACGATCACAGCTCATGCAGGCGGTAGAGCGTGCGTTCAAAGCGGGACAAGCGGCGGCACAGGATCGAAAAACGGGACAAAAAAACCTGTTCGGCGGCGGGGACGACGAGGAGACCCCCTCGAACTCGCCGAGTGCCGAAATGCCGGGACTGCCGGACATTCCAGAATGGAACGATAAGGAAAAAGCGGAACACGAAAAAGAAGTGCTCGGTTTTTGCATGACGAGCAATCCTTTGGAAAAGTACGCAGAAATTTTTGAAACGCTCCGGTCCCATTCGAACTACGACGGCGTTCGGCTTCCCGACAAAAATAAGGTCACGCTTTGCGGAGCAATAAGCGACATGAAATTATCGGTAACAAAAAAAGGCTTGCCGTTCGCAATGTTCACGCTCGACGATGGACATGATTCGATTCGCAGTCTCATTTGGCCGGAGCAATACGCGACCTATTCGCAACACGTCAAACCGGATTCCATTGTCTTTGCAATCGGCAAGATTGACCGTAGCCGCAGCAAAAACGAAAATGACGCCAACCTGATTATCGACGAACTCGTCCCGGTCGACCAGGCGGAGCAAAAACTTGTCCGGGGTCTCTCGATTACCGTTTCCGAAAAGGAGCATGGGATCGAAAGTTTAAGTGCGCTTTTCGAGATTTTGCGTAACTCTCCCGGTCGCAACGAGTTGGAACTGTTGATTCAACTTGCGGACGGCCAAACCGCACGGTTGAAATGCCGCAAAATGGGGATTACGTTGAATTCCGAACTGAAACACCGCGTCAGCGAACTGCTCGGCAACGGTTCGTTGCGTTTTCTCAAGCGTTAGGACAGACGTCAAGCGTCAGGTTTTTTGGCGTTATCGACCAATTCGGAGAACCCCTGAATACGTCGTTCGTGGAACGGATACCATTTTTTTTCAAGATTTTTCAAGATTTCCTCTTGACACTGACCCAGCTGTATGATATTATGTAGTACAGACGGGTCGCAAGTACGGCTTGTCGCAATTTTCCCTTTCCTAATTTCTGGGTGAATTTCCATGAAAATTTCGCTCGATTACCACTGCAGCGAACCGCTGACGCAACAGGCGGTGCTTCAGATCAAGCTGTTGATCGTCAAACGGGTCCTCAAACCGGGGGACCGTTTGCCCTCGGTGCGGCAACTGGCCAAGGACCTCAGCTTGAATCCGACGACGACCAACCGGATTTTTTCGCAACTGGCCCAGGAAGGGGTCGTCATTCAACGCCCCGGTCTCGGCGTGTTCGTCGCCGACGGCCCAACCCCATTCTCCGCCGAATATATCAACCATACCCTGTCCCGACAAGCACTCGGCCTGCTCGTCGAAGGACTGCGTTTCGGATTAAACTACGATGAGATTTTAAAGGTTATTGAAAACCAACATGCGGGTATAAGTGATAAGTGATAGGTGATAAGTGATAGAAATTTATCACTTGTCACTTATCACCTATCACTTATCACTTATACCCTTCAATACTTATGACAGCTATAGAACTTAACGACGTTTCCAAGACTTTCGGCTTTGGCAAAGACACGACTTTGGCGGTGGATCGGCTTTCGTTTTCGGTGCCGCAAGGCTCGGTCTACGGGCTGCTCGGAGCCAACGGGGCCGGGAAAACCACCTCGATCCGCATGATGGTGTCGCATCTCCGGCCCGATAGCGGAACAGTCCGCGTACTCGGACATAATCCGGCAGACCACGACGAGTCGATCCGGCAACGGGTCGCCTACATCTCGGAAAACATGCAGCTCCCCTTGTGGATGACGATTCCGGAAGCGTCGAAAATGATGGCGAGACTGTACCCGAAATGGAACCCCAAAACGCTTGAAGAACTGACGAAGCGGTTCCGGCTTGATCCGAAAAAGCAGTACCGTGAATTTTCCAAAGGCCAACGCCGGGCCATGTGCATCCTGCTCGGACTCGCTCAAAACGCCGACGTGCTGATCCTCGACGAACCGGCGTCCGGTTTGGACACCCTGGCGAGGCGGGATTTTCTCACGGAAATGCTCGATTTGGCGTGTGAGGAAAATCGCACGATATTGTTTTCGTCGCACATCCTCGGCGATATTGAGCGGGTGGTCGACCGGGTCGCCATCCTCAATCGCGGTCGCAAGATCGTTGAAGGGGACCTTGATTCCCTCAAAGCGAGCGTCCGAAAAATTACGCTCCAAGGCAACGTGGAGCAAACGGTATTCGAGCCGCTCCGCATTGAACGGGACGAACACCAAACCCGGCTGGTGGTTCTCGATTACTCGGAAGAAAAATTGAAACGACTCTGCACCGAAACCGGCATCACCGATACAAACGCCGTCGAAGTGCAAGGGTTGAACTTGGAAGATTTGTTTGTTGAAGCCGTAAGTTAAAAAAATGAGAAATGTGAAATGAGAAATGTGAAATTTTTTCGCCTTTCGTTTCCCGGTTTTTCGTTTCATATTTATTTCTCATTTCTCATTTCTTATTTCTCATTTAAAAATGGCCAAAATCATTATCCAACTTGCCTGGCGTGAATGTGCGTTTTTTGTTGTCCCGATTTTGGCGGCGATGCTGATCGTCGTCCTGTTGACACTTGCGCCGTTCCGCTTTTTTGACACGTTCCTCGCCATTTTGAGCGTTACGCTGGGATTCGTCCTGGCGAAAAAGCCGTTCGCCGACGATGGCGGCACACGGGCGTTTGTGTTTTCCCGGTCGTACAGTCCCAAGCGGCTGTTCCTGGTCCGCTGGGCGTTCGGCGTCGGCGTGATCGTTGGTGTCACGCTACTGTTGGTCGCGATTTTCGCTCTCGGCATCCGGGAAGCGGTCCAGAAATCGTTGTTCCAAAACGGCTGGTATCCGATGGTGCGGTATCACGAAATGCACGTCCTCTGGACCGTCCTGCTCGGCGGGTTACTGTCGTTCCAGACGACGATTTTCTTCGTCATCCGCAACCGGTTCCTCCCGCAGCCCAAGCTCGGCTTTTTCGCCCTTTGGATGCGGAGAATATTGAACTTGATCCTGGTCCTGTTCGCCATCGGCGTTGCGCTTTTCCTGCTGTACCTGGGGAGTGCCGACCTGATGGTGCACCCGCCGTATTTTTGGGCCTTTTATCCGTTCCTGTTGGTCATTTTCGGAGTTCCCGCGTTGCTCCAAACCGCCCTGATGCCCTGGTTCGGAGTTTATTGTTACCGTAATATGGAAGTGGAGTCGTAACAAAAATAAAATGCGCCGCACAGGGTGCGGCGGCTAAATTATTTCTCATTTCTCATTTCTCATTTAAAAAGATGCGTCAACCCTTTCCTATCCGCCTTATGTCGCTGGTCGTTTTTATGCCGATCATGCTGGCGTTCTTTTCGATTCTGTGCCTGTTTTACATGTACGGAGTGATGGATAACATAGATGCTCGACACCACTACTGGACCGGGCTGCCCGTCTTTCAGTGGCTCTGGATCACGTTGTTCGTTTTCCCGGCTCTCGCAGGCTTGCTTCTGCTCTGGAAAGGAACGCTTCGCGTCGGCTTCGTCCTGATGGTCGCACCGGCTCTGCTGTGCATTCCCCTCGGAAGCGTCTCGCCCCCCAAGCCGTCGCTCGCTCCGGAAAAGCGGCCCATTAACATCGGCATGAATTACAATAGCAACCGTTTGCCGGATGGGACCGACGTTTATTGTAACGGCGTGCATCTGGGGCAAACGCCGCTCATGATTACCGTTGCGGAATTGCTGGAAAAAGTCAAGCCCCAAACGCCGCCCCCTCCGCAAAAATGGTTTGACACCAAGCCGTACAAACTGTACTCCTGGTTCCCCTGGGACGGCTTCATTCGGGAACGTCAGGAACAATACGGCACTTTTTCCAAAGAAAATTTCGAAACTTTTACTTCCTCCTGTCAATATTGGTGGCGGTTCGAATTTCAAGGGGCGGAACTCTGCTTCTACAATGCGGGGTACAATCAAATCGGATTGTTCGACAGAATACTGAAATACACAGAACTGCTTGGGCAGGATTGCTTCGCTCCGTCGATCATACCGCATGTCGATCTTTTGCTGAACGTTTACCCGAACCTGACGGACGCCGAAAAACAACTCTGGGCACAGCACGTCCTCAAGCATTTCGACCTGCTCCAGGCGTGGATGTTCAAACGGATGCCGAAAGAGGCGAAACAGGCTGTTGCCCGATTGCATTACAAGCTCTCCGACAGACCGACGGCGGCGGAATGTCGGGCGGCTTTGGAACAGCTCGCTCGGGAAAATGAGAAAAATGAGAAGGTGGGATACCGTTGTTATTCCAGGGGACACGATTGGCTGAACCATTTTGGCGATACGGAAGTTGACAATGGCACCGCGAAGGCCGCAATACTTGGCCCGATTGCGATCGGCTTGATGGGGGAAGCCGCCGCCGAACCGCTTGTGGAACTGATTCGCAAGTATCGGTATAACGAGGAAAAAATCAGCCCGATCCTTTTTGCAGCAGGCATTCAGAATGGACCGGTGCCGTTCGACGAGCTTGTCCGTTATTTCGCCGTCGCCCAGACCGATGCCGGTGCCGTTTGGAAGAATCAAAACGAAAAAGTCGTCCCGCTGTTTCAAACGCAGTATCACTGGAAAACGATGAACGACCTGCTTTCGATAGGGGACGCCAGCAGTCGGGAATCGTTTTGGGCCCTGAGAATCGGGGAGGCGTGTTTGTACTATAATCCGCTTACGGAACCGTTCCTTCGTCGTCAGATGGAGACGGAATTTCCCAAAATGCAGGATCGCAACCTTGTTTTGAAGACCATCGGCAACTATGTTCGCCCCCGATGGCGTCTCAAGGAACTTGAAGACAAGGAAATCGACCGCGAGGAATTACTCCAATGGGTCAAATCGGTGCTCGGTCCCGGAAATCGTGAGATGTTTATCGACAAGACGCTTTCGCAGCTAAGGCGAGACGAGGCCAGCTACCCGGCGTTGAAGGGGCAAATTGGACGTTTGTATAACGTGGCGAATCAGGAAAAACTGGCGTTTTTGACGTTCGAGCGGGTCGCCGACTGGCTCAAGGCGAACCCGGAAAGCAACGTGGTTGATTTCTTCGCCGACAACTACAACAACGATACGGCAAGGCGTGAAGCGATCTTTTTTGTACAGACGCTCTTTTTCAAGGAGTTTTTCAACGACCCGGACGAATCGGCGAAAATGCTTCAAAGCATCTGGGCCGATCCCGACACGAAGCGAATCGTGCTTGCCGCGTTAGAGCGTCAGTTCATGGAAGAGTTACGGATACAGCAGGCGTGGAACCGGCGGCAAATGGATGAGGCTCGGCAAAACAGACGGTTTCGGGAAGAAGCGAACCTTGCCGACGAAACGAGCGTCGCAAGAATGCGGATTCCGGGAGTTTACGGGATTTACGATTCGTTCTCGAACCAATCGGTTTCGCTCCAGTTTTCGGCGGCTCTTTATCCGATTTTCCAAGAGCTTTCGGAGCTTGACCAGGAGGAGCTTTGTATCAATATTGCACGGGAACTTGCCTCGCAGGACTCTTCGGCGGTGCTGGAGCAGTTGCAAACGTGGAGCGAATCGGAAAACCCGCGACTCAAACGAGCGGCCGGCGAAACGCTTCAAGGGGCGTTGCTTCGTGAAAAAATCCGTAGTGAAAGCAAGGCGTTGTTCCTCGATCTCGCCACCGGCAAAATTCGCCCGGACGATTTGCTCCCGGAACCGTCGGAATGGGTTTGGCAGGATGGGGCGTATCGGAACGAGAAATGAGAAATCAACGAACGTGACTCCACACCAATGAGGTGACATTTTCACTAACCGTGAACCCAATCGGATCAGAGCCGCGCACGCAGTAAGCGGTAACGTGAAAATCGCTCCGTGCGCGGCTCTGATTGTGCATGGTTCTTTATTGACGTTGTATGGTATAAAGTCGTTTTTGCAAACTTCCGTCAGATTGTGTCAAGAACGATTTTATTTTTGGCTTGCGGACCACACTCGTTTTCGGTATAATGCGACCAGTTCGGTTTTGGAGATTCTTCCTTTTTTCCTGTAAACTTTTTAGGTGTTCCCATGCTAAGACGAGATTTTCTTCGTATCGGTTTGGCCGCAAGTGCAGCAACCGCGTTTCCGTTTTCCCGTTCATTGGCCGACGACAAGGCGGTGAAAGTCCTCTATTTCAGCAACTCCGCCGGTTTTGAACATGAACCGGTCAAAATTGTTAAAGACGGACTAAGCGTTTCCGACATTGCCTTGCAAAAACTCGGTGCCGCCCACAACATTGAGGTCGTTTGCACCAAAGACGGTAAAATTTTCGACGGCGATCTGACGCAATTCCGTTGTTTCGCGTTTTACACCAGCGGCGATCTGCTCAAAGGCCCCAATGCGATGTCCGCCGAAGGGAAAAAACGGTTCCTCGCTGCAATCGACGACGGTATCGGCTTTCTTGGGTTCCATGCCGCGACGGATACGTGGAGAACCAACAGTCCACCTTACGAAAATCCAAAGGAAGTCGATCCGTATATCGCGATGATCGGCGGCGAATTCATCTCCCACGGACCGCAACAGGAGGCGGTTATGAAAGTAACGCAACCGGCCCAAATTCCCTGGTTGAAAGACAAAGGGGAGTCCTTCAAGTATTTTGACGAATGGTACGCTCATAAGAGTTTCAACAAGGACATGCACGTCATTCTCACACAGGAAACCGAGGGAATGAACGGCAAGGATTACAATCGTCCGCCGTTCCCGGCAACCTGGGCGAGGATGCAGAAAAAAGGGCGTGTTCTGTATACGTCCATGGGACACCGCAATGAATTTTTCCAAGACGACAACATGATGAAACTCGTCCGCGATTGTTTCGGCTGGGTTCTCGGCGAATACGATATGGACGTTACGCCGAACATCGACAAGGTAACCCCGGGAGCTTCGATTTTACAGCGGTAAGAAACTTCACTCTCGAAACTCAAACCGTAAACAAATGGTGACTCAAAACAGTAGAGGAAATAGGAAATCGGAAATAGGAAATCGGGTGAAAAAATGGTCTCCTATTTCCGATTTCCTAAATTTCAACACTTTTTTCGGTTTCATTACCAATCCGTTTCACTTTAGTTGAAACCATGCGATTCATCCGCTTTTTCGTATTCGTTTTTTTTCTTCGAGTCATTTGTGTGGCGGCGGAGGATTTTCGTGTCGAAAATGAACTGACGGTCCGGCAAACCGGCGAAAGCGTCAAAACGACGACGCTGTTTACGGGCGATCTCGTCTACGACATCATCGGCGATCACGGTGAAACGACGATTTTCGATAAGGCGTCGGACACGTTCACGCTTTTGGAGCCGACGCTTCGAATCCAAACGCAAATCAAGGGGGCGGAACTCAAAGAAACGGTTCTGAAGCGTCGGGAAAAAATGCGTGCGGAATCCCAACCGCCGTTTTTTGCGTTCGCTCTTTTTCCGAAATTTGAGGAAACCTACGAAGAGGAAAGCGGACAGGCAAGATTTCAAAGCCCCTGGATCGTTTATCAAATCGAAACGGCGTCATTTTCCGACGACGTTTTTCGACAACGGTATTACGACTTTTGCGATTGGTACTGCTTCTTGAATTTGCGAGTCAACCCGGATTCGACGACGCTGTTTGCACGAATGGAGGTCAATCGCTTTCTTCAGGAGCGAAAACGATTCCCGCAGAAAATTCAGGTGGATGTGCACAAAAAAGGGAATTTCGGAATCGCCGGAATCGTGGAGAATCCCGACGTTTACATCGGAACGTATAAACTTGGTGTACGCTTTATTCCCGGCGACGAACAACGGTTACAACGCGCCGACGAACAACGTAAAACCTTTCGGCACGTTTCTTTTGAGGAATACCTGGGAGAGAAAAGCAAATGACGAATGAAGAAATTGTACTTCATTCGCAAAGGTTTAAGGAACAGTATAAAAATAACAGTGGCACCCTACGCCGTTAAGTAATTTGTCTTACAGAAAAAAATTGGCCTTGCCCTAACAGTCGATTTTACGGTATCTTGTGTTTTTTTGACACCAATCAAAATTCACTCGAAAGGAATCGACATGAAACAGCAAGACCAAAAGA
>CAZNVM010000380.1:0-6427 GCA_964576215.1 uncultured Planctomycetaceae bacterium
GTCGCTTTTTTCCTGGGAACGCAGGCTTCCAGCCTGCCAGTGAGTTCGTAGGCATCCTAACCTGCGCAGGGCGGAGACTCCATTCCGCAACCTTCGCGCAGGCTGGAAGCCTGCGTTCCCAGGGACTTTGCAATCCTCCTGTCGTTGCGGTCCACAATACGAAAATACGTTCCCGGTTGCAAAAAAACGGATTTCATGGTAGGTTCACCGAAGGTTTTTTCGGTTGTCCGCAGCCGTGTTCGTTGTTTTCCCTGAAATTTCATGCAAAACCTGTTTCGAGCGATCCGGCTCACGTTTCGATATAAGTTTTCGATTGCCGCCTCGATTTTCTGTGCGCTGTTGATCAGCGTCCTTTGGGGCGGGAACATCGGCGTCCTTACCTACCCCATCGTCGAAATTTGTTTGAAAAACGACAATTTCGTCGATTGGCTCGACCGTAAAATCGACGAAAACGAAAAAGCGGGAAACGAACTCCGGGGAAAAATTACCGCTCTGGAAGGTGAATTGGAAGCGGAGCCGGAAAAGCAGAAAAGCAAGGCCATTGAAAAAGAATTCTCGTCGTACCGGGACGAATTGTGGTGGAACGATCTGTACCATTTCGTCCTTCTTCGCGTACAACCGACAGTCAACCGTTTTTGTCCCCGCGATCCGTTCCTGACGCTCGTGATGATCGTTGCGTTTCTTCTGGTCGGAACACTTCTCAAAGCGTTTCTCACGATCCTGCATACGATTCTTTCGGCCAGAATCGCCGCGAAAACCATCTTTGAAATTCGTAACCAGATGTTTCGCAAGATCATTCGCTACGAAGTCAATTACTTCAGCCAGGAAGGAATTTCCAACGTGATGAGCCGCATCATGGGGGAAGTCAACAGCTTGTCGCTCGGATTGACCGTCTTCTACGGGAAACTGATTCGGGAACCTTTTAAAATGGCGGCTTGCCTTGTCGGTGCCGCAATGATCAGTTGGCAATTGCTCCTTTTGACGTTGATTATTGTTCCCGTCGCGGCCTATTTCATTCGTTGGCTTGCAAGGTCGCTCAAACGGGTTGTCCGCCGCAGTTTGGAGCAGGCGGTTCTCCTGTTTAGCCGATTGGAAGAGTCGATCCGTTCCGTTCGAATCGTCAAAGCATTTACGACGGAACGGCACGAATTTGGCAAATTCCGGCAAACGAATCACTGGCTTTATCGCCTGAGCATGAAAACGGCAAAATACGATTCGCTCACGAACCCGCTGACCGAAGTGCTTGGAGTATTGATGATCTGCATCGCCGTGCTTGCCGGGTCGTATTTGGTGATGAATCAAAAGGTGGACATTTGCGGAATCCCCATGTGCAATGCACCGTTGTCTCAAACACTGCTCATCACGTTCTTTGCGCTTTTGGCCGGTGCATCGGATCCTGCGAGAAAACTGTCCGATATTTTCACGCAATGCCAAACGGCCGTCGTTGCCGCCAACCGGGTTTACGAGTTGATCGACCGCGAAATTCCGGTTGTCGATCCGCCGAAACCGATTCGTTTATCACGACATTCCAAGTCGATTGTGTTTGACCGTGTTTCGTTCCACTACAAACCGGAGTTGCCGATATTGCGTAACGTGTCGCTGGAAATCGCGTTCGGAGAAACGATTGGGATCGTCGGCCCAAGCGGCTGCGGTAAAAGCACGATGCTCAGCCTGATTCCACGTTTTGCCGACACCACCGCCGGCGAGGTACGGATTGACGGTGTCGCCGTCCGGGATGCGAAAATGCGGGACGTTCGGCAAATGATGGGAATCATTACCCAGGAACCGATCCTGTTTAACGACACGATTATGAACAATATTCGGTACGGCAGTCCGTTTGCGACCGAAGCGGAAGCAGTCGAGGCGGCGAAAAACGCTTTTGCGCACGAATTTATCGAAAAAGAATTGAGCAACGGATACGCAACAATCGTCGGACCGGGCGGAGCACTTCTGTCCGGGGGACAGCGGCAACGAATTGCTCTTGCGAGGGCGTTTTTGTGCGATCCGGCGATCTTGTTGCTTGACGAAGCGACCAGCCAAATTGATCTTTACAGCGAGCAAAAAATCCACGAAGCGTTGGCCAAGTTCATCGGCAAGCGGACGACGATTCTCGTCACGCACCGGCTTTCCGCTTTGACGCTGACGGATCGGATTGTCGTCCTCCGCGACGGAGTGATCGAAAGCGTCGGAACGCAGCAGGAGCTTCTCGCCCAATCCCCGTATTTTGCCAGACTGAGTCAGATTGAACAGAACGAATGCCCGAAATAAAAAAAAATGATTTGGGTGTAGCCGCGAAATTAGGTGGTTGACGCTCTTGCTGAAGGGAAGAAAACAGTGTACAGTAGGCGGGCACGATTCGTTCATCAATCTCATTCACTTCAAATGAAAAGGAAACGCAATGAAACCACTACCATTTTTATTTCTCGCGTCCGTTGCCATGACGTTTTTTGTATCAACACCATTGACTCAGGGGCAAACCAAGCCGCTTGTCGCCAAACATTATTTTTCCGGCTTTGCGGATGCGCATGACACCTATAACGCAATCTCCGCCGGAAGCGACGGGAAAATTTATTACGTGCTTTCGTCCGACAAGCACGACGTCGGCGGCCAGTTTTACGTGTATGACCCGGCAACCGACAAGACGAAATTCATTGCCGATTTGTCGCAGGCCGTAGGTGAGGAGAAATGTATTGCCCAGGGCAAGAGTCACGTCGAGTTCTGCGAAAAAGACGGCAAACTTTATTTTGCAACCCATATCGGCTTTTACGAGATGATTGACGGAGCGGAATGCCTGCCAGTAAACGCACCCGAAGGTTACAAACTTTACACGGGCGGTCATTTCGTTTCCTACGACATGAAGAGCGGAAAATTGGAAAGCCTCGCCCTGGCACCACACGGCGAAGGAATTCTCACCATGACGATGGACAAAAAGCGGGGGCACCTGTACGCAATTACCTGGCCCAAAGGATATGTGTTGCACTATGATCTCAACACGAAACAACTCAAAGACCTCGGCCTGGCCAACGAACAGGGGGAAGGTGGCGTCATCGGCAAGGATTACCGGGTGATTTGCCGTTCGATGGTGGTTGATCCGCGTGATGGAACGGTCTATTACTCCACCGCTGAAGGGGACATTTTCTTTTATCGGCCCGGTATGGCCGCTCCCGAAAAATTGGAAGGGGTCGATTTGCGTCTCGATTATTTCGGGACTTACGATTACACCGGAGCGGGTAGCATGGCGTACAACTGGCGGAAAATATTCTGGTACGAACCGGAAAACGTTGCGTATGGGGTTCACGGCAATTCGGGATACCTGTTCCGCTTCGATCCCAAGGCCAAAACCATCGAACTCGTCGAGCGTCTCACCTCCGTACCGTCGAAGAAAAGCGGCATGTTCGACCAATTCAGTTACGGCTATCTCGGTTTCATGCTGGGTAAAAATGACACCATTTATTACCTGACCGGCGGTCCGATTTATATTGACGGGAAACGCCTGACCGGTCTGGACCGAATCGCCATGGGTGCCGCACGGGGTCTGGAAAACCTGCACTTGGTCACGTACAACATTCCCAGACGGGAGTACAAGGATCATGGTGCCATATTCTACGCCGACGGCGAACGTCCCACGTATGTCAATTCCATCGCCCAGGACAAGGCCGGTAATATCTACACTCTGGCCCGCTTCATGCACGACGGTAAGGTGATTGAAGATTTGGTGAAAATTCCTTTGAAGAAATAGGAAACAAAGGAGCCGCTCGACGAATCGCAGTGACCGGACGAGTCCCTTTCAAGGGCCGACCTGTTTTAGAAACTGTCAAAATTTAAAATACCCATTGTACGATTATAACGCCCACAATTCCTTGAAATCCCGGTCGAAAAAACGCTTACCCCATAATTTTGGGCATATTATTTTTTGACAGTTACTTAGCCATTGTTCGTTGACAGGGCGGTTCTCTCAAAATACTGCGTATTGATCTGCCGTTTCAGTTCCCGGACAGACCAACCGCCACGCAAGCACTCCATTTCGTAAAAGACCCGTTTGTAGGGATCGTCAATCGCTAACAGTTGGACGATGTGAGTGTAGGACAGTTTTTCCAAGATTTCTTGTCCCGAATGCCGAGGAATCTCGTCATCATCGGCAGTTTCCTCCAGTTGATTTTCAGATTTTCCAGTCGGTGACTGAAAAATTTGATTGTTCGTAACTCCTTCTATACCAAAGACTTGTAATTTTCCAGTCACTGATTGGAAAATTGGGTTTTCCCGTTTTCCGTAATTCCTTTCGTGTCGGGCATTTGTAAAATTTTAGCCGATAAACCTCAATTATCAATCAAGGGGGGAAACACTGCTGAGGAACGGGTGACAAGAAAATCGCTTGACCGGAAACCGGGAAACGCTATAATGGGGGCTTACCATTTGACACCTCAAACATTAAACAAAAATGCAGACTTCACGCAGAAATTTCTTGAAAACTTCCGGCCTCGCTTCGGTGCTGCTGGGTGCCGGAAGTACGTTGCCCCGGTGTTACGCTTCAAGCGACGCTCCGTCCGTCTACACGGATCGGGAAATCATCACCGTCTGCAAAGCGGACCAGGATTTCCCTCGTCACAGTGAGGCGACGATCATCGAACTTGAAGATTCTTCGCTTCTCATTGCGTGGCAACGGTTTGAGGAGAGCAAGTTCGGTTCCGGCGATCAGGCACCGAGTACGATTCCGCTCATGAATTCCTCCGACGGCGGCCGAACATGGGGCAACCTCCGCATCGTGGCCGAACGACAAGACGAGACGAGTGCGAATGTCTACAGCCCCAACTTTCTGCGGCTTCGTAATGGTGAGATACTGTTGTGTTATAAAGAGTATAACCAGTTGACGCCCGGTCTGCCTCAACTCGCCACGGCGTACACGATCCGTTCCCAAGACGAAGGGAAAACATTTAGTCCACCCGAACCCATCTGGGAACGGCAACCCTTCGGTTTTTCCAATTCCTGCATCAAACGCCTCTCTTCGGGCCGTGTGGTTTTGCCGATCTGTCATTCGGACGGAGAAATGTGGAAACCAACCGAAAAAAAACATGTCCGTGTGTTCTATTCCGACGACGACTGCAAGACATGGGTGTTCGGAGAAAAAAAAATCTCCTTGCCGATGCGAGGGGCGATGGAACCGTTTATCGCCGAACTCCAGGACGGACGGCTGATTATGGTGATGCGCAACCAGCTCGGTTCCCTGTTCAAGTCCTATTCAGCGGACCAGGGTGAAAGTTGGAGTCTTCCGCAGACGACCGGCCTTTCGATCCCGGAATCCTGTCCTTATGTGACCAATATCCCGAACAGCGACAAGATCATGGTGATCTGGAACAACGCGGAGTACAACATGCACTGGCGCAGCCATTACGGGAAACGCTCTCCGCTGACGGCGGCGATTTCCGCCGATGGTGGTGTCACGTTTACGGACTTTTGGGACATTGAAACCGATCCTAACACGGCGTTTTCCAACCCTGGTATCACCTGGACCCGCGACGGTGTGTGCCTGCTCACCTACTGGGTGTGCCCCTACAAAGAGAATTGGGTCTTGAGCGGCTTGATCGATTTGAGATTGGCACGGTTTCGGGTTCGGGGGTAATCGCCACACCGCACGAAAACAACCAGTCCGCTAACAAGAAAGAAAATCGCTTGACCGGAGACCGGGAATCGCTATAATGATGGACAGTGGCTTGAAGGCCGCCTGAAACTAAAATTACCAGGAGGATTGTACCTATGCCAATTATTTATCAAAACTGCCACGACGAAAAATATTTTTTGCATGAAGGAAAAACGAAGACCGGCAAGTCGCGTTATTACTTTTCCAAAAAAGAGGAAGGTAATCCGGTGGATACGATTCCAGACGGATACGAAATCTACGAGCGGCCCGGTGGTATGGTCTATCTCCGCAAGGAACAGAAAGCACCGATCTGGCAGGAAGAACTGGAGTACGTACAAAACAAAATCGCCGGTATGATTGATCAAGAGAGTGAGGACAAGCTCTCGCTATTACGATCAGAATTGGGATTTGGCTTTCCCGGCTTTACCGGGATTAACACGGCCCGTTTTACCAAAGCTTTCCAGACCCGGTTTGAAGCGGAGATACGAAAAGAAGAAATCATCATCTATGAAGTGCGTTCCTCCGATGCGAGACCTCTTATGAAATTCGTTTTGAAAAACGAAGAAGAGAGACTCTTTTCCACTTACCGCTGGTGTTTCAAAGGACGCATTGACGGCTGGATTCACGTCGGTGGCACCGGCAGTTTGAAAAATCGTATCCGTTCACGGTTTCCGCTAAAAATTGGTATTGCATATTTTTGCTGAAACTGTTATTGTTCTTTCATGGGAATGAAAGAAACGATCAGGCGGTTGCGAGCAGAGCTTCGAGAACGCGATAAACTTATCGCGTCAC
>CAZNVM010000381.1:0-2696 GCA_964576215.1 uncultured Planctomycetaceae bacterium
CGATCATAGCCGCTTTTCTTCCAGTTTCGATATTTTCTCGTCCCTCCCGCCTCCTGATTTTTCGTCGCCTTTTTGCCGCGAGCGATTACCGGCATGACGAACGGCACCTGGGCGTGTTTCAAATAGGAAATCACGCTGACACTGTAAAATCCGCGGTCAAGCAGTAATAACTTGCATCGCAAACCGATCTTCCGGCATTGATCCATCAGGCGTTTGACGACCACTTTCATCTCCTCGCCTTTCACGACCGGCGTAAGAGCAACCGTGTAACGGAAACCTTTGTGCAGGACACAGGCGGTGGCATAGGCGTGAAAATGGCTCGTTCCCGACTTGGGTTGCGAGCGGTAAATTTCGTTGATGTTGTAACAATAGGAACCATGATAAGGAATCAGGACAAGATCAATGGCAAGTCGTTTTGGTTTTTTGAATAGATTTTTTGGGAGCTGTTCGGCAAGGGTTTCGTTGATGAGTTTTTGCAGTCGGTTGTATTCGGGAAGTGTTTTCAGGATCGCGACGGCGATGGTATGATCGTCAGGCACGTTCTGGAGGTTTCGGCAAACGGCGAAAAGTGACTGGATGTGGCAGAGGGCACAGAACAGGACCTTGATGAAAACGGAATTGTTGCAATCACGACCTTTGTATTGTTTTTCAAAAATGTTTCCGACGGCATGTTGAAAGTCCTCTTTGACATTTTGGTAGCCCGTGTTAAAATTTTTCCTTGACGAACCCATTGTTTTTCCTCCTGAAAAAAGTTGATTGGGAATTTACACAACTTTTTTAGCAGAAAGGGCTTGGGGTCGTCAATCTCAATTTTTTATGAATACTCCGGTTACAACTAAACTTTTGCAAACAACGTTTTGGCACTGAAGAAACGGGCGTCAAACGCCGAAAAAGCGACCTAAAAAACACGATATGCGCACACTAACGCGCAATTCCCAATCGTTTCATTAATTTATGAAAATCCCCGCCCGTCGACAAGCCGACCGATTCCACCACCCAGGCAATCGTTCCACGAATGGTTTCGTCAAGCGCCGCACGGCAAACCTCGCCCACCGTCTTCAAGCGACGAGATGCCCAACCACACAGACCGCGACTCCCAAGAATCCGCATCGCAAGACTGTACGCCAACATCACCAGATACATGTGTCTTGTCTGACCCACTCCGTTGCGCAGCTGGCAGTCGCCCATGCCCAATTCCTGTTTGCCGTCTCGGTGGAAGGTCTCCGTCCCCGTCCAGCGAAAGCGATACGTTCCCGTAATGCGGTTGACTTCCCAATTCGTCTTGTTCGTCAACAGAATCTTCTTCGGCTCCTTGTCCGATTTCTTGTCCCACAAAAACACGATGCGGCAATTATGGTCCACTTCCGAGACGCCCACACAGACCGTGAAATACCATTGCTTCCTCCCGTTCGCATGAATGACTTGCTTTTTCTGTTCCGGTTTGATCGACAAGGCAAGCGCCTTCGCCTGTTGCGTCACGCCCTTGAACGTAATGTTTCGATTCGATTTGAGGTCGCAGACGTAAGCACGCACTTCGCCCCGATCATCGACGAGCGCGTTGATGTGATTCAATATCTCGCCGCCGCAGAAATAACTGTCGAACGTAAACGTGCCCCAAAGTTTCTTTTCGTGCGAATCGTCGACCAGCGCGATGAACAGCTTCGTGTGGTCGACGAACTTGACCTTCTCCGCTTCGCACTGATCCTTCTTTTTGAATCGCTTGAATTCGAGCGGATAATGGCTTCCGTCCGAATTGACGTAGTTGATGAACAGGTAGTCGTGTGCGATTTTATATCGGTCCTCGGAATGATCCCAGAACCAGCCCGCGTCTTCGATCAGCTTGCCATAGTGATCGATCAGCACGTTGTCCAGGGCGATGACACCGCGTCGGTGGATTTTCAAGTCGCCGTTTTCGATCAGAAAATCGATCCTTTTTTTGTTCAGTTCCTCTTCGTCCCAGTCGACTTCGTTCAGAAATCGGTTGAGGCAGGACTGGTCGGAGGCGTGAACGAATTCCCCGGTCATTCCGGCGACGGTTTTATTGTTACCGACCATAAGCCCGGTGAGATAATTGGCGAAATGTTCGCGTTGACTTTTGTTTTCAAACAGACCGCCGAACTGTTCGACGGCTTCCTCGACAATCGTGGGACGCTTGATAATACCTGGCATGGCTCGCCCTCCGTGGCTGGGGATGTCTGTTGGTGGATACGTTACCGAAAATGCGATTATAGCAAAATTTCACGTTTTGCAAAAGTTCAGTTGAAAGTACCCCATAGGAGTATTTCTGTCCGGGCCGGTTGGTCCGGCAATCGGTCGCTCCCAGTCAAACGCTCTCGGTTCCGGGGTTGCCGGTCCTTCCGGGCGTCTGGGAATCTCTTGTCCGGGGCGTACAGGTCTCGGTCCCCATTGTCCCGCTTCTTGTCCTTGTCCGGGATGCATAGGTCCCGGTCCCCATTGTCCTACTTCTTGTCCTTGTCCGGGACGCAGTACAGGTCCAGGTCCTTGTCTGGGGGGCGCCTGTTGAACGGACTGTTGCCAGTCTCGTGAGAAAGTTTGCGCTGAGGCAACTTCCAGAAAGGCGAAAAACAACGCTGCGGCAACCGATGCGCCGAGCAAAATTGACGTGGTTCGAAAGTTCATTGAGTTCATTGTAAAGTTCCTTATGTTGAAAGCTAATAGTGACAAAATGGAAAACA
>CAZNVM010000382.1:0-2890 GCA_964576215.1 uncultured Planctomycetaceae bacterium
TCGATTTCTTTTTTGATCGCATCCCGCTCGTCAAAGTCGATGGCGGGCAACGATTTCAGATCAGCAAGCGAAACGGCCTGTTCCGACAACAAACCACCATCCTGAAATTTTTCACGAATGAGATTTCGTACCAATTTCACTTTGCCTCCCGATATTTTCAGGCGAAACTCTTTGCTATTGGACAAAACCAGTTCGTTTCCCGTCACATTGACACCATCGAACTTTTGTACCGTCAGGCCGGAAAAATCGACGATTTCCTGTAAGGTGACGGCTTCAAGGGCCAGCATTTCCTCGGTTTGGGCGATGATTTTGTCCTTGAGTTTTTGGTTTTTCGGCGTGATTTTGGGGATTCGGATGTAATCTTTCAACGATGAGCGGGAAATGAGAAAATCCTTTTCGTTTTCATTTTTCAGTTGCTTGAGAAGCAGATGGTAATTCAGTGGTGAATTCAGTAGTGCGAAAAGATATATCAATTCTTTGCGGTTATTGCTCCCGATTGCATTGTATTGGTTTCTTGCCCAAATCACCGGCATGTCCGTAAAATAAAACTGCCTTGTGTTTGCATAAGACCATAAAATTTTGTATTGTGAGTCCAACAAATGATATTCCTGATTGCCTTGTGTTAGATCAATCCGTTGCAGAGAATGGCCTGACCGGATATTATTCCAATAACCACGAAATTCCCGTATGGTATAAAACCGGTGATTGATTTTTGGATACGCATAGTCTGCCGGTGTTTCTTGTCTTTGTTTTTCATCGATTGCGTATCCGCCGTCAAACCAAAATTCCGAATTGAAATGTTGTTTTGCCAATTGATGTTTGTAATAAACATCAATATTATCGGAACATTGCAAATAGGCTTCGTAAAATCGAAAAAATGCTTCCTCATGATTGATAAAATTCCAATTGTCCCAATGTTCAGCCAATACCGTTTGCGGAATGGACTTTGTTTCATGTTTTTTACTTCTCAACAATTTTACAAAATCACTTTCTTTTCCATCGGTTTCAAGTTGAAATCGAACAACTTTAACGGTATGATTCTTACCCGGCTTTTTCTTTTGAGCGACAACAATCATTGAGGAAGTCGGCACGGCTTTGTTTTGTTTTAATCCGCGTCCGATAAACATGTTGCCGCTGAACAGGATCATTTTTTCGAGGGACACATGATTTGCCAAGTGATAACGCAACACATCCAGGTCGCCCGCAGTGAGCAATGTTTGCGGAACGATATAACACAATTTGCCGTTGTCCTTAAGTAAGCCTAATCCCAGCGCGAAGAAGAAAGCGAACAGATTGGGATTGGGGCGGTATCTTTTGGGATGATTGGGAACACTGTGCAGGTTGACCCCGAACACATTCCCCAAAGTAATGGAATGGTTCGACTTATCTTTGATTTTTTGCGTAAACTCCGTTTTCTGCCGCAAACATTCGAGGTATCCGATATAGGGAGGATTGGCTACCACATAATCGAAGCGCAGGCGGTTTTCTCCAGTACCTTGCATCGACTGAAGCATTTCTTCCAAATCTTTATCACTTCGCATAAAGGACTTGTACCCCAAAGATACATCCTGAAGGTGTTGGAATAAATTGACTTCCTGTTTTTGCGACGTAATTCCCGTGTCGAGGAATTCCGAAATACTATCCCGTGTTTTGAACAACTTTAATTTTTTTTCAACAGGACAGTCATAAAGATCGGTTACGATCAAAGGTAACTGACGAAGCAATATACACATTTCTGCAAGAAACAACGGAAACTCCGCCACATCCAAACCGAAAATGTTTTTGTCCACGACTTCCTTGATTGCGGCAAACTCGGCTTGTGTTCCCCGGCCTTCAAACGCCTCAATGATTCGATCAACGGCACTGTACAAAAACGTTCCCGCCCCACATGCCGGGTCAATGATCGAAATTTTCGTTTGATCTTTTGCCAGATTTTTGGCGGTGTAGCCTATTTCGTCCAGCATGAAATCGACCACCGCCGGATCGGTAAAATGTTGCCCCCAGTTTTGGTCATAGAAATCTTTCAGGTAATTCTCGTAAATGAAACCGAAAATTTCGTTTTTCAGGTTCGAAAAATCAAACTTGTTAATAAAAGCGACAATGTCAAGCCACGGCGCGATGTCCTGAATCGTCAATTCCCTCTTCAAATCGGCCATGATCTTCTCATTGACCTCCTGTTGTTCCGCTGCGAATGGCCGATAAATTTTTTGCGAGATGTATTCTGAAATGTTCTTAATTTGCGAAACGACAAGGTTGTACAAATCTCTATTTTGAATGGCCGCCACGATTTGCCGCAGGAAGAGTTTGTATTCGTCTTCGAACCGCTTGAACCGGTTATCGACGAGAACTTTGTACAGAATGAACTGAATCAAATACGTGTAGGCGGTTTCAAGGGCGGTTTTGTCGTCCCTGATTTTAATTTTAGTGCGGAAATTGGCGATAAGCCGTGAAGTTTCCTTGAAAAAGATTTTCCGGTTTTCGCCGTCATTGAGGTCAAGTGGGGTATCGAACAAGACCCCTTGACCGCTTGGCTGGAAAAGCCCACAGTAATAGCTTTCCGGTGTCAGGTAGTTTTTCCAAAATGTACGGAAAAGTTCCGGATTTTCCAACATCCGGTCAAGCGTCCAAATTTCGTAAGAATGGGACCTGTAAAACCGCCAGGTAGAACCATCGGTGAGGAGACCATATTCTTTGGTGTAATCGGAGCGATACCGCTGGAGTTGTCTTACGCCTTCCTCAATTCGTGTGTAGCACTTCACCTCACAGGGGATCGTAACATCTTTGTTCACGTAAAGCACGAAATCCGGTCGCCCATGCTTTTCGGCCTCGGTGTCATGGACATACGTTTGTGACGCCGCCGTTTTTTTCGGGGTCAACTTGAGCGCAAAAA
>CAZNVM010000383.1:0-3799 GCA_964576215.1 uncultured Planctomycetaceae bacterium
GACAAGTTTGTATCGAGACCGTCATTTCGCGATGCTCCATTCCGGCTTTTATTCATCTCCCCCAATAAAAGCCGGAATGAAGCGAAGCGAAATGACGGTAAAATCAGTAAAAATCGTAAACTTGTCGACGGACTGGAATCAACCGGAAAAAAGCGCAAGGCAGGTACTTTACTGGTGATTTTTTGGTAGAATGGGCGTTCTGTTGTGAACAAGTTGCCAGGCCCGGAACTGGAATCGAGTCAAAACCATTTACAGTGAAATCAATTAAGGAACACTTCCATGAAAACGAACCAACAAACTTCCCGTCGTGATTTTTTAAAAGCAAGCTCCGTACTCGGCGTAACGGCCCTCGGCGTTTCCACGGTCCGAAACGTCCATGCGGCAGGGAGTGACGTCATCAAAATCGGCTTGATCGGCAGTGGCGGTCGCGGCTGTGGTGCCGTCCAGGACGCCTTTCAAGCAGACCCGAACGTCAAACTCGTCGCCATGGCGGACACCTTCGAGGATCGTGTCAAAAATCCCAGGAACACCCTCAAGGAAACCCATCCGGAACGGGTGGACGTTCCCGACGACCGCTGTTTTTTCGGTCTGGACGGGTACAAAGGTGTCATTGAACATTCCGACGTGGTGTTGATCGCTTGTGCGTCACGGTTCCATCCGAAATACACGTTGGAGGCTGTTCAGGCGAAAAAACATCTTTTCGTCGAGAAGCCGCATGCTTTGGATGCCGCCGGAATTAAAATCGTACAACAAGCGACGGAAATCGCCGCGAAAAATAACACGGCCATCGTTTCCGGCCTCTGCTATCGTTACGACACGCTCCGCCGGGAAGCACTTGCGAGGATCGCCGACGGTGAAATCGGTGAAATCACAGCGGTCCAGTCGGATTATATCCGTATGCCGTACAGCCTTGTTACCCGACGTCCGGAATGGTCGGAAACCGAGTACCAATTCCGAAACTGGTATCACTTCACCTGGCTGGCCGGCGACGAGATTTTGCAATCGTTATTGCACAATATCGACTCCGTGATGACGGCGTTCGGCGAAGAAACGCCCGTGAGTGCGTATGGAATCGGCGGACGGTCCTCCATGTTCGTCGAACCGATGGGAGACCAATTCGACCACAGCGCAATGGTCCTCAACTTTGCGGACGGGCGGCGGATTTACGGCATGACCCGGACTGCGATCAACTGTTTCAATTCGAACAAAGATATTTTTCACGGCACGAAGGGACGTTGCTATTTCAACGCAACGGGAAAACCGTACTTGACCGACCTGAAAGAGAACAAAACCTGGATCGGCGGGGAACGGGAGCGAGGCATGTACGTCCAGGAGCATTATGAATTGCTTCAATCGATTCAAAACGGGAAGCCGATCAATGACGGTACCCGCATGACCCGGACCACGATGGCCGCGATTCTCGGTTTCATGGCTTGCCGCAGCGGCAAAGAGGTTTTCTGGGAGGAAACCGTGAAAGCCGGTGCCGTTTTCGGACCAGCGGAAGCGGACATATCGCTGACAATGGAACCGCCGCTCCGACCGAACGCCGACGGACTTTATCCGCTTTCGGTGCCGGGAGTATCGCAGTGATTCGTGGTTAGTGACACGTACTCCAATTTCCGATTTCCTCTGCTGTTTTGAGTCCCCAATTTGTTTACGGTTTGAGATGATGAAACATCGATTATTCTATCCGGTAGCAATCGTTGCAGTGTTGCTCATGGTTGTTACCACGCAAGGGCAATCGCCGGACGTGGTGCCTAATACGCTTTCCGGCGTTAAGGCGACGTATGCGGCCCCTCCACGTCACAGCGACGGTTCCATCAACATGGAACAATTGCTCAAGGAACTGAAAGACATCCATGCCAACACCTATCATTGGCTTATCGCCTACAACGATTATTTCGGGTTGGAGTACGTGAAACGTTTCCTGCCGATGGCCGCTCGTGAAAATATCAACGTGTGGGTAACGGTTTTGCCGCCATCCGAGCAGCCCGCTTTGGGTTGGTCGGAACCGCACCGTCTTGATTTCGAAAAATGGGCCGAAGAATTAGCCACGCTAAGCCTGGAGCATAAAAACCTGGTGGCGTGGAGTGTCGATGATTTTGGACACAACCAGGGCTTTTTCGGCCCCAAATACCTGGATATGTTTCTCGGGAAAGCAAGGGCGATCAACCCGAACTTCAAGTTTGTGCCGTGCATTTACTATTCCCAGATTACAGAGGCTTTTGTAACGAAATATGCTTCTCGTATTGACGGAGTACTTTTTCCCTACCGTGCCGAATCGGACAAGGCGAATCTGAAAGACCCAAGTTTGATCGGGAAGGAAATTGCGGAAATCCGCAGCAGAATCAAAAGAGAGATTCCGGTGATCGTGGATATTTACGCTTCGAGGCACAGCAGTTTGGGAGACTCCACTCCCGAATATGTTGCTACGGCATTGGAATTGGGCATGAAATCGGCGGATGGTGTTACAATCTACTGTCATCAAAGTCCGGTAACATCACCGGAGAAATATCGTGCCATTGGTGAAGTGTTCGGGCAAAGGCCGGACTTGATGACTTTTCTCGACGAACAGGGCAAACGTCAAAAAGTTCAAACGGAAAAAGACTGGAAAGAACGGCGTCGGGAGATTCTTGACGCCATGCAGGAAGTCATGGGGCCTTTGCCGGACCGGGACAACCTTCCGCCCTTGGACGTTCAGATCATTCACGTTCAGGAAGAAAAAACTTTTGTACGAAAAACGATTCGGTTTACGGCGGCGGAAAATGAATTCGTGCCAGCCTACCTTTACCTTCCGCTTCGGGATGGGAAAAGCGTTTCGGAAAAACGTCCGGCAATACTTGTTCCCCATGAAACCAGCGATTTGGGAAAACGCTCAGTGGATGGTGAACGTTCTGTTCCCAATCGGGCTTATGCCCGTGAACTTGCCAGGCGGGGATACGTCGTGATTGCTCCTGATTATCCCGGTTTCGGGGAGTTGCAAGACTACGATTTTCAGTCGGCCCGATACGCTTCCGGCACTATGGCGGGGATTTTCTATCATACAAGGTGTATCGATCTGTTGCAGAGTTTGGACGAGGTCGATCCCGACCGGATTGGTGTCATCGGTCATTCTCTCGGCGGCCACAACGCCATGTTCGTCGCCGCGTTCGATCCCCGCATTCAGGTGATCGTCGCAAGTTGCGGATGGACGCAGTTCGCAAATTACGATATCGGTCCCGCTGCAATACAGCGTTACGGAAGCCGCTTGGGACCGTGGGCGCAAGATCGGTACATGCCGCTTTTCCGGGAAAAATTCCAACTGGACGAAAAGCGGATGCCGTTTGAATTTCACGAGGTCATTGCGCTTTTCGCGCCCCGGCCTTTCTTCTCCAACTCGCCGATTCACGACGCCAATTTCGACATCGTCGGCGTTCGGAAAGGAATCGAACTCGCCTCGCAGGCCTACGCCTTTCATCATGCGGAAAACAACCTCCAGGTCCGTTATCCCGAAGCGGAGCACGACTTTCCTCCCGATGTCCGACTTGAAGCCTACCGGTTTATTGATCGGGTACTCAAATTTCAACCGGACTTGGACGATTGCCTCATGCCCGTAAATCCTTAACTTCAGGGCACCTCTTAAAATCATCAAATTTCGCATTTTTTGGAGTCGAACGATCAAAATTTCCGTTCGAGAAATATTTTTTCGTCCAATCTCACGAAATCAGGCGAAATTTGGGTCATTTTTGCTCGTTTTCACCTCTTTTCGCCTCCGCCAGTTGGCCTCGGCTCGCACCTTCAGCCCTGTTTCACCCGTTTC
>CAZNVM010000384.1:0-5569 GCA_964576215.1 uncultured Planctomycetaceae bacterium
CATGGTATCCTTACGGAAAAGGTTCCCTGGTGCGACGGGAAATGTACGCAAACCATCGAGCAAAGGCAATTTTTGGCGAACTGGGCAAGACGTTTGAGTTGGAAAGAAACGGCGGAATGTTTCGATACATCCATCGGTAAAGTTTATCGTGCGGTTAAATGGATTGTCGAATGGGGTCTGGAACATCGGGACTTGAGCGGCGTAACGCAAATTGGTGTCGATGACATTCAGCGGAGCAAAGGCCATAAGTACATGACGTTGGTGTACCAATTGGACGCAGAGAACAAGCGACTTCTCGGCGTTGAAGAGGATCGGGAAGAAAAATCATTGGACAATTTTTTTGACAAATTTGATGAGGGAACAGAGGGGGATAATAAACGTTCACTGGGTATACGCGCGCTGGCCCTGGGTTTTCCGCTAACGGGATCGCAAAAAAACGAAACTTGTCGACGGACTGAAATTGCGGCTACACCCTTACTTTTTTGGCTTTGTATGGTATACGTTTACCGTTTACCATCTATCACTTTTTCTATCATGTTTTCAGGAATTGTCGAATATCTCGGTCGTGTTGACCGTATCCTCCCGGAGCCGCCGGGTTGTTTGTTGGTCGTTCATGCTCCGGAAATCGTTGCAACCACAAAAGTTGCGGACAGTATCTCCGTCAACGGTTGCTGTCTGACCGTCGTGGAAACGACGAAAGAGACCATGAGTTTTCAGGCCGGGCCGGAAACGCTTGCCCGAACGAACCTCGGCGATCTTGCCGCCGGAAGCCCGGTCAATCTGGAACGTGCGCTCATGGTGAGCGACCGTCTCGGCGGACATTTCGTCTCCGGACACATCGACGGCCAGGCGGTCCTGTCGCGGATCGACGATCACGGCGATTGGGCGGACTATTATTTCACCGTCCCGAAAGAATTGGCGGCGTACATGGCGTCGAAAGGTTCCGTTGCGGTCGATGGTGTCAGCTTGACGCTTGTTCAGTGCGAAAAAGACATGTTCAGCGTCGCACTGATTCCGTACACGCTGAAAGTAACCACGCTCGGCTCCCGGAAAGTCGGCGACAAGGTGAATATTGAAACCGATATTCTTGCAAAATACGTCCAGCGGCTTCTGGAAGCAAAGGAGTGGAATTAACGTGCTAATATTACTGACGAACGACGACGGTATTCACGCTCCCGGCCTTGCGGCACTGGAAAAATCGTTGCGGCGGCTCGGCGACGTGGAAGTCGTCGCTCCGGCAACGGAACAAAGCGGTGTCGGACATGCGATTACGTTCCGCACGCCGTTGCTCTACAGGCAGATTCATTTCGACCGTGATGAAACCCATTGGGGCTGGGCCGTCGAAGGAACGCCTGCCGACTGCGTGAAAATCGGCATCACCCATATCTGCGAGCGGAAACCGGACTTGGTCGTCAGCGGGATCAACGGCGGCTTCAACGCCGGAATCAATATCCTCTATTCCGGTACGGTTGCCGCCGCAGTGGAAGCGGCGTTTTACAAGACCGACAGTTTTGCGGTCTCCCTGGAATATCGCAGCAAAAAAATGGCCTACGACCGTGCCGCCGAAATCGCCGCCGACGTAATCGAAAAAGTCCTGGCCCGAAAAATGGAAAACGGTAACACCACTCCGGGAATTTATAATCTTAACATTCCGTTTCAAGCGATTGACGGAGAGCGAACCTTAAAGTTTGTTCCAATGGACCCGAACCCTTACTGGAACTCGTTTGAGAAACGGACCGATCCGGGCGGCAAACCGTATTTTTGGCTCATCGGTCGTCCAAAACCGCAAGAAAACGCCGAAGAACCCCGGAAAAACGGCGTCCTCACCGACCTTCAAGCCCTTGCACAAGGGTACGTCACGCTGACACCACTCGATTACAATATGACGAATTGGGAAGCGTTGAAGACGATGGAAGGCATCTGACTCAAAACAGTAGAGGAAATCGGGAATCGGAGGAAGACAGCAGACGGCAGAATCTCTTTTTTTCCTATGCCCCATGCCCTATGCCCCATGCCCTTAAATTTGGGTGTAGCCGTGATTTTAGGTAGCGGATTTGCCAGACCGGGCAAACCAGGCTGTCTGACGAGGTTACGCAAAATACGGTCGAGAGATAGATGGGAGCAATCCCAAAACGTGGCATTCCCGTTTCCGGGAGAATTGTTAGAATGGTCAAGTTCGTTGCCCATTTTTTTCCCCCTCACCCTTCAAGGAAGCCCGATCTGCGAAATGGATGTTCGCCTACAATCACTGCCGGAACTAGTCATGAATTCCCCTCAAGAAGAACTTGCCCGATTTCAAGTTGCCGTTGCAAAAGAAATTCAAGGGTATGGGACGCGGGAATGAATGCCGACAAAATTACGTCACACCCTTTTTTCATTTTTTCTCCAAGAGAACTGCAAAGTCCCTGGGAACGCGGGCATCTTGCCTGCGCGAGGCAGCGAACCCAAGGGCAGGCAAGATGCCTGCGTTCCCAGAGGTACCCTCAATTTCTATCCCTTTTGAACAATGCAGTTCTCTTGATTTTTTCTCCCGCCCGATTGCAAGGTTTGCATGGATTCTATAAACTGTCCATTTGTTTATTTCTTTTTTTCCGCAACCGATACAACACCGAAAAATCATGTACTTAGGAATCGATATTGGCACTTCCGGCACGAAAGTTCTTGCCATTGACGCGAAAGGAAAAATCCTCGGCTCCGCCTTGGAAGAGTATCCCTGTTACGCTCCGAAACCGCTTTGGAGCGAGCAAGACCCGGACGATTGGTGGAACGCAACCGTCAAAGCGGTCAAAAAAGTAATGAAAGCCGCGAAACTCAAACCCGGCGACGTCAAAGGAATCGGTTTGTCCGGCCAGATGCACGGCTCCGTGTTTCTCGACAAAAACAACAACGTCGTCCGTCGGGCAATTCTTTGGAACGACCAGCGAACCGCCGCCGAATGCGCCGAAATTGAACAAGCGGTCGGCGGACGTGAAAAGCTGATTCAAATGGTCGCCAATCCTGCCATGACCGGGTTCACCGCTCCGAAAATCGTCTGGCTCAGAAATCATGAACCGAAAAACTTTGAAAAAACAAAAAAAATCCTGCTCCCGAAAGACGAAATCCGACGCCGTTTGACCGGGGAATACGCAACCGAAGTGAGCGACGCCTCCGGGATGCTGTTGCTCGACGTCGCCAGACGAAATTGGTCCACCCCCTTGCTTTCCGCATTGAAACTGGACGTGAATCTTTTTGGCAAAGTGTACGAATCGGAAGACGTAACCGGCAAGCTGACCGCAGAAGCGGCGAAGTCGCTCGGTTTGACGACCGATTGCGTCGTGGTCGGCGGAGCGGGGGACTGTGCCGCCGGAGCGGTTGGCAACGGAATCGTCGAAAGCGGTGTTCTTTCGACCTCCATCGGAACGTCTGGTGTCATGTTCGTTCACAGCGACGAAATCAAAATCGACCCGAAAGGCCGGGTTCACACGTTCTGCACGGCAGTCCGCAACCGTTGGCATTTGATGGGGGTCAACCTGTCCGCCGGCGGATCGCTGCAATGGTTCCGCAACGCCCTTTGTCAGGAAATTCATGCGGAAGCGAAAAAGCGAAAAATTGAAGTATACGATTTGCTCGGCAAGGAAGCGGAGAAAGTTCACGCCGGAAGCGACGGTCTCTTTTTCCTGCCGTATCTCAGCGGCGAACGAACACCGCACGCCGATCCGCTTGCCCGGGGCTGCTTTGTCGGTTTGACGCTGGTGCATGGTCGCGGACATCTGGTCCGTTCGATCATGGAAGGTGTCACCTATTCGATGCGGGATTCGCTGGAAATTATTGAGGGACTCGGCATTCCGGTCAAGCAGATTCGTGCTTCCGGCGGCGGCTCGAAGAGTCCGCTGTGGCGTCAGATTCAAGCGGACGTGTTCGGTCGCAAGGTTGTTACGATCAACTCGGAAGAAGGCCCGGCGTTCGGCGTCGCGCTCCTGGCAGCGGTCGGTTGCAAAGAGTACAAAAATATCGAGGAAGCGTGCAAGGCGACGATCAAGGTCGTTTCGCAGGTTTCGCCGAATGCCAAAGCGAAAAAAGTGTACGATATTGGGATGCCGATTTACCAGAATCTTTACCGTTCGCTCAAAGCGGATTTCAGGAAGATTGGCGAAATGTGATAGTTTCGGATTTGGGTGGACGCGAATGGCCGCAATTCACCAATTCACCGTTTTGTGCGCCACCGTTGGTGGCAAAAAATTGTCCCCAATAAAACTTGCGAGTTCCCGCGAGAAGAAAGGCTTTTCCCCGTTCGTTTACATTTCGAAAAAGGTGTGATATACTATTCAACGCCAATGAGGTGACATTTTCGCTACCCGTAAACCCAATCAGAGCGCACGCAGTAAGCGGTGCCCCCGGTGGTAACGTGAAAACCGCTTACTCCGTGCGCGGCTCTGATCCGTGCGCGGCTCGTTGACGTGTTCAATCAAAATGTCCCTTTATTGACGGTGTATGGTACAAAATCGCGGTATCCATTCGTGAAGGCCTGGTCACCATTTCATTACTTTTAGCTCTGTCTTATTTCATTCAATGTTTTCAGATTTCAAGGCAATCGTTCGCCAAGACGTTCCGCTCGCCATGCACACTTGGATGCAGCTTGGTGGTCCGGCAGAGTATTTTGCGGAACCACGTTCGGCGGAAGAACTTTCCGCCCTGTTGAAAATCGCTCAAAAGGAAAACCTCCCGGTACGCACTCTCGGTACAGGCTCGAATATTCTCGTTCCCGATGAAGGAGTGCCCGGTTTGGTGCTTCGGTTCACCGCCCCTGAATTTACCGAAATCCGTTCCGAAGGCCGTTATGTTTTCGCCGGCGGCGGCGCGAAACTGGGGCGTGTTATTACGCATTCCGTCCACGCCGGGCTTGGCGGAATCGAAGGGCTCATCGGCATTCCCGGAACCGTCGGTGGAGCCTTGGCCACCAACGCCGGAACCAACAACGACGACATCGGACAATCGGTCGAAAGCGTGAAAATCATCTCAGACGCTGGTGAGGTTCGGGAATTGGCCCGCAACGAAATTTCGTTCGAATACCGTCACAGCAGTCTTGAAGAAACGATCATTCTTTCCGCAACACTGCAATTGCAGGAAGAAGATTCCTTTGAATTGTCGCGGCGACTCCAAAAACTCTGGATTTTTCGAAAAACAAGCCAACCAATGGGACATCAATGCACCGGGCTCGTGTTCAAAAATCCACGCGGCATGATTGCCGGTGATTTGATCGAAAGGGCCGGATTGAAAGGGACCCGAATTGGCGGGGCCGTTATTTCCGAAAGAAACGCCAATTTCATCGTCGCGGAAGCCGAATGTACAAGCACCGACGTTTTACGTTTGATCGATCTGGTTCAAACGCAAGTCCAAAAGCGGCTCGACGTTGACTTGGAAGTTGGTATCGAAATTTGGAAGTAGGAAATCGGTAACTGTTCAGCCGAATTTTTAAATTTAAATTGGGCAATTTTACAAAGTGCCCAATTGCCGCACAACCGCCATTTTTCGCTACCTATATTGCACAATTTGTGTAAATTAGTGTAAAAAATGCGAGTAAATATTCGGC
>CAZNVM010000385.1:0-20722 GCA_964576215.1 uncultured Planctomycetaceae bacterium
AAGGCTTCGGCAAGGGTGGTCAGGAGCGCAACTGGAGTGTTGGAACGGGAATTCATGGAAAAACCTCCGTGTTTTACGTATTTTGAACTGATTTGGGCTCGAAACAAACGAACCATCAAAACCCTATACGTAAAATTTTCATCGCTGTGCGCTTTTTTTTACTTTGCAATCGTCTTGCGGACTGCTTGGGAAGGAAATTTTTGCACTTGCCAAAAAAATGGGAATTTGGTAGACTCCCCAATCCGAGTGAAGTCGGAAATAGTTGCGCTGCGCAGAATGCGGCGGTTCAATTGACTGAATTAACTCCCTAACACCTGAAAAATATGTCCTCGGAAAGGATACCGTCGACAGACGAAACGATGCTATCGGCCCCGATTACGGCACTCACACGCTTTTGTGTGCGGCATCCCGTAAGCGTGGTTTTTCTCTCGCTCATTCTCGCCGCCTGGGGAGTGGTCGCCGCTATCGGGCACCTCGGTTTCAAAGCGAGTCGGCTTGATCTCATCAATCCCAACAGCGGTTTCAACCGGCTTTGGTTGGAATACATCGAGGAATTTGGGGAACAAGACGACCTTATCATTGTCGTCGAAGGCAAATCCAGTGCGGAAATCGCACCGGTGCTCGATGAGTTGTCCGAAAAAATCAGCCGGTTTCATCACCTTTTCCGATCCGTTTTGCATGGAGTCGATGTCTCGAAAATCCGGGAAAAAGGGTTGCACTATGTCCCGGCGGAGGACTTGAGAAAAATTGCGGCGTTCACCCAGGAGGCGGGAAACATCGCCCGGGGACAATGGGAACATTTGAACATCGGCTTCTCTTTGATGCAGCTTCAAATGCGCCTGATGTATCCGCAAGAAGTGATGAAACAGCCGGTGTTCGTCAACAGCGGCCTGTCCGAAGAGCAATTCCGGCAAATGACATTGCACGAACTCGACCTGCTCAGTCGCAGCTTGATGCAGGCATTTGATCCGAAACCGACCTACGGTTCCCCCTGGCCCTCGATGCAACAAGGGCAACAGGGATACGCCGGAATGCCGGACGTCGTTGCCGCTTGCAGTCAAAATGAGACCGGGTATTTCATTATTCCCGGCAGTGACGGGTTGGATGACAAGGCGGATTCCAGGACCAACGCAATGGGGTTTGCACTGGTTCAGTTGGTCAAAAATGAAAAGGCCGAAAAAAGTACAAGAGGATCACTCGTCCAAAACACGGAAGGAATCGAAAAACTCCGGGAATTGATCCGGGAAACGCAGGAGAATTATCCGGGTCTGACAATCGGCCTGACCGGACTTCCGGTGATGGAACATGACGAAATGCAGGTTTCACAGGACGCGATGAACAAAGCGAGCCTTTTAGCGTTTCTCGGCGTTGCCTGTGTCCTTTTTCTCGGCATGGGGGGATTTCGATACCCGGTTATCGCCAATTTCGTATTGCTGGTCGGATTCAGTTGGACCGCCGGTTACATTCTCCTTTCCGTCGGCCATTTGAACATCCTGAGCGTTGCCTTCGGGGCGATTTTGATCGGTTTGGGAACGGATTTTACGGTTCATTACGTTGCCCGGTATATGCTGTTGCGTCAAACGGTCCGTTCACCTGCCGAAGCGATTGTTCAAACCGGTTCCATCGTCGGGCCAGGTGTGTTTACCGGTGCGATCACGACCGCCGCCGCGTTTTTCATGGTCGGTTTCGCCGAGTTTACCGGAATCGTCGAACTGGGAATCATCTGCGGCGGGGGGCTTATGCTTTGTTGCCTTTCGACCATGTGCATGATCCCTTCGCTGTTGCAGCTTACCGACGGAGCAAGACCGATGCGTTTTGTTCCGACACCGATCAACATTGACTTCTGGATCAAGCCGCTCATCAACCGTCCGCTGAGAACGTTCCTCGGCAGTATGGTTGTAACAGGTTTCCTGCTTTTTGGGCTTTCAAAAGTCTGGTACGATCACAATCTCCTGAACCTTCAACCGGATGGGTTGGAGAGCGTTGAACTCGAAAAGAAGTTGCTCAACATCGGCGGCCAAAACGTTTGGTACGCCCTCTCCATCGCCGACGACCGGGATGAGCTGTTGTACCGCAAATCGCAATTCGAGAAAAAGTATCCTGAGCTTCAGATTACGGAAATCGTTTCCATGATTCCCGGCTTTGATGAAGCGAAACGACCGTATATCGGAGCAATTGCCCAGTCGCTTCAAGGGATACCGGACCAGCCGCCGATCATTCCGCCGTCCCGTCCGGAGCAGATTGCGGAATCGCTCATGCAGCTAAGTGCCATGCTTGAGAATGATCCGTTTTCGCAGCAAATCGCTTTGCAACTGAAGCAAGCGATGCAATCGCTTCAACGAATGTCGGAGGCGGACTGTTACAAACGGATGCAGGATTACCAATATGCCGTTGCCGGTGATTTGTTGAACCGGCTCCACAGTCTTCGCGGCATGGCGAACCCGAACCCACCGGACCTGACCGACCTCCCGGCACCGTTCGTTTCCCGATTTTTGAGCAAGAACGGCAAACACCTGATGCGTATCTACAGTTCGGCGGACATTTGGAATATGGACGAGATGAAAGAGTTCGTCCGCAAGGTGCGTGATATTGACCCCAAGGCGACCGGCAGTCCGCTGCAAACGTATGAAGCGTCGCTCCAAATGCAAAAAGGGTTTCAACAAGCACCGCTGTACGCACTGCTTGCGATTGTTTTCCTGTTGTTTTTCGACTTCCGAAGTTTACGGGATACGGTTATGGCGATGGTTCCGATGTTTATCGGAATGGTCCAGACCTTCGGCGTTCTTGGATTGTTGGGTATCTCGCTCAACCCGGCGAACATGATTGCGATTCCGTTGATTATGGGGATCGGTATCGACGACGGCATTCACATCATTCACGACTATCGGGCACAAAAGGGAAAGCGATACCGGCTCAATCCGTCCACTGCCGGGGCGGTGCTCATTACGTCGTTGACGTCGATCATCGGGTTCGGCTGCATGATGATTGCGTCGCATCGCGGCCTGCAAAGCCTGGGACGTGTTCTCGTGATTGGAATGAGTTGTTGCCTGTATTGTTCGGTCATTTTACTGCCGGCATTTTTAACCTGGTGGACGCGAAACGAGGCGGAAACAGAAGCGGATACGGAAGTCGAAGAAACTGCTCAAGCCGCTTGGGAGGAAACTCTTGCGGGCACCACAGAATCCCATTTTGACCGAATTCATGGAATTCAAGCGACGGACCCGCTTCCGGTTTCCGGGGAGGAGGAATACGACTCTTCTGTTTTTCCATTTTATTCAGGAGAGCGGACAACAGAGGAAAATTCCGATGGGACCACTTCGACAAAAACGAAACGGCTAAAGCGTCGCAGTGTCGCTTGATACGCCGTAAAGAAAAACACGCCTTACAATCATTACAAACAAAACAGTTTTCCTTGTCATAAAAAAAATAGTGAAAATTTCGAAAAAAAGTTTTTTTTATTATAAACTTTTTTGGCAAGGTTATTGTCAATTACGTGGACTTTAGTTATGCTAACCCGTTATTCTCTCAGTTTGGGCGATCTCCCGAATTCGGAAAATGACGGACTCAATTTGGTTTTTTAACACAGTTTAGGGGTATCCCTTTTCATTTTTAACAGAGAGACATCTCCGGAGGTTTTACACATGGATTTTCTGAATTTCTTTAAGGGTCGTAACGAGCAGTCGCAAAACAGGAAGAAAACGAATACTCCGCAGCGGTCGCAACTTAAAATTGAACCTCTCGAAGAACGTTGTCTTCTTGCACTCGCTCCACTACCGGCGATTCCGCTCCTTACCCATACGGGAGAGGTGGTAAACGGTTCCGATGGAGATTCTTTCATCGTTACGCTTAATACCCAGAATGCCAAGCCCGGCGCAAAAGATGAAGTTTACCTGACGTTCAAAGTGGAAGCCACGGCATTAGGAGGACTGTTGAAGCCTTCGGATATTGAAATCAAGCACGTGGTGAATGGGACGCCCTATTCGCTTCCCGATAATAATCTGATCGACACACAGGAGACAAACCCCTCTGCCAGTGCCCTCATTGCCAAACTGAAACCGGGTGAAACCTACCAAATCACCGTCAAGGGGGACGGGGGTTCCTTCGGTTCTTATCGTTGCGACGTCTTTCTGCCGGGTGTCGATCCGAAGGCAAGCGCAAACAATGTTGTTACGGAGTCGTCCCACATTTTGGCCGAGGCCGCAATCGTGCAGCAAAACGGACTTTGGGACAACGCCAAAGCGGCCATGTATTCCAGCATGGTGGGATGGACGATCAACGGTACTCTGGTGAAATCCAACGGAGACGGTCTGGCCCAATATCTTGACATCTATCACGACAGTCTGAGTCCTCCCAGTGTAACGTCTGCGGGGCTCAATTCGGACTTGGACATTATCACGACAAACGCTCTGGCGGGTTCCGTGTTCGTTACGCCGGAAGTGGATACGGTTGCTCCGACGTTCGCTTTCGTTATGCCGACCGATCCGAAAGATCCTCGCGTTACGGTAAAATTCATCGACAGCAGTCCCATCAATAAAGATTCCTTCCAAGTTAGTTTCGACGGCGTTACCTGGACCCCGATTTCGCTCCCCTCCAATTTGGTGAAAAGCGTCGTGTTGGATGCAACGAACCTTGCCGGTATTCCGGGCAGTCCTTACAGTGCCTCCGGTAACGTCTACACAGGCACTTATCAGCTTTATGTCCGTCTGAAAGATACCGCCGGAAACGAAGGGTTCGGCAATACGGTTCTCTACCAAGCCGAGGCGATTGCGCAGAAAACGACCGCGAAAAGTTTCTCCATCAACAATGTTTCCGAGTTGACTTCAACGTCGATTTTGATTGTTACCGCTACGAATTGTACCGATCCGAACGCCGCAAATCTGAATAACTTGCTGATTTACAGCGGCGCAACGAACTTCACGCTCAATGGTGTCCCCGCCTCTGACTTGCTTGCACATATTAACAAGACCGCCGACGGCAAGGGATTCACGTTCTCGCCTGCCGGTTATACCTATTTCAATACGTTGCTCCAGAGTCTGGGGGGGACGGCAACGGTCACGTTCGATTATAAAGTTGCCCATTTCGCTTCCGGTATTCCCGTTGTTGGTACGGAATCCGACACGTACACCGTTACGCTCAATATCGTTGCCGTCGGTAACAAGCCGGCTGCTCCGGCAAGTTTTAGTGCCGCACAAACCGCATCGGGAACGGTGGGGCTTTCCTGGAATGCCGTAACTTCCACACCGGCTGTAACGGGTTATCGGCTTGAAGTCAAGGCACCGGGTTCCTCTTGGGTAGCGTATCCCACGACCACTGCAGTAACTCAGTCGGTGAATATGTTGCCCGATGGCGTCACGCCGTTTGTTGTCGACGAGACTTACGAATTTCGGGTTGTTGCGATCAACATCAAGGGTGAAAGCACGCCATCAACGGTTGGCAGCGTTACGATTAGCGATAGTGTTCCGGCAGCTCCGACGAACGTTACCGCCACGCCGGGTGTCAATTCCGTAACGCTTAATTGGGTACATGGAACGGGCGGTGCAACGAGAACCAATTATCTCATCTACTATTCCACGGTTCAAAGTGATGTGGTGAACAATATTGGCACTCCGATTTCCGTGAGTGCTTCGACAACCTCGCACGTGGTTCCCGGATTGACCGCCGGTACGACTTATTATTTCAAAGTCGTTGCCGTCGCCGGTACGCAGACCGCGGCGAGCGCGATCGTTAGTGCGGTTCCCGATCCGTCCTCGACGACGCTTGCCACACCGGTTATCCAGAGTCTGACCAATGCTGTTGCCGATCCGACAAAGGCGACGTTGACCTGGAATGCCGTAACCGATGCAGGAGGTTATAAGGTGGAATACAGCGTGGACAATGGTACCACGTGGATTCCTGCCACCACAAGCAATATCTTGTCGGCGGCAATAACCGGAATCACGGCGAGCTTTATCAATTTGAATCCCGCTTCGGCTTACAAGTTCCGGGTCTGCGCCACGGCGACAGGCAAGACCGATTCCGGCTGGGCCGAGTCTGCGATCTTGGTGGCCGTTCCGAACAGTGCTGCGCTTGCACCGGCGATCAGTTCCGTTTCTTCAGATGGCGTAACGCTGACATCGATTCCGAACTACAATACACGCAAGTACAACGTTTACTACTTGGAAGACGTTCCCGGCTGGGACGCTCCTCTTCCTACAGTTTTGGGGTTTGCCGGGACGACGACGATGGGTAACACGACTTTTGACGTGACCGGTCTTGATCCGAACAAACAATACAAGTTCTTCCTGAAAGAGGTCAATGCACGTGGTGAAACGTCCAATGCCACCGAGAATTACACCCGTACCATTCCGGCCGTTCCGGCCATCATTTCACTGAATTGGGGCTACACGCTTGACCCATCGAAAGGTGATTCGGAAGTGACCCTCACATGGACCGCCGCCATATTCGGTGAGACGTCGTTGGCGATTGAATACTACCACGAAGGGGTTTTGAAAACCGTTGATGTGACTGGCGTGACGAGTAAAATCATCACCGGCTTGAAAGCGAATACGGAATACGAATTCTTCCTTGTCGCCAAGAATGAACGTGGAGCAGGCAGCAGTACGACGACGAAAGAGGTGCTAACCTATCTCTCGACGGTTGGTTTCACCTACGTCAATCTCGGCGACTTTGAGGCGACGCTGGAATTCCCGCTCGTTCCCGGTGCCGACCATTACGAATTCCGCAATTCGGATGGTTCCCCCATCACCGACGCGAACTTCACTTGGGATTCTGCTTCCAAGGTTACTGTGACTTGGACCTCTGAAATGACGTACAACTGGGTGCTTTTTGCTTATGACGCCACCGATACCGTTGTTAACAAATCCGTCATCTTCACCTGGACATTGACGGAAGATGAGTCGACTGCACCGGATCAGATTGACAAAACCACCATCGAGGTCAAGGCGGGAACCGGTCCAGCAAGCATCGCGATTGCGTGGGATGTGCCGTTTGACGGTAATGCGTCGATCACGGGATACGAAATCCGATACGCCAAGGCGGATGATCTTGGCGAATTCGATTTCGACTGGGATGATTTGACTAACGGATATGTGGCGTCAAAAACCTCCACAACTCCGAACGTGACGGTCAGCGGCCTGGACGCGGACACCGAATATGTATTCTGGATCACGGCAACCAACGCGGCGAACCTTACCAGTGTCCCGGCGATTTCCGATCCGATCAGCACTTACGCCGCTGTGGTGTCAAATTTTGAGGCGGAAGTCGATGTTTGGAGTATCAAAGGCAACGCTTACAAGGTAAAACTGACGTGGGATGCGTACGTGGTGCAAGCCGGTGAAACGGTTTCCTACGTGATCGAAGTCTATGACGCCGCCGACGATGCCCTGATTAAAGAGATTCCCGGTGTGAATGTGCTCACTTGGACATACCTCCAGCTGGCGGAAACGACGTATTACTATACCGTGAAGGCCGTGTTCGGTGCCCTCGAGTCGGGCTGGGCAACCAGCGGCGACGTGGAAACCGATGAGGAACCGATTGTAACGGATCAGATTGAATCTCCCAATTGTGCCCCGAGCTGGTTCGGTGACATCACCGTAACATGGGATCCCGTGGCGGATTGCACAGGTTACCTCGTCGAGTGGTATAACGGCGACGAGCCGGGAGATGATGACTGGTCACAGTTCGGCAGCATACTGGGTGCGAGTGAAACAAGCGTCACGTTCTACGTCGGTGTGGATTTCAATTTCGGCGATACGGTTTGGTGCCGCATCACGGCCCTCGGCAACGATGTGGATGTAAAAGATGCCGAACCGGTCGTGATCGGACCGATCGAAACCGTTGTAGACAATACGACGGCCGCTCCAACCAACGTGGACGTCGCCTCGAAAACCGATACCTCCCTGACGGTTACTTGGGACAAGCCGGTCAACGAGTACGCGGATCCCAGGTACGAAGTCCAGGTTCTTGACGACGCCGGCGTTCCTGTTGTTGGTGTCACCGTAACGGTATACGACTTCTACGCGAAAGTATCCGGTTTGGAGCAAAATACCGTTTACACGTTCCGTGTTATTGCGATTTACGAAGCCGATAGCGGTGCCGATTTGTCGGCAGCTACGGACTCGGCGGAGGTTCTGACGTTCCTGACAGCACCAACCGTAACCGGCACAAGCACGTTCAAAAATGACAGTTGCAGTTACTTCTACGAAGTCGAATTGTCCTGGGACAGATCGACCGTTAATGGTGCCATGTACATCATTGAAAAATCGACGGACGGCGGCGCAACTTGGAGCGGCGCAAGCGGCTCGATTGAACAAACCGCCACGCTCATCACGTTCACGGAAAAGGTTTTACAGGGGCATGGCGAAAACGCCATGTATCGCGTCATCGCTATCATCGGCGACTACAGCGACCCGGACAATTGGGTCAACTGGTCCACTAACTACGAAGACGGCACGATCCATTACGAGTTGAATACCGCCGCCGCGCCGGTGCTTTGGCTTGGAAAGATTTCCGGCGATGGCGAACCGTACACTTACGAGCTTGAGCTTGAAACCGCTTCCGACACCGCCTTGCTTTACCGCTGGGGTGGTGTCACCGATCCGACGGAGGCCGATGTCGCTGCGTTGGTTCGGGCAATCATCGCCGCCAAAGGGGCCGTCGTTGGCAGCTTTGACAACTGGAACATTGTCGGGAAAGATTCCGAGGACCGGTGGACATTTGACGACCTGTTAACCGGTGAGTACGCCTGGTTCGTCGCCGTGGAACCGGGAGTCTACGATTCGGTCAACGACGTCTTTGAGGTCGTTCCGGCAAACTCCCACCTCTGTATGGTGAACGGCGTACAGTTCCTGGCGGAAACGGGCGATACGGAATACAAAGTTACCAGATCAGAGATTGAAGGCGAGGACTTCTGCAAAATTAAAGTCGGATATTTCGTCACAATTTTTGACTGCCCCGCACAATTTGAAGCGTGGGAATTGGTCAATGTTGGACTCATTCCCGGCTCTATCGCGGATACTGGCGTCTTCGCCGATTTGCTAGCCCAATTGGCGAGTGCCCTTTCCATTGGTTCGGACGGTAAGATTACCCTGGATTTGAACATTCGTGTTACGCCCACCAGTGGCCCCTCCAGTGGGATTGAAATCACGCTCGGGCAATACTTCTCGGAAATTGACGACCTCGACGAGACACCGCAATTTACGTTCAACATTCGCGGTCTGTTCTTCGGCGGAGAAGCCTCTGCGACAAGCTCGGACTTCACGCTTACCGTCGACGTGTTCGCACTTGACACTCCGAAAAACGTGAAGGTGGACGATGTGGACGCAGAGTCTGCGACGATTTCCTGGGATCCTGTGGATAACGCGGATGGTTACGAAGTCTTGGTTCGCTCGAGAGCACGGGGAGCCGACGATTTGGCTTGGGCATCCGCCACGCCGACCATCTCGTACACTGGAACCCAAGCGGAAATTTCCGATTTGGATCCCGATTTGGAATACGAATTCAAGGTCATCGCAAAAGGGGACGGCACCAGTTCGCGGGATTCCAATCCGAGCGATCCGGTCTTTTTGGAAGCCGTACCGGAAACACCGGACGCACCCGTGTGGAGTGCCGAGACTGACGGCAATGGAGAGTCCATCACCATCCCGGCAGGCGGATTCGGCATTTGGATTGCAAGCACCGACGATGCTTCGTCGGCCGTTGAAATCGAGTTCAGTGACACCGAAACTTCCGGTACGATTACACTCGGCACTGATGATATCGATTGGGAATTTGTCGATGGTAACATTATCATCACCGGCCTTGAATCCGATGTCGCGTACTATCTGTTCGCCTCTGCCACCAACAGTCGCGGCACGGTCATCAGCGATTCGGCTGAAGTGATGCCATTGGCGGCGGCACTTGACGCTCCGGAACTGGATTCGGTAACCCATAATTCCGTAACGCTTGACATGACGGAACTGGTTGCTGGTGTCGAAGCGGGTGTTACCTACGTGATCGCCGTTTATGACGAGGACGGCGCGGAGGTGGATCGAGTGGATTGGGACGGCGTGGAGACCGAAGTTGTCGTTACAGGTCTCCTTGCTGAAACGACCTACTCCTTCCGTGTTCTCGCAATCAATCTACGTGGAACGAGCGAGGGTGATGAGTCTGATCGCATAACGACCCTGGAAGAGCCCGTCATCACTCTTGATGCACCGGAATGGGTGGTTGGTTTCCCGAAAGCGACTTGGAACGCCGTAACAACATGCTACGATGTGGAACTGCAATGGGAAGGCGATTGGGCGACAGACCCGATCAAATTTATCGTTCAAAATTCTTACGACGGTCTGTTTTGGGCTGATTTGGAGGAGGTCACCGACACCAGCGTTACCGTGCCACAGTCCCCCGGTTGCACCACATACTACCGTGTTATTGCGGTCTTCGACGTTGATGGCGAAGACGTGGAATCCGAGCCGTCGACAATCGCGACCATTACAACGGATTCGGTGCTCGACGACGCCCCGCTCCTGACTTATGAGACCGATCCTTTGGAGGTCACGACAGTAACCACCTCGGTGGATTTGACGTTTACGATCACTGCGACTGATTTGACCGCACTGACGGACTTGGGTGCTGAGAAACTTGAAGTGAGAATCGGCGGCGTCTTGGTGGAGACTATCGATCTTACGGCACTGACGGCGACCGGTGATGAATTCACCGTCACCTGGACGGATGTGCCTGCGACGGCTGGTGACGTTTCCGTTACGATTACGGCACTGGACGACGAGGATAATGCCGTAACGAACGAGACGACGCTGGCACCGATTACGGTGGTGGACCTCGCATCGGCACCGGGTGCGGTGACGGATGTTGCGGCTACGGGAACGTCTTACGATTCGATTGAACTCACATGGACGGCGGCGGTCGATGGAACGGATGAACATGGCGATCCCTTGCCGGCGGACTCGTATGAAGTGAGGTACGTGAGGTATGAAGAGTACGACAGCGAATTTGACTGGGCGGACGCTGATGTTGCTACTGGAGCAACGGCAACGGGAGTTACGGTTTCCGGCCTTGACTCCGGCACCCGTTACGTGTTCCAGATCACGGCTTCGAACGCTGCGGGTTCTGCGTCGTTCGTATATGACGACACAGACGCAACGACCTGGGCAAGGCCGACGCTTGAGGTCGAAAAAACCTACATCATAGTCGATAGTGCCACGGGTTATTACGTCGTGATTACCGCAAAGATGTCCGGTGATTTGGCGACAGACACAATGACGATCTACCAGTGGGATGGCGTTGGAACTCCCACGGAAGCGGATTTCGAATCGTGGGTCGCCGGCGGAATGACGGGCACGGACTTCTTTGAACTCACCTACAGCAGCGGCGATGAGGTCATGGCTGATATCAGTAGCTATGATGGCACCTATTATTTCGTTATTGTTGACTCCGATGGCACCGACGAAAGAATTGCCCTGCTCTCTGTCGAGGTCGAGGCATACACCCCCTTCGCTGCTCCGGTTGTCACGGCCACGCCTTCGCTTGATGGCAAAACGATTACCGTTACCTGGACCGAAGAGGATGATTTCGAATACGTTTGGGAGTTTGAAATCAACGGTAGCTCCCCTATTGTAGGAACCGATGACACGTTTGAAGGCGACTACGGCGACACTTATACTGTTCGCGTCGCAGGTACTTGGACGGATCCCGATACTGGTATCAAGTACGGCCTGATCGGCACGACAACCGGGACGATTGAGGCTCCGGAAGCCGGTGTTCCGACGCTTACGGAAATCGAGAAATCCTGGAATTGGACCGGTGTCGGGACCGGTGTTTATGGCTTCATGCTTGAAGCAACGGCGACCGGAGATTCCACGGACGGGGGCACGGAAGTCTGGGAATGGGATGGAGTTATTGGTGGTGATTACATTGATGCCGCCGACGCTTACGACGCTTTCAAGACTTGGGTGGAAGACGGCATGGCTGTTGGTGAGGAACCCAGCGGTTGGGGACCTCTTGTGATACTGGAACCTCCCCACACGATAGGGTCTGGTGGTGACGACCGTTACTTTGTTGCGGTGGAATCGAACGGGCACGGCGACTATAAAGTGTCCGCATCGCTGACGACGATTACGCCTCCGGCCATTACGACATGGGACAGTGGCGAGTGTCCGAACGTTACGGTAACGGTGAGTGGTACGAAAGTAACGGTAACGTGGGACAGTGTTGTGGGTGCCGAGGGCTACCATGTGCAGTATTATGATGCCGCCGATCCGTGGGACGTTATCAATGAGCCCGTCGATAATTCAACATTCGAGTTCGAGTTCACGGGAGATTACGACGCAACTTACTGGATCAAAGTCAGAGCGTTCGTGGTGGAAGGGGACGTTACGGTCTACTCGGTGGTTGGCGAGGATTCTGTAACGACACCGTCGGCTCCCGCCCTTCCGACCGGCGACTTCCCAATATTGGAATCGTCGTTCGGAGTGATTTCGTGGACTGACGATTTTACCACTATGGCTTCTGATTGGTACATTACCTGGGTCATCGCTGAAGATGCCTATAATGCCGGCGAGCTTGACAGTGCTACCGGTAATTTCGGCGAAAGATACGTGATGATAGCAACAGGCGTGGCGAGTGGTAGCTTTGAGTCCTTCGACATCAGGGATCTGAATGGACTGATCGCGGCACAATCCGCCACCAGTTTTGGCATTCCGTTGGTCGAGGGATCGACCTATTTTGTCAAGATCGTATCGCATAGTTCTGCTGATGGTCGTAAAGATTCGGACGTGATCGCAATGAAGCTTCCGGTTCCCGGCGATATTGTTGCGACGATAACCGAAGGTACGGCTGTCGTGCTGGACGCTATGGATGTCGAGCTTGAAGTACCTGGCGTGGATGGTTCCAAGACGAATGTACCTGATCCCGGCAATCCCGGTGTTTACGGTTTCCCCGGTGATGCGATTGATGATCTTCGTGCGATTTCCGGCGTGGTGGGTCTTGAGGTGAACATTGATATTCCCGCCGGTCAGGAAGAGACGCTTTCATTGGTGAAGATTACAGTAACCACGTCTGACGGTGATCTTGACACAGCCTACTTGTTTGCAACGGACGGTGCTTATACCTACGAAGTAATCGCGACGGGTTTCCTGGGTGATACCACAACGGGAACGAAGGCGGAAGACCTGGCGACGTTGAGTTCGCTGACCTTCTTTGCGAAAGAGGGCGGTACTTACACGATTACGTTTGAGTTGTTGGCGTTCAATACGGATGTGGATACGACACTTGCGAGCGGTATTCTTCTCGCAAGCGGCAGTCTCGACGTTGAGGTTTTGACACCAGTCTGACTGACCCCGCGTTTAACGTACACCGACGTCTGGATCGGGGAAGACTACGAGTTCACGCTTGCCGTGGAGTTCGTCGGTCCCCCTATCCCGGAACACTTGATCTACCGATGGACCGGGACGGAACCGCCCGATAGCGGCGATGTCGAAGAGTTGCGGGCAGACCCCGAATGTCTGGGAGTCGGATATTGGGAACTGCTCAGTCCGGTTGTCCCTATCACCTCGGAGTCTCCCGTAGCGGGCGACGAGTTTTACTTCGTGGTTTTTGAAAAAATTGGTGGCGACTGGGTAGGCTCGCCTCTCGAAGCCGTTACGGTTCCGGAATTCGGCGAGGGAGAGGTGACCATTGGCACCACGACACTTGAAACCGGGCCAGGTTCGGGGCTTTACAAAGTTCAAGTGTCCTGGACGTGGTTTGACGTCGAACCGGCAACGCTGATTCCGGGTACCTTTGTCGTGCAATATCGACAAGACGGCGGCGAAAAATGGACGGACGCCGTGCCGAATGGTCCTTTAATGTTCGATGTCCTTCCCACAGGAGGCGACACCGACGCAACCGGGTATGAAATTCGGCTTCTCTACAAAACCGCGGACGGCTGGTTCGCGGTGGAGAAGTAAAACAGGGCATCGGGAATCGGGCATAGGGCATACTTATCACTTATCACTTATCACTTATCACTTATCACTTGTTCCCGATGCAACCATTTTTTGAGGTCGAGCAGGAAATCACGCCGCTTTTTTCCGCCGGTTCGCTCGTAAGCGAACCGGTGTTTGCGCTTGACACGCCGGTTGCCGGGACGTTCCAATCGGAATCGTTCGCTCTTTTCGAGGCCGGGGAAATTGTTACGAAATTTGACACCGCCGCCGAAATTGACAAAATCGTTTACGTTCCGTTCAAGAAAGGGACGACGCATGCCGATATGGAAGCGATGGGACTTTCCGTCGCGGATAACATGAAAGTTTTCCGTAGCACCACGGCAACCGAGACGTTTTTCGCCGACGTGGTTTCCGAAGAGGATTTCGACCTCGCCTGGGCCGTAACACCGCAAACGGATCGGGCGCACGACCTGCTCTTTGCGGATTACGAATTGTAGTTTTTCACTTCTCGTTTCTTGTTGAAAATGAACAACGTTATTTGTGTGAAATGGGGCACGAAATACGGGCCGGAATACGTTAATATCCTTGCCGCAATGGTTCGTCGGAATTTGCAAACGCCGTACCGCTTTGTTTGCTTCACGGATGATGCCACCGGATTTGATTCACGGATTGAGGTGCGTCCCTTGCCGGAAATAAAACTCTCGACGAATTTTCCCTTGCGAGCGTGGAGAAAACAGACCGTTTTCAGGGAAAAATTGGACGATCTTGAAGGGACTGCTCTGTTTCTCGATCTGGACGTTGTGATTCTGTCCGATTTACAACCATTCTTCGATCACCCCGGCCGGTTTTTGATCGTTCACGAATGGGGTTTCCGCGATCCGGTGATCGGCAACTCGTCGGTATTCCGTTTCGAAATCGGGCAACATGCGGACCAGTTCAACCACTTCGTAAACCACACGGACGAGGTTCGCGGACAGTATCGAAACGAACAGGCTTACACTTCTCATTCCATGCACAAGAAAGGGATTTTGGAGTATTGGCCGAAGGAATGGTGCCTCAGCTTTAAGCGGCATTGCATGAGATCGTTTCCGATCAATTATTTTCTTGCGCCCGACAAACCGGAAAACGCGAAGATCGTGATTTTTCACGGCAATCCGAACCCGGACGCCGCCCGGGACGGCTGGACAGGGCATTACGGTTTACGTCATGTCCGTCCCACAAAATGGATCGGAGAAGCGTGGAACGAGTAGGGCTGTAGGGCTGTCCGGGAATCTTGACACCGGTCGGAATTTGGACTATATTGAGACCTGTTCAATTTCAAACCGTTAAGGAAAATGTCTGATGAAACCGTCCGAACGTATCAAGCCGATCAGTTACGTGAAATCACATGTTTCTGAAATTGTTGGTTCCCTCTCAAAACAGGGGGAACCGCTCATCATCACACAAAATGGGGAAGCCAAAGCGGTCCTCCTAGATTACGACCACTACGAGCAAACGCGGGAGACACTCGCTTTGTTAAAAATTCTTGCGATCGGAAACAAGCAAATAGAGGAAGGCAATGTTATTAGAGCCGATCAAGCGATTCGTCGTATCCGCAACCGACGGGAGACCGCCTGATGCCGCGCACCCACACAGTCTTTCTCACGCAAGATGCAATGGACGATCTTGAAGCGATTTACGATCATATTTTCCATCATGACTCACCGCGAAGAGCGGATTATGTGGTCGGTAAAATCGAAAAGACCTTTGAGAAATTGACCCTGTTTCCGGAACGGGGAGCTTATCCATTTGAACTTCTGGAAGTTGGGGTCAAGGAATATCGCGAAGTTTTTTTCAAACCCTATCGAATCATTTACCGGATTCAGTGTAACAAGGTTTATATCATGATGATTTCTGATGGTCGCCGCGATTTGCAGACTCTTCTCTTGCGCAGGCTGTTGAAATAAACAAAAGATCAAAAGAGGGATAATCCTCCTTCTGCTTTTTCAAAAATCGAACAAACCGCCCCTTTTCCCGGTCATTAAAACCTCGTCAAATTCCGTCCAATCGGCCAAAACACGGTCGGTTGCCCGCTCGTACAAAGCAAGCGTCGCAATATCACTCGCGGTTTCTCCTTCGATGAGAAACTCCACGTTCGCTTCTTCCCAGAAACACCGGCAAGCGGCTTCTTTGGCTTGCTCCGAAAAGACATCGGGCAAAATTTCGTTCGCAAGCGGTGCGGACAGCACAACCGTTTCCATCGACAAACCACTGGCCGCCGGTTTGGTCAAAACCTGAAATTCCGTCAATTTGAAAGTACGCACATCGCCGAAAAACGAAGTCGTTTCCACGAAAACATCGTAGGTTCCCGTGGCCTGATAAAGATGATGCAGGAAAATTCGATTTCGCGGTCCGCCGTTAATGACGGTCTCCATGGTGTCACCCCAGCGAATAATCCATTTCATAATCGGATCGTTTTGCGTGTTTTCCGCCTCGATTACCCAATAGTTTGCTTCCCGCACGCCAAAAGAGGTGTTGCCGGAAATGGTGTATGTCGGGGCTTCCACAAGAATATTGATTCCCAACTGATAGGGATCGCTTCGTTTGCCGTCCGTTTCGATGATGAGCCGGATCGGATACAAGCCGGGTTCGGGAACGATCCCTTCCGATAAAAATCGTACGATTTCCCCGAATTCGTCCCCCTGCATCGCCCAGTCGCCGATTTCGCCGAAAATTCCGTTGTTGTTGAAATCCCAGAGAAGTTTCCGGCCCGACAAGCTCCCCCCCCCGCCTGGAACGAATTTCATATCCAATTCCTGTCCAAGCCGGATCGTTTGGGTCGTTTGGCTGGTTCCGGCAAGGGTCGCCTGGATACTCCCGGCGAGATTCGTCTGGTATTCGCAAGCCCCCATATCGACGGTGGCCGGCGTGCCCGCGATTCGAGCGTAACCGTTGCCGCGAACATCATACACAAGCGTCTCGGTTCCACGGCCTTTGGAAAGATCATTATTTCCGGCGTTGACCGCCGGAGAACCGCTCGAAAGCGGATAGATCATCTGCCCGTTGTAATAAGACGGACCTGAGAACTGGGGATTGATCGGAGCCGTTGCCGTTCCGATTTTGTTGTTTTGGCTCGCGCTCGTCGTCAACCCGCCATTCAGGCCGGTATTGTTGCCGATCAGATTATTGCTTCCCAACAAGCTCGCGTTATTGGGATCGCTCCCATTGAAAAACACTTCCACATCGGGCGAGATGTACGAGAAATTGTCCGCAACGATGGAATTGTTCATTTGCACTTTCGCCAGTGGACCGACCATGATACCACCGATATATTCGCCGACGTTTTTCGTAACCGTCAAATGGGTCAATCGCACCGTCGTGTCACGAAGAGCCAGCCCTGCTCCGAGCGACGCACGGTTTTGGGCAAACGTTGCGTTGGAAATGACTGAGGTTCCATTGGGGGAGGTCATAAAAAGACCGCCGCCGTCTTCCCCGGCGTTGTTCTGGTAAACCGACGCTCCGACGATAATCGCGTTGGTCGTATTCAGGAGCATTCCGCCGCCGGAAGCCGTTGCGGAGCACCCGGACACGACGATATCTGTTGCGTCAAACGTTGCGTTTCTCGAATAGAGACCGCCGCCCCCTTCCAAACCGGTGCTCAGGCTGTTGCGAATCGCAACTTTATTGAGCGTAACCCTGGAGGAATAAGCCGCCACTCCGCCGCCGTTGACGGGGGAATAGCCGTGCTCAAGCGTGATTTCTGAAATGTTGAGATTAATGTTCCCGACCGCTTTAACAACGGACGACTGATACCCGGCATCAATGCTCAGGTAATTCATGGCTCCCAGCGAACTGACGTTACTGCTGAGCGATGTCGTCCAGCCGGAAATTTCCAGACCGCCGTAAACTGTCAGAGCTTTTCCGTTGAGATAAATCGTTCCGGTCAACCCGTCTGCGAATCGAATCACATCCGTTTGGGTGAACGAACCGGCGGGAGCGTTGCCGACCGGGATATTACGGTTGGCCGCTTCGAACGCCGTACGGAAGGTGAGCGGTTCGGTCCCGGTGCTGATCTTGTCTTCGAGGCTCGTAACAATGTACGTTTGTCCGCTTCGTTCGGGAGTTGCCGTATCGACGACGCCGATTTTCATTCCTTTGCCGAGAGCCGGGCTTCCTGTGAGCAAGGGGAGCACGAACACACCGTTTCCGGAATCGGTCGGTGCACCTGCTTTCGGATCAAGCGGCGAAGCGGTCGTCCCCACTTGGTTTCCCTGCGAGCCGTTGGCGAGGGTTGGTTTCGTGGAAGTGCTTGGTACGGTGGGAATTCCGGTTCCGACACCAATCACGTTATTGCTGCCGGAAAGGACAAGCGTTGTCTTGGGACCGCCTTCACTTGCCGATTCACCGAAAATGTCGTGCCCTTTTTGCGCCGTTGATGCCGTGTTCGCCGCAACGATTGACGCATTCAAATTGAGCAGGCCGGAAGCAATATAGACTCCGCCGCCGGTCGAACGAGCGACATTTTTGGAGACCGTCAAATTCGCGTAAGTCGATTCCGCCTTGGGACTCTGTCCGTCTGCGTTGTTGGAAAAATAGATTGCTCCACCGAACCCGGCAACGTTGTTTGCGAAGGTGGTTGACGAAATATTCATGACGCCAAGTTGGCAAATCCCGCCCCCTTGTCCCGGATCGGAATAACGGCTCGGCGCGACATTGGAGATGAAGGAAGAATTGGTAATCGTTCCAGTCCCGTCGGCTTGCAGTAAACCACCGCCGTAAATTCCCGTGTTGCCGGAAAAATGGGACGCGGAAACGTTGAGCGTTCCTGCACCCTGGAACAATCCGCCTCCACCGCCGGTACCGGTCGAGTTGTCGGCAAACACGCTTGCTTGAACCGTTAAGGTTCCGGACGCCAAATGGAGACCGCCGCCGTAACCGCTCGCAAAATTTTCGCTAATCAAGCAGCCTGTGATAATCGTTGTTCCGCTGTCGATGTACACTCCGCCGCCATTACCGGCGTTGTTGGCCCGAATGTTCAGGTGATCGAGCGTAACGTTGGTACAGTTGGTCAAGAGGATGCCGCCGCCGCTTGTCCATTCGGTCGGCCAGCCTGACGTGGTTAGCGCACTATTGGAATAAGGCTGTGCGTTGCCGCCGGTAATCGTCAAGCCTTCCATCGTGGTTGCGGTGTTCAGGTTGGCACCATAGAGAACCGTATACGCATTGTCCTTGATCGTATCGGGATGCCCCAGATCGTCGTTACGTCCCAGATCGCCGCTGAGGATCGTTCGATGCACGTATTCTCCGTTGACCGCGACACGTGCTGCTTTGTTTGTTTCATTTCCCGCAAAACCGCCGTAGATCGAAACACCGTTGACCAGAGAAAACGTTGCGCTGCGGGGATCGCTTGAATGAGTGAGCTTGCTCGGCGTATAAGTTCCTTCGGCGACCCAGATTTCCGTGATATTTCGACCGGGAACCGCCGCAAAGTCCAGAGCTTCCTGGAGCGACTTGACGGCATTCCCCCAAGTGGTTCCGTCGCCTCCGGTTCCCGTGAGATTCGTGTTGACATAGCAGACGGCCAAAAGAGTACGGTCTTCCAGTGGTTCGATCTGAAGCCGTCGTGGCCGGGGAGTTTTTAGGCGATCCGAAGAATTTTTTGAATTTTCCGCCCAACGAAACGTACTTGCGATTTTGTCGAAAAAGGGGATTAGGGCCATAGGTCGAAAAAATAAAAAAAATGAATCGGCTTCGCCAAAAGTTACAACCCGCTCGGCAAGATTATACGGTTGGAACCGATTATATTCAATAGGAGATTCAAAAGGAGGGCAAAATTTCAGGAGGATTGCAAAGTCGCTTTTTTCCTGGGAACGCAGGCTTCCAGCCTGCCAGTGAGTTCGTAGGCATCCTACCTGCGTAGGGCTGAGACTCCATTCCGCAACCTTCGCGCAGGCTTGAAGCCTGCGTTCCCAAGGATTTTGCAATCCTCTTGGGCAAAATTTTCAAACCCTTGAAACCACGTAATCACAGGGTATAATGAGCGGGTCTGGAAGAGCTTCAGTACCATCCATCAATCGAGACACTATGACTGAACAAAATACGAAGAAAAGTACGGCCGTATCCGGTTCTGCTTGTTGTTCCACGCAGCGGCGGAGTTTTTGCAAATCCGTTGTCGCGGCGGGTCTCGGGGCGGTCGCAATCGCTCCGCCGGTCGCTTCCGGAATTCGCGTGGTACTCAGTGCTCCGGAGCAAAAAGGGGCTGCCGGAAAGTTCTACCAGCTTACGACCGTCGATTCGCTTGGACAGACGCCGCAAAAATTCCTGATTACCGACGATATTCGTGATGCCTGGATGACTTCACCGCGGCAAAAGATCGGGGCCGTGTTCCTTTTGAAAGACGGCGACGGAAAAATCCGTGCGATTCACTCCGTTTGTCCGCACGCCGGTTGCACGGTTGAAGCGGACGTTCAAAAGAACCCGAAAACCGGCACCGAAGAGTTGATCTTTTACTGTCCGTGCCACGCGGCGCATTTCGACTTGAACGGGGTTCGTTTGGACGAAGCGTCCCCTTCGCCGCGGGATTTGGACGTTTTGGAGGTACAAATTGAGGACGACGGAAAGGTTTTGGTGAAATTTGAAAATTACATCACCGGAACCACGGAGAAGAAAACCGGCGGGTAGGCAATCGGCGACATCGGCGATCTGTTTCCCGACGGCGACTCCGCCAATCAGGGACGGAGTTCCGTTGAAATGCTCCAAATCGCCTACGAGTTGGTTCGCAAAAAAGGATTCGTTTTGGTGAACCTCGATTGCATCCTCTT